>NZ_JBFAJC010000022.1:0-165144 GCF_040655075.1 Actinoallomurus sp. NPDC050550 | reverse complement strand
CCAAGTCCTGCGTCTGACTGGCCACGCACCCGATCCCCCGATTCGCGGTGAAACTGCCGAAATTTCTGCCAGCGATTCTGCCTGGAGCCCTCGCTGCTGTCTACGGACGATGCTCAAGGCGGTCAAGGTCGTGGTCACTCTCATCAGGTGAAGGAGTGCCCTCCAACGAGAGCCTGGAGCGCACCCTTGGCGGTGCACGTGTGTGGCCGGCCCGAAGCGCCGATTGGCACGCCGATGCCTGAACAGGGAGAACGGCTGCAACACCAACAACGATTACCAGTACTGGGGTCTTCCCAACGCCTGACGGCTCGGCAGCACAGCACCGGTCCCCGCTCCCCCGGCGAGGTGACCGTTGGTCCCGGAAGGTCGACGATGCCCGGCCGCGATCTCCTCGTATCGGGTCACTGAGGAGAAGTACCGCAACAGCGCCACCACCCGAAGGGGTTGTGACAGTTGCCCGATCGCATGCCATACCCAGTCGCGCAGTGCGTGTCGCTCCAACAGCTCCTGCGGATCGACCGAGTTCGCCACCGGCAGGCCGCCGGTCAGGATCGGGGTGGTGACACGCGGCCGCTTCCGGCAGACGTTGCGAACGATCATCTTCAGCCACGGCCCGATCGCAGCCGGATCGCGCAGGTCACCGATCCGCGCCAACGCGAGGATCGACGCGTCCTGGACCGCGTCCTCGCTCTCGTCCCGATCCCGCAGCACACTCAACGCCACGGCGAACATGCCGGCACGATGCCGGGCCAGCAGCGAACCCAGCGCGGCCGCATCACCGGCCTGAGCAAGCATCACCAGCTAACGGTCAACGGACCCGTCCAAGGTCAGCTGGGAGAACGCACGCACCCGGTCAGGGTGTCACACCCCCGGCGGGCTCAACCCTGCGTCTCGGCGTCGCCCGCGGCAGGGCGGTCGTCGGTCCCGTCGGGAGTCCAGCCGGCGGCCCAGCGCAGGGCACCGAGCAGGTGCTCGCGGAAGTCCGGCTCCGCGAAGGCCTCCGCGGGGTGGCCCAGCGCGGTGTAGAAGGTACGGCCGGCGCCGTACTCTCGGCACCAGACGAGCGGGTGGTCTGGTCCCATGTGACCGCCGCGATAGCTGCGCTCGTCGATCGTCGCCAGGACCCGGACCTGTGCGGGCCCGTCGCGGAAGTCGTACCACTCGTCGGTCCGGTGCCAGCGTTCCGGCAGGTGCGCCGTTGCCGGATGCGCCCGGTCGAGCACCCGTACCAGGCCCGGCTGCATCTCCGGATGCCCGTTGAAGCGGGCGCCGAGAAGCGCGCCGTATTCGGGCCAGTCGTACTCCGTGCAGGCGGCCGAATGGATCCCCAGGAATCCCCCGCCCTCGGCGACGTACGTCCGCAGCGCCTCTCGTCCCGCCGGCTCCAGGACGTCTCCGCTCGTGGAGAGGAAGACGACCGCGTCCCAGGCGGCCGGCCGCTCCGTGGTGAACGCCGCGGGGTCTTCGGTGGCGTGCACGGAGAAGCCGTGTCGCGCGCCCAGCTCACGGAAGGCCGCGACGCCCGCGGGGATGGAGTCGTGCCGGTAGGCCGTCGTCCGGGTGTACACGAGGATGCCTCGGCCGGTCATGAACCCTCCGCACACGATAGAAAACGTTTTCTATCGTCATGGTACGACCTGACGTAAGCCCCGGCAACAAACCGCCTTGCCCCTCTTGCCTTATCGGTGGCTGGTACCTACATTCAACAGCAATCGTTTTCTATACCCGCCGACAAACCCCCGCTATCAGGCGAGCCGCGACCACCTTCACCGACCGGCGTCCACGCGCTCAGAGCCGAGGAAACCGACCATGCCCCAGCCATGTCGGCCATCCCGAACCCCGCAAAGATCCCTCCGCGTGAAACAAGGAGCAGCCCGATGAACCCGACCAGGAGGCGTCTTCCCGTGGCCGTGGCGGCCCTCGCCGTCGGCGGCCTGCTCACGGCCTGCGGCACGTCCGGTTCGAAGGCGTCCGGCCCGGCCACCCTGGCCTACTGGGGCTGGGACCAAGGCCAGGCGGCCGCCGTGAAGGCCTTCAACGCCGGTCACAAGGACGTACAGATCAAGTACACGAAGATCACGGACGCCACGGCGCCGCAGCAGCTGACCAACGCGTTCAAGGCCGGCAACGCCCCCTGCCTGATGCAGAGCACCGCCGAGTACGTCACGACCTTCGTCTCACAGGGCATGCTGGCCGACATCAGCCAGTGGATCGCCCCGCACAAGGCGGAGTTCAATCCGGGCGCCTACGCCGGGACTCTCGTCCAGGGCAAGACCTACGGCGTCGCCACCAGTTCCTCGCCCGCCTTCACCATCTACCGCACCGACGTCTTCAAGAAGTACGGGCTCAAGCCGCCCGCCACCTGGGACGATGTGATCGCCGCCGGCAAGACGCTGAAGGCCCACGGCGTCAAGATCACCAACTACGCCGGCGAGGACCCCAGCACCCTGGAGACGCTCGCGATGCAGGCGGGTGCGCACTGGTACAGCATCGACGGCGACAAGTGGAAGGTGAACTTCCAGGACCCCGCCACCCTCAAGGCGGCCGCGGTGATCCAGCAGATCATCGACGACAACCTCAACTCCAGCCTGTCCTTCTCCGACTACGCCGCCGTACAGCGCAACTACGACAGCGGCGGAACGGTCACCCGCCAGATCTCCACCTGGCAGATGGCCGGCATGGTGAAGAACTTCACCAAGTCCCTGGGACAGTGGGCGATCGCGCCCTGGCCCACCTTCAACGGCGAAGCCCCCCGTACCCCGGCCGGGACGAACAAGAGCGGCGGGCTGAACGTCGTCACCTCGCAGTGCAAGGACCGCGCGCAGGCAGCGCAGGCGGCACTGTGGTTGTCGACCGACCCCGGAGCGGTCAAGATCATGGCCGACCCCGCCACGGGTGACGGTCTCATGCCCGCGGTGGCCGACTCCTCGCCCTTCATCGACAACGCGCTCCCCAAAACGTTGCTGGGCGGCAGCTACGACGCCTCGAAGAAGGTGGTCACCGACAGCTTCCCCCTCGTCGCCACGGACTGGACGTTCGGCCCGGACTGGACCGCGATGTACACCGAGATGGCCACCGGCTGGGCGAAGGTGATGACCAAGCAGCAGAAGGTCACCGATCTACTGGCCCATATGCAGCAGTGGACGGTGAACGACCTGAAGTCCCGCGGCATCAGCGTCGAGGGCTGAGGCGGCATGGTACGCGCGCAGCGTTGGAAGGGCGCCGGGTTCACGGCGCCCTTCCTGCTCGGCTTCGTCTTCCTGTACGTGGTGCCGATCGGCTACGCCATCGAACGCAGCCTGTTCACCGTCCGGCAGTCCGGGCTGGGCCTGAGCGGCAGCACGACGCGGTTCGCGGGCCTGCACAACTACCAGCGTGGGCTGTCCGACGCGACGTTCCTCGGCGCGGTGGGGCGAGTCTTCCTTTTCGCCTGCGTGCAGATTCCCGCGATGCTCATCATCAGCCTGCTGCTCGCCCTGCTCCTCGACCACCTGACCGGCCGTGTCGCCAATCGGTTCCGGATCGCGCTGCTGGTCCCGTACATGATCCCGGGCGTGGTCGCGGCGATCGTCTGGGTCAACCTCTACAGCCCGAACGTCGGCCCGCTCACCGCGCTCGGCAAGGCCTTCGGCTGGTCGTTGAACTTCTTCGCCCCGAGCATGGTCTGGCCCTCCATTGGCAACCTGCTCACCTGGCACGGCATCGGCTACAACATGCTGATCATCTATGCGGCGCTGCAGAGCGTGCCGCACGAGTTGTTCGACGCCGCCCGCGTCGACGGAGCGTCCGAGCTGCGGATCGCGCTCCGCATCAAGGTGCCGTACGTCCGCGGAGCCCTGGTGCTCACCGGCATGATCTCCATCATCGGCATGCTGCAGATCTTCAACGAGCCGATGCTGTTCCGGCACGTCACCCCGCAGACCGTCACCGACAGCTTCACCCCGATCATGGTCATCTACAACCAGGCGTTCAACGCCGGCAACTACAACTACGCCGCCGCGCTGTCGGTGCTGCTGGCCGTCCTGCTGGGCGCCGCGTCCTACGTCTTCTACCGGCTCACGACCCGGGAGGGCGCATGACAGCGGTGTCCGACGACACTCCGAAGGCCGAGCCGCGGCCTCGGCACGCCACGATCCGGCGGCGCACCCGTCCCGACAACGTGAGCCCGGCGGCGCGCCGCGCCGGTCACCGTTTCGTCCTGATCGGGCTGGTCCTGTTCGCCCTGTACAGCCTGTTCCCCGTCTACTGGCTGCTGGTGGCCGCCACCAAGGATCAGGCGGGCCTCTACCAGACGAACGGGCTGTGGTTCTCGGGCATGCACCTGTGGCAGAACATCCGCCAGGTGTTCGGCTACGACCACGGCATCTTCTGGCGCTGGATCGCCAACTCGTTCCTGTACGCGGGGGTCGGCTCCCTCGGCGGCACGCTGGTCGCGCTCGCCGCCGGCTACGGACTGGCCCGGTTCGACTTTCCCGGTCGCAAGGTCGTCTTCGCCTGCGTGGTGGGATCGTTCCTGGTCCCCACCGCGCTGCTCACCCTTCCGCTCTACCTGTTCTTCTCCTCCCTGGGGCTGGTGGACACCCCCTGGGGGATGCTGATCCCCTGCCTGATCAACCCGTTCAGCGTCTATCTGGCCAAGGTCTACACCGAGTCGGCGGTCCCGTACGAGCTGCTCGAGGCCGCCCGCCTGGACGGCGCGGGAGAGCTACGGATCTTCGTCAGCATCGTGCTGCGGCTGATGACCACCGGCGGCGCCACCGTGTTCCTGCTCGCCTTCGTGAACACCTGGAACAGCTTCTTCCTGCCGCTGACCGTGCTGCGCAGCGAGAACAACTGGACGCTCGCCCTGGGCCTGTACAACTGGAGCGGCAAGCGCGCCGAAACGGGCGTCGACCTCACCAGCCTGGTCCTGACCGGATGCCTGCTGTCCATCATCCCCATGGCCGTGATGATGGTGGCGATGCGCCGCTACTGGCGCTCCGGCGTGACGTTGGGAAGCCTGAAGTGACCGCGCGGCCCGCCGGCTCTAGAGACCGGAGGGCCGCCTTCTAGAGGGTGCGCAGCTCGAAGAGGTCGAAGTCGGCGGGGGTCCGGGTGCCGCCGAGGTCCTGGGCGCACACACCCACATGGGCGCCGGTGAAGCGGAGCCGGTCGCCGTAGTCGTCCGAGAGCCTGCTCGCGTCGAGGACCGGGCCCACCGGCCGCCAGTCGTCTCCGTCCGGCGAGGCGGAGAAGCGCAGCTCGGCGCCGTCGAAACGGGCGCGCAGGTGCACCAGCGGCCAGTCGGCGATCTCGAGGTCGTCGTCGGGGAGCTCGTGGTAGACGCCATCGTCGGTGAGGACGATCCCGAGGACGCGTCCGCGCCCCTCGGCGTGGGTCACCCGAAGGTAGTAGTGCGTGGTGGTGTCGTACCAGCAGATCAAGCCCGCCAGCTGGGAGAAATGCGAGGG
Source organism: Actinoallomurus sp. NPDC050550 (assembly GCF_040655075.1). Lineage (NCBI taxonomy): Bacteria > Bacillati > Actinomycetota > Actinomycetes > Streptosporangiales > Thermomonosporaceae > Actinoallomurus > Actinoallomurus sp. NPDC050550. The sequence continues at coordinate 159,694 of NZ_JBFAJC010000022.1, read as the reverse complement.
ACGGAAGTCCAGCACGGTCCGGGCCTCGCAGCGCACGGCGGTGAGGGGCGTGGCGACGAGGCTCTGCTCGAACAGGGAGTGGAGGCTCTGCCTGCCGCGCAGGCGCAGCCAGCCAGGACGTTCGGTGAGGCTCAGCCAGGACGCGTCGGCGGGCACCCGAAGCGTGCTCCACGTCGGGCCGAGCTCAGGAGCGTCGAAGTCGTCACGGCTCGGCCGCGCCGGCGGTGGCGCGACGGGCGCCGAGCGCGGTCCCGAAACCTCCAACCGCGGCCTGCCGCCGCCATCGGCGAGCGGTGGCGCGGCGGACGCCGAGCGCGGTCCCGGGACTTCCAACCGCGGCCCGCTGCCGCCGTCGGCGAGCCGCAGCCGGCCGTCGCTCGTCCACTCCACCCGTTGCAGGCAGGTCTCGCGCCCGAGGATGCAGCGAGGCCCATCGGGAGTGGCCACGGGCCGGGAGGCCAGGTGCGCGAGATACCACTCGCCGTCGGCGGTCTCCACGAGCTCGCCGTGCCCGGCCTTCTGCAGAGGGAAGCCGGGGGAATCGCGCGTGGTCAGCAGGGAACCACCGGGGTCGATCTCGTACGGACCGGTCAGGGAGCGGGAGCGGGCCATCAGGATGCCGTGGTTCCAGCCGGTGCCGCCTTCGGCGAGCATCAGGTGGTACCAGCCGTCGCGGCGGTAGAGGTTGGGCCCCTCGATGAGCTCGTCATGGCGCAGGACGTTGACCGGCTCCCCGACCAGGGCACGTTCGCCGTGGTCGTACTCCTGGAGGACGATCCCCGCGAAGGACGGGTGGCCCTCGCGGTGATCCCACTGCTGGTTCACCAGCCATTTGCGGCCGTCGTCGTCGTGGAACAGTGACGGGTCGAAGCCGGAGGAGTTGAGGAAGATCGGTTCCGACCAGGGGCCATCGATCGCGGGTGCGGTGATCAGCAGGTTGTCGACGTCCTTGAACGGGGAACCCACGGTCCGCACGATGCTGTAGACCAGCCAGAACCGGTCGTCGTGGTACGAGAGAGAAGGCGCCCAGACCCCGGCGGAGTCCGCCACGCCGCGCAGGTCGAGCAGGTCGGGTCGGTCGAGGATGTGGCCGGCGGGCTCCCAGCGGACGAGGTCGGCCGAGCGGTGGACCATGACGCCCGGATACCACTCGAAAGTGGACGTCGCGAGGAAGTACTCCGCGCCGACGCGCACGATGCTCGGGTCCGGATGGAAGCCGGGCAGTACGGGGTTCTGTATCCGGCCCGGGGTCATCGTGATCCTTCCGTACGTGCCGGCGATGGATGGAACGCGAGGACCTGTCGTCAGCTCCGCGCCGGCCCGACGGAGTCGCGGATGACGATGTGGGTCCCCATCTTCAGGTGCTGGCCGCCGCCGTGCTCGCTCCGGTTGAGGGCCATGCGGACCGCGGCGCGACCGAGCTCTTCGTGCGGTACGTGCACGGTCGTCAGCGCCGGGAAGAGGTCTTCGGCGAGGGGGATGTCGTCGTAGCCGACCACGGAGACGTCGTCCGGAACGCGGACTCCCGCCTCGCGCAGCGCGAACAGCACGCCGGCGGCGATCATGTCGGTCATGGCGAAGATCGCACTGAACTCGGCCTTCCGGCCGAGGAGGTCACGTGTCGCGCGGTATCCGAATTCGCGGGCGAAGGGGCCCTTGACCATCAGGTTCGGGTCCATGGAGAGGCCGCGGCCGCGCAGTGCGCGTTCGTAGCCGTGTACCCGCCCGGTCGAGGTCGGCAGGTCGTCGATCGTCCCGAGCAGCGCGATGCGTTCGTGACCGGCCGACAGCAGGTAGCTGGTCATCGCGAAGGCGCCGCCCTCGTTGTCGTACTCGACCACGGTCTGCGGGACGTCCTGGTTCAGCGCCGGCCGTCCGCACAGGACCAGGCGAGAACCGCTCCCGTCCAGGGCGTTGGCGAGCTTGGCCATGCGGTCCTGGTACTCCGGTGTCTCCGGAACACCGCCGACCAGGATCACCGCCTCCGCGCGCTGCTCTCGCATCAAGTTGATCAGGGCGAGCTCGCGATCGGGGTCGCCGTGGGTGGTGCAGACGAGGCACAGCCTGCCTTCGGCGGTGGCCTGCTCCTCCACGCCGCGGGCGATGTGCGCGAAGAACGGCCCGGTGACGTCGTTGACGACGAAGGCGACGGTGTTCGACGTGGCGGCGACCAGCGCGCGGGCGTTGGCGTTGACGACATAGTCGAGCTCACGCATCGCCCGCCGTACGCGGGCGCGGGTGGCCGCGGCGACCGGGTAGGTGCCGCCGATGACCCGGGACACGGTCGCCGGGGACACTCCCGCGCGGGCGGCCACCTCTTTGATCGTGCGGCGTTCGAGCGATGCGCCGTCGGCGGCCGAGCGTCTCGCCATCGATCCTCCCCGCCTGTCGACCTGTCCAAGGTCATGCTATTGGCTCCACCCCGCCTCCCGGATGGTCATGCCACGCGGTCCAGATCGATCTTGTTCACCTGGTGGCCGAGCGGCCGCCCGGCTGTGAGTCGTTCCAGCTCTTCGACCGCGCTCCGGCCCAGCCGTTCCAGCTCGTTGCCCATCGAGCCCGCGATGTGCGGGGTCAGGAAGACGTTGGACAGCTGGAACAGGGGCGAGTCGGCGGGCGGCGGCTCAGGGTCGGTCACGTCGAGGACCGCGCTGATCCGGCCCTTGACCAGCTCCGCGATCAGCGCGTCATGGTCGACGAGGGCGCCCCGCGCGGTGTTGATCAGCATGCTGCCGTCCGGGATCAGCGCCAGGCGTCGCCGGTCCAGCAGGCCGCGGGTCTGCGGGATGTCCGGCGCGTGCACGCTGATGATCGTGCTGGTGCGCAGCAGCTCGTCCAGTGGCAGGAGCTCCGCGCCGAGGCGGCCGGCCTCGGCGGCGTCCAGGTAGGGATCCGCGAGCGTCAGGGTCAGGTCGTGCGGCCGGAGCAGTTCGAGCACGCGGCGGCCGACCCTGGACGCCCCGATCAGGCCGACCCGGCGCCCGTAGTTTCCGACGGCGGGATCGTCTTCGGGACGGCGGTAGTCGGGGTCGGCGCGGTAGCGCTCCCGGGCCTCGAACACGCCCTTGCCGGCCATCAGGACCGCGGCCACGGTGTACTCGGCCACCGGCACGGCATTGGCCTGCGCCGCGCTGGAGACCAGGAGACCGCGTTCCCAGCAGGCGTCGCCGACCAGGTGGCGCACGCTGCCGGCGGCGTGCACCATGGCACGCAGCCGCGGGGCGGCCGCGAGGACGGCGTCGTCCAGCCGGGGAGCGCCCCATCCGGTGATCAGGATCTCGGTATCGGCGAGGGCCTGGACGATTTCCGGCTGATCGAACCGCTGAGCCACGAGTGAGGTGTCGATCTCCACCAGCTTCTCGAGGCGGCTCATGAGAGGCACCGGGAAGAGCTGGGACAAATACCGCGGGCGCATGGCGAACAGCGCTTTCGGCCGGTCGGCCATAGACCAACTCCCCATGATTAAATAGAAAACGATTTCTATCGTAGGGTAGCCCATCCGAGGGGTCAACCACTGATCGACGAACCCGGCAGATCGCACGTATGAGCAGCTCACGACGGGCATTTCGCAACCCTCACGAAACGTCGGCGCAACATCCCGGCCATCCACCCCTTGTGGCATCGCCCAGGCAGTCGTACATTCCGCAGTAAGCGTTTTCTATCGTCAGCACCCTTCCCCGCCCCAAGGCAGAGCCCCCCTCGGAGGTATCTGATGAGCGCCTTCATGTCCCGTCGCACGGCCCTGCGGACCGCTGGTGCCGCGGCTCTGGCGGGCCCTCTCATCGGCAGGACGGGCACCGCACGAGCGGCGGACGACGCGGCGGATGCCGCACTGGTCACCTACCCGGTTCCGAACGGGGCGCCGGTCAACGACGGCTTCATCGTGAAGGTCCGCACACCGCGGCGCCGCTGGCAGCGGCTGGGCGTGTACCTGGCCACGCTCAACCTGATCAACACCACCACCGGCGCCGGTCAGACGCAGAACTCCTCCATGGCGTACTTCGACTTCACCGGCTCCGTGGAGGTCTCGGTCACCTACACCAAGGGCCGGATCCACAGCGCCAGGATCCGGCCGGACTCCTACGGCATCGAGCCCAGGGTGCACGGCGACACCCTGACGTTCACCCTGACCGAGCCCCGCAACGTCGTCATCCAGGTCAATGACGACATCTTCGACTGCGTCCACCTGCTGACGAACACGGTCGAGACCGACGTTCCCCACCCCGACGACCCGAACGTCATCTACTTCGGCCCCGGCGTGCACACCACGACCGATGGCACCGTGACCGTCCCGAGCGGCTCGACGGTCTACCTCGCCGGCGGCGCCGTGCTGAAGTCACGGGTGGTGTTCTCGAACGTCCAGAACGCCAGGTTGATCGGACGCGGCGTCATCTGGGCGGCACCCGGGGGCGGCGTGACCGCCGAATACTCCTCCGACATCACCATCGACGGCGTCACCATGCTGGACCCGAACGGCTACGCCGTCACCGCCGGTCAGGTCACCGGGCTGACGATCCGGAACATGCGGGCGTTCAGCGTCAAGGGCAACGGGGACGGAATCGACCTGTTCAGCTGCCGCAACGCCGTGATCGACGGTGTCTTCATGCGCAATGCCGACGACTGCGTCGCCATCTACAACCACCGCTGGAACTACTACGGCGACAGCAGCGACATCACCGTCAAGAACTCCACTCTCTGGGCCGACGTCGCCCACCCGATCAACGTCGGCACACACGGCAACTCCGACAGCCCCGAGACGCTCTCCGACCTGACCTTCAGCAACATCGACATCCTCGACCACCGCGAGCCGCAGATGCTCTACCAGGGCTGCATCGCGCTCAACCCCGGGGACAGCAACCTCATCAAGAACGTGCGGTGCGAGGACATCCGGGTCGAGGACTTCCGCCAGGGCCAGCTGATCAACATGCGGATCATGTACAACACGAAGTACAACACCTCGCCGGGGCGGGGCATCGAGTCGGTGTACGTCAAGAACCTCCGCTACACCGGCACGCACGCCAACCCGTCCGTGCTGGTCGGCTACGACGACCAGCGCCTCATCAAGGACGTCACCTTCGAGAATCTCGTCGTCAACGGCACAGTGATCGCCGACAGCATGAAGAAGCCCAGCTGGTACCTGACGTCGGATTTCGTGCCGATGTACGCCAACGAGCACGTGACGGGCCTGAAGTTCATCACCACCGCCGAAGCCCAGGCGGCCGGCCGATGACCCGCGCGCTGAGCCGCCGCGGATTCCTCGGCGCGGCGTCCTCCCTGGCGCTCGCCACCCCGCTGTTTCCGCAGGAGCGGGCGCGCGCGGACGCGGGGACGCCCTTCGCCTTCGCCCACCCGGGGATCCTGCATCGGCAGGACGACCTGGACCGCATGAAGGCGGCCGTCGCGGCCCGCCGGGACCCCGTCTACTCCGGCTATCTGGCGCTGGCCGCGCATCCCCGCTCGTCCGCCGGCTACACCGTGCAGAACACGGGACAGATCACTTCCTGGGGCCGGGGCCCGACGAACCACATGAGCGAGGCGGTCGCCGACTCCGCCGCGGCCTACCAGAACGCGCTGATGTGGTGCGTCACCGGTGAGCGGGCCCACGCGGACAAGGCGCGCGACATCCTCAACGCCTGGTCGGCGTCGCTGCAGGCCATCACCGGAGCGGACGGTCAGCTCGGCGCCGGCCTGCAGGGCTTCAAGTTCGTCAACGCGGCGGAACTGCTGCGGCACGGCGGCTACGACGGCTGGCCGCAGGCGGACATCGTCCGATGCGAGAAGTCCTTCCTCGACGTCTGGTACCGGGCTGTCTCTGGCTACATGCTCTACGCCAACGGCAACTGGGACCTGACGGCCATGCAGACGATCCTCGCCATCGGCGTCTTCTGCGAGGACCGCACCCTGTTCGAGGACGCCCTGCGCTTCGCCGCCGCCGGAGCGGGCAACGGCAGCGTTCCCCACCGCGTCGTCACCGCCGACGGCCAGGGCCAGGAGAGCGGCCGCGACCAGGGGCATGAGCAACTGGCCGTCGGTCTGCTGGCCGACGTCGCACAGGTCGCCTGGAACCAGGGCGTCGACCTGTACGGGTACATGGGCGACCGGATCCTGGCGAACGTCGAGTACGCCGCGCGCTACAACCTCGGCCACGACGTGCCCTTCGTCCCGGACCTGGACCGGACCGGCAAGTACATCAAGCAGTCCGTTTCAGCGATCTCGCGGGGCAACCTGCCGCCGATCTACGAGATGGCCTACGCGCACTACCACGGTGTCCGCGGGCTGCCCACGCCGTACACCGAACAGGCGGTCTTCCGCGGCCCCGGCGGCGCCCGCGCGGTAGAGGGAAGCAACGACGACCTGCCAAGCTGGGGCACCCTGACGTTCGCGGGAACGGCCGCGCCGGCACCGCCCGCCGGCCCACCGGCCGCGCCCGCCGGACTGCACGCCGTGCCCGCGGAGAGCACCGTCACGATCTCCTGGCTCGCCGCCGCGTGGGCGGACACCTACACGGTGCTGAGGGCCGGCGCCCCGGGCGGACCGTACGAGCGGATCGCCGACGGGGTCGGGTCGACGTCGTACACGGACCGTCCACCGCACCACGGCCGGACGTACTACTACACCGTGTCCGCGGCGAACGCCTCCGGACGCGGCGCCGGCTCGGCCGTGATCGCCGCCTGCACCGGCCTGCCGGAACCGTGGACCGGCCGGGACGTCGGTGACGTCCGGACGCCGGGCAGCGCGGCCTTCGACGGCGAGCGGTTCACCGTGGAGGCCGGCGGCGCGGACATCGGGGGTACGGCCGACGCGTTCCACCTCGTCCATCTTCCGCTGCGCGGCGACGGCGTCGTCATGGCACGAGTCGTGTGGCCGCTGAGCTCGCAGTACTCCAAGGTGGGCGTGACGATGCGCGGCGCGTTGACGGCCGACGCGCCGCACGCCTCGATGCTGATCCAAGGCTTCCGCTCAGCACCTGGAGCGGTGTGTGGGCCGCCCGGACCTCGTCCCGCGGCCCGACGTCGGCCACCGGCAGCACGCCGGTGCCGCCGTCGCAGCAGCAGGCCATCACGACGGCGGCCGCCTTCCCGCTCTCGAACCTCGGCGCGCTCCCGGACTCCGCGACACCGCTGGCGGCGCCGTACGTGGAGGCGGCCGGCGACGGCTACCGGATGCGCATGCCGTACTGGGTACGGCTGGAACGCAGGCGGAACCGCTTCGTCGGGTCGATCTCCCCGGACGGCGCGGAGTGGACCGAAGTGGGCTCCACCGAGATCGACCTGGGCCCCGAGGTCCACGCCGGCCTGGTGCTGTGCTCCTGCCTCGGCGTCGACGAACCGTACGCCGAGACCGGAACGGCCGCGTTCGACAACGTCACCGTGACCGCCCGCGCCGATGGCGGCTGGACGACGCCTCGCCCCGCGTGCACGGCCACCGGCCTGCGGGCCGACGCCGGGCGCAGCGCGATCGAACTGACCTGGAGCGACCCGGATCTCGCCGCGACCTACACGGTTCTGCGCTCCACCAGCGCGAGCGGCCCCTACAAGCCGATCGCCACCGGAGTGGCACCCGTCGGCTTCGGCGCCCGCATCCGGTACATCGACGCCACCGGGAAGCCTGGAAACACGTATCGCTACGTCGTCGCCAAGACCAACTCCGGTGGCCGGGGGCCGCATTCGGCACCGGCGAGCGCGGTCATGCCGGCCCCGCCGGCACCCGTGATCACCGGCCCGGCCGTCGCGTACGCCGACCGGGATGAACCGTTCCGGTACCTGATCAGCGCCTCGTCCGACCCGGTGCTCTTCTCCGCCCGCGGTCTGCCCGACGGGCTCCGCCTGGACCGGCGCAGCGGCCTGATCTCCGGGGAGCCCGCCGAGACGGGTCGGTTCACGGTCGTGCTGACGGCGGCCAACGCCACGGCGTCCGTCTCCGCTCCCCTCCCCCTCACGGTCGGCACGCCACCGCCCGAACCCTGGTCGTACGGCGATGTCGGCGATGTCGTCCTCGACGAACGGCGGTCAGGCACCTTTGGCGTCGCCGCCGTTCACGCTCCGGGGATCACGACTCATGACGGCGGCGTCTTCACCGTGCGCGGCGCCGGTCCCGACCTCAACGTCAACGGCCAAGGCTGGACCGGGCAGTTCGCCCGCGTTCCCATCACCGGCGACCGCACGCTCACCGCTCGCGTCGTCTCCCGCACGGGGGCGGTGACGGCCGATCGCGTGGGCCTGCTCATGGCCAAGTCGACCTCGCCGTTCGACCAGGCGGCCGGAGCCGTCGTGAGCAGCACGGGGAGTGCCGAGGCCGGGACGCCGCAGCTCCTGCTGCGCAAGACCGTCGCCGGTGCCACCACCACGATCGCGGGCAGTGGGCCCGTCCGGCTTCCGCTCTGGCTGCGCCTGACACGGACCGGCACCACCTTCACCGCGGACGTCTCCTCCGACGGCCTGACCTGGACCCCCATCGGCCAGGGCACCATCCCCGCCTTCGGCGACGCCCCCTATTACGCCGGGCTCGTGGTGTGCTCCCACGATCCGGCCGCCCAGACGACGGCGCTCTTCGACCACGTGAGCGTCACGCAGACCACCTCCTGACCGAAAACGAGGTCCCCGCAGGGAAGGAGTTCCACCACGATGGACGGCAGGAACACGCACCGGATGAGCCGACGCGACCTGCTTCGCACAGCCGGCGGCGTCGCCGCGGCCGGCACGGCGGCGGCGCTCATCGGCGGCAGGGCGAGCGCCGCGCCCGCCACTTTCACCCACCCCGGCATGCTGCACAACGCGGGCGACATCAACCGCGCCAAGGTGCGGGTGAAAGCCGGAAACGACCCGTGGCTGTCGGGCTGGAACCGGCTGGTCGCCAACCCACACTCCGCCAGCACCTGGAAGCCCAACCCGCAGGCCACAATCATCCGCGGCGGCACCGGCCAGAACTACGGCATCCTCTACAACGACATCGCCGCCGCGTACCAGAACGCCCTGCGCTGGAACGTCGCCGGAACCACCGCCAACGGCGACTGCGCGCGCGACATCCTCAACGCCTGGTCCGCCAAGCTCACGACCGTCACCGGCGACGCCGACCGGTTCCTCGCCGCCGGGATCTACGGCTGGGAGTTCGCCAACGCCGCCGAGCTGATGCGCGGCTACAGCGGCTTCGACCTCGCCCGGTTCCAGAAGATGATGGTCAACGTCTTCTACCCGCTCAACAACCAGTTCCTCACCCAGCACAACGGCGCCTGCATCACCAACTACTGGGCGAACTGGGATCTGTGCAACGTCGCCTCGGTCCTCGCCATCGGCATCCTCACCGACAACGCGGCAAAGTTCGACCAGGCCGTCAACTACTTCAAGAGCGGCGCGGGAAACGGCTCCATCGCCCACGCCGTGCCCTTCCTCTACTCCAACGTGGGCGGGTACGACCTCGGCCAGTGGCAGGAGTCGGGCCGGGACCAGGGCCACACCATGATGGGCATGGGCCAGATGGGTGCCATCTGCGAGATGGCCTGGAACCAGGGCACCGACCTCTACAGCTACGACGGCCAGCGGTTCATGAAGGCCGCCCAGTACGTCGCCAAGTACAACACGGGCAACGACGTGCCATTCACCACCTACAACTGGGGCAGCGGCACCAACTGCGCCAAGCAGTCGCAGACCGTGATCTCCTCCGCCTCGCGCGGGCAGGTGCGGCCGGTGTGGGACATGATCTACTACCACTACGCCCGGCGCCTCTACCTGGACGTCCCGTACATCGGCACCATCGCCGGGAACGGACGCCCCGAAGGCGGAGGCGGCGACTACGGCTCTGACAGCGGAGGCTACGACCAGCTCGGCTTCGGCACCCTGATGTACGCCAAGTGAACGATCCCCGGCCGGCGAGCGGCCACGCTCGCCGGCCGGACGTCGTTCATCGAACGCGCCCGCCCGAAGACCGGCTGCCTCTCAGCAGGAGGCCGCCATGGTCGGTGGACGGGGCCCAGATGGCGTCTCCGGCGAAGCTGACGTCGTAGCCGAGGAGCCCGCCGAGGAGGCCGCCGCAGGTGGCCTTCCCCGCGGCATCGGTGACCATGTCGCAGGCCGTACGGCCGCCGGCGCTGAACTTCACGGCTCGGCCCGCGATCGGCCTCCCGGTCGCGGTGTCGGTGAGGGTCGCCGTCGCCGAACCGAGCGAGATGCCCCCGGCCCGCATCGTCGTGGCGTACGGCGTCGGCGGGCTCATCCTGAGGGAGGCCGCGACCTTGACCTCCCCGGAGGGGCTCGTGTTCGCGTCCGCCGACCAGAGGTACTCGACCGCCGAGTCGGCGTTTCCCTGCTGGTTGAGGCAGTCGGACCGGGGGTCGCTGATGTCTCGGGTGTTGTCGGTGACGTATCCGCCGAGCGGAGCGAAGATCGCGTCCGGCCAGCACAGGTACTTCACGGAGTCGGGCGCCGCCTGGGGATTGTCGGAGCCCGACAGCGCCACGGCCAGGCTCGGCGGCCCGCTGTTGACGTGACCGTCGACGACGACGGTGTCGCCCGGCGCCGTGCTGGTCTGCTCCATGCCGACGGTCGGCTCGAACGGCCCGTAGGGCGCGCCCGCCGTCCGCGGTTGGACGACGGGTCCGTCATCGGCGCCGATCGCGGTGTCCCACAGATACTGGATCTGGTACTTGTGCCGGGGCGTGTTGAAGTCGCTGATCGTCGTTGTGACGGTGACGCGCGAGTTCGCCACGGTATCGCCGGTGACCGAGACGTCCTGGCTCAGGACGAAGGCTCCGGCCTGCCAGCGGGTCGTCCTGGTGGTCCCCGTGGTCTGCTGGAAGCTCACCCGATCGTCGAGCGAGACCTCGTTCGCATGGGTGAGCATCCGGCCCTGTACGTAGTCCACGCCCGCGGTCACATCGCGGACGATCATGTAGCTCGTCCCGGGTGCTCCCTGGCCGAACAGCACGTCGCGGTCCGCGCCCGCAGGGTTGTTCGCGCCGGTCATGACCGTGAACTGGCCGACCCCGGCGCTGCTGCCCGCCGGGGTCTCATAGACCTGGAACACGCCGTTCCCGAACCCTCCGGCCGGGAGGGCGGACCCGGCGCGCCGCGCCAGCTCCTTCGACGTGCGCAGAACGCGTGACTTCACCTGCCTCGGCTGCGGCCTGCCCGCCGTCGCGGAGGGCCGTCCGCCCGCGGCATCGGCCGTGGAATGTACGACGACCGCGCTGGAACAGCCGAGGACGGCCACGACCGCCAGGCGCGGAAACCAGAGGCTTCGTCTCATCGTTTTCGTTCCTTCGCTGTCAGATCTCGATGGCGTCTACGTAGACGAGCCGGGTGCCCTGGTCGGACAGCCGCTCACGCTCCTCGACCACCAGCCGCATCTGCCGGCTGCCGCGGCCCGCGGGCAGCCTGATGTCGCTGCCCCACTGGCCGCCGGACGGCGCGAGGTCGACCTCTGAGTCCGTTCTCCAGCCCACAGCCCCGACCGGCTTCGGGTCGGCCACCTGAACCAGGACCTTCAGGTGCGATCTCTTGTCCGTGGCCGCCGTGTAGGTCGTGCCCGCGACGCCGACGTGAACGAGAGTCGCGTCAGAGGCGTTGAAGACCATCGACATGGTGCGGTCCGGGTTGAGCTGGGCGAACTGGGCCAGCACGACCGGTGATATCTCGAGGCCGCTCAAGGAGTTCGGCTGGAAACGCGCCAGCGCGAGCCGGACAAACGGGTTGTAGGAATTGTCCTGCGTCATCGTGATGTCGCAGTACCACATCTGCCGATCCTTGTCGTAAGCGACCGCGTGCGGCGCCACGGCGACCGTCTCGGTGAGCTCCTTGAGATGGTCCGACTCGGCCAGGCGATATCCCGGCTTCGCTCCATGTGCCAGCGGAAACTCGCTCATGCCGGGGGCGACCGTTGTCGGCGCGGAGGCGAATATCGGGTCCTGCCCGCGCAAGGTGACGTACGGCCGGAGCTTCGCCGGCAGATCGCCCTTTCCCTCGAACAGGACAACGCCCAGGATCTCGCCGTCGCCCGACGAGTACCACGGGCGGCGGAGATATACGCGCAGTCCGTTTCCGCGCCTGATGCTGGAGATCTTCGCGCTGTCGGCCGTCTTCTCCCAGCCGAAGGTGGGAACGATATAGGCGATGTCGGGAACCGACGGCCGCGCCGAGGATCGGACGTTCACCACGACCGGCTGCTGCGCCTCGGTGTTCGTCCTGGTCACCGAGCCCTCGACGAATTCGACCGCCACGGTGGCACCGTCGGCGATGGCCGATCCCTGGCCGGACCGGGCCAGCGTTCCGGCCGTGTGGTTCACGACGTAGTCCCCCACCACCTCGCTCGACGAGCTGAAGTCCTGCTTGAAGACCTTGTTGGTGAGGAGATCGGTGACGGTGAGGGTTCCGGGCGCGATGCCGCCCTTGGCCAGCGTGACCGGTGTGGTCCCCGACAGTGCGACCTCGGCCTTCTTCACGAAGAACTCCACGTAGCGCGACGAGGCGCTCGCGCCGAAGGTGACCTGGCGGTGGATGGTGTCGTGGAACTCGTGAAGGTCGTTGAGGGAGAGCCGGTCGCCTTCGGGATCGTCCGCCGCCGCCACGAGTTTCACGACGTGCGCGCTGCCCTTGCGCTGGGTCGGCTCGGGATTGCCGGGATCGTCGATCGGCTCGGTCCACGTCGCCTCGACGTCCACGTGGTGCGTGCTCGCCCGGTGGAACTTCAGCACGTCGATGATCCGTGCCGTGGTGTCTCCCGGCTGACGCACCGCCACCGGCTTGACGTAGGCGGGCGGTGCGATGGGCTGGATGACCGCGTGGGAGAGCCGCAGCGTCTTCGGCGGGGTCAGCTGCCAGAGCTGTCCCTGGGCGGCGAGCTTACGGAGGTCCTCAACGGTCCGTCCCCCGCTGGGCGTGTGCCCGCTCCGCACGAACCAGTTCCAGACCCCCAGCAGGTCCACGTCGGCGTCGTTCATCCGGCTGGAGTAGGCCACGTCGACGGTCTCGCCGGGAGGGACACGAACCGTCAGGACCCGGGAGACGCGATCGTAGTTCGGCTTTCCCGCGCCGTTGATCAGGCGGATCCGGAAGGCGTTGGGCCCTCCCAGCGGGAGGAGATTCGCGAAGTCGACGGAGAAGATCTCATCGGCGTCCGTTCCGGGGAGCCCGCGGAAGGCGACGCCGCGAGCGAGCACATCGGTGATGTAGGGGACCGCGAGCACCGGATCGGAGTGGTAATGGGTGTCGCCCCAGCCGTCCGGATCGGCGGTGCCGCCGGAGTTCAGCGATCTCCTGTCGCGTTCGGCGATATCGGAGTAGGCGGAGACGTCCATCCCGCCCGGGTTGAGGGGCGAGGCCGGCACGTCGTACAGGCCGTGGTGCTCCGCCATCAGCTGGCTCATCCTCGGCTGGGCGACGTGGCGCTGGCAGTCCCCCGTGGCCGGAGCGTTGTAGTTCCCCCTGATCACCATGAGCAGTGCCGACTCCCTCGTGGTCCGCGGAGCGGTCGGCAGGAGCACGGGTGCGGTGACCGCCTCGAACCTCAGGTACTCGACCACGGGAGAACCGGAGTCCGTGGCCGGGTCCTCCGGTCCTCGGCTGTTGCCGGTGATGTCCACGGTCCGCGCCCGGAACCGGTAACTCCGGCCATAGCGCAGCTTGGGGAGTCCGGTCGCGTGAAAGGAGGTCTTGAGCTTCACCGGACCGGTGGCGTCACTGTCGGGGCCGACCGTCACCTCTTTTCCGTTGATCATCTCCTGCGTGCTTCCCGGACGGTTGGTCACCAGGCTGTAGCCGCTCCAGTTGAACACCGACTCGTGCAGGTAGATCGTCGGATCATCGACCCGCTGGGTGTGCGCGAGATGGACGATGCCTTCGTCCTCTGCGGTGATCGCCATCCCGTTGACGTCGTAGGTCCCCTTGCGGCGGCACAGGCTGTACCAGCGTTTGGACGTGTCGTCCCAGACGTCGACCCGAACGCCGTAGGTGAGGTCCTCGGCGGAGAAGGGGTCCGTGGCGAGCCTGGTGAGGTTCGCCGCCCTCGTCGTGGTCTTCGTCAGCGTCTGGTGGAGCTGCTTGGCACGGCCGAACTGAACGACGGAGAAGCCGCTGCTGCGCAGGGCCGGCACCGGCGCGGGCTCCCCGCCGGAATCGCCGCCGCCGTTGGCATGCGGTCGGGCGGCGGTCGTCGCCTTGTGTGCTTTTTTGAGCCCGAATATCGGGGCCGTATTCCGGGTGTTGAGGGTGGTGCTGAACGTCGTCAGCAGGGCGGCGGCCGAATCGGCCTCGACCTCGATGACGCCGTATTGATCGGTGTTGAGCGCGAGGAAGCCGTCCTTCGTGGTCGTGCCCGAGGGCTTCGCCGCGAACGCGGTCTTGGTCAGCGTCGCGGCCACCACGGGGTAGATCGCGTCGTAGGACGCGGCCCCCGGCCAGTCGACCTCCAGGGTGAGGTTGACCGGGTCGCTGGGGATGGGAATCCCGATCGCGGCCGGGTCTACGGCGAGGTCGACGATCAGACCGAGCGAGCGCTGCAGCATCGGGTACTGCGCGAACGAGCTCAACGCCACGTGAAAGTCCAGGTCGCCGGGATTCTGGATGATATTCATGTGGGCGGCAAGGCTATGGGTCTTCGGCGCGGGATTGGTGTTGTCTTTCCTGTTGTGGAACAGCTCGGCGAGGAGAAAGTTGATCTCCGCCGCGGAGAACCCCGGCAGCGCACCTCCCAAGAAAAATCCCTTGGCCAGTTCGGTGTTGATCGCCTCGATGGCTTTCAGTCGCCGCCCCGGGGACATGTAGATGTCGGTGATGGCTTCGTCTTCCGCGAGGTGTTTCCGGGCGGAGTCGCCCCCCTCGCTCGGAAAGTAGTCGTTGACGGTCGCCGGCGCCGTCGGATTGAACGCCATCGTCAGGGTGTGCTCGGAATAGGCCATGGACCGGGCCGCGACGCTCGGCCAGGAACGAATGGGCGGAACGCCCGTGGCCGCCAGCGGGACGGGCCGTGCCGCGACCGGGGTGTCCTTGGTGAAGAGCCGCTGCCACAGATCCAGCCGAGGGGCCGGGCTGGTGATGGTGGCGGGCACCTTCTTGCCGCTCTGGAAGGTCACCGAGTACGCCGGCTTGACCTGGGGCCAGGTCAGCCAGTCGGTGAAACCGCTCAGCGTCGTGGCACCCGACAGACGGGGGGCGACGAGAACGGATATCCGCAGCATGCCGTTGGCATAGCCGTTCGGCACGGGCGTCCACACGATTTGCGACGCGGCCATTTCACAACTCCTCGCGGATCAACGTCAGCCGGCGAATGAGGCGCAGTAGAGAGCCCAGTCGTCCCTACTCATCAGATCGCCGAAGGTATGGCTGCGATCCGTGAGAGCACGGGCCGACGCGTGCGCGGCGACGGTGCTCGGCGAACTGCCGCCGCCGAAGACCTTGGTGAATTCGATCCCCACGCTCACATGCCAGAACGTGATGTCGATGGAGACGGTCAGGTGCGCGTGGAACCAGACGGAACCGACTCCGTCCACGTTGACGTACTCGATGTCGGCGTAGAGCTCCGCGGTGATGTTGATCAGGCCGAGGACGCTCAGGCGGCCGGTGGCCCGCATGTAACCGCCCAGGTGAACCTCGGAGTAGGTTCCTACCTGGGGCGCTTCCCTCTCCTTGACCTGCATGCTGAAGAAGACACCGAACTCGATGAGGAGCCGGCCGCAGGCGACGACGAGGTCGAGGGACACATTGCCGATGACCTCAATCGACGCTTCGAGCTTCTCCAGCCTTCTCGTGCTGGCCTCCAGGAGGAAGTGCCCGCCGCCGCCGAGACCGTAGACGCTGACCTTGAACTTGTCGGAAGGGGCCCCGAAGCCGAGCGAGGCCCGCAACGGACCGCCCTTCCCCGTCACGCTGCCCGCTACCGGCCCGCCCAGTGCGAACGGCTGGAAGGGGAGGATCACGCCGACATCGACGTGGACTCCTTCGAGCGTGAAGAGCCCCAGCGCGAGATCGGGGAAGTTGAGGGAGACACCGACCCCGATCTTGGTCATGTCGAAATCGGTTATCTTGAAGCCGAGTCCGAACTTCTTCCTGGCGGCGAGGCGCGCCCCGGTCTTCCTGACGGCAAGGCGCGCACCGGCACGTGCGGCCGAATCAGAGCCTGAGGGCGCCAGGCCGATGAGCTTCATCAGTCCGCTCAGGAAATCCAACGGCGCGGAGAGCTCGATGGACTTGATGTCCGGATCACATTTCGCACCGGGACCGAGCTGGTAAGAGAATACGAACTTGTTGAACGTAACGACGATAGGGGTCAGATCGATCTTAAAATCCGAAACGGTCGCGTCGACCTTGGCGATCGCCTTGTCGACCGTGTCGGCGTCTTTGTTATCGAAAAGGATCTGATTGGTGACGACCAGCGAGACCCTTGTCAGCACGCCGCCGCTGGGCCCCGTTATCGACTTGAAGGGAGGCGGCGGTTTCGCCGTCACCGTCTCTTCGAACGTCATGGTGATCGTCTGGCCGACCGGCGCATAGCCGCGATGCACATGGCCGTCCGCATCCTTTGGATAATCAAAGACCTTACGTATTCTAGGTCCGTGGTCCTTGATGTTGCCGTCATCGAAAAGCAGGCCCAGGGCAATCTCACCGAACAACCCCGCCTGCGATACGACGTCCTTTAGGTTGGGCGGGAAGAACTGATCGAACTTTATCTTTCCGCTGTCCCGGACGGTGTCGATCGAGTCTTGCGGCCCGGCGACCGGGCCGGACAACGCGGATAGAGCGCCGATCATCAGATGTGGGGTGGCGACGCCGCCGGCATTGAGGCTGTTCTCGACCGAACGCCGGACCGGCTTGTCGTCGCTCCGGTCCCCCCGGCTCAACCGGTCGAGGGCGGCGACCGAGTCCTGCACCCGCACGAAGATCTGCGGGTCGTTTCCGGCGGCGACCAGCGCCTTGTTGAACCCGAAGTCGTGTTCGAGGTATTTCGGATCCGGCATGAGGAACACCGGGCCGCCCGTGCCGATGACGGCGTCGACGGCCGGGACCTGGGCCTCGGCGGCGAGCAGCCTCGGGTAGAACACCGGCGAATCGACGTGGGCGTGGTCCTTGCCGTCCGAGGGCCGGCCGGGTTCAAGCGGGGGGAGCACGGTGCCCTGCGGCCCTTCGACGCCCCAGTACCAGCGGACCGTCGGGAAGCTCGCCGTCCCCGCCGTCTCCTCCTTCGCGTAGGCCACGGTCTGGCCGCGCAGGTCGATCACCCGCCGGGCGTCCACCTCCGGCCCGACGATGTCGGCGTAGGTGCCGAACTTGCCGAGCACGCTCTTGAACAGGGGGTCGTCGGTGTTCCGGGCGGGATCCGCAGGCATGAACGCCATCGGCGAGGTGAACTCGATCCGCCGACCGGTCACGTCGGTGGCCACGAAGGCGAAGACCACGTCGGAGTGGCCTCCGCCGGGCTTGAGGGCGTTGATGTCCTGGATCCAGAACGCCGGCGACGTCGCGTCGGGCGGCCCGCCCAGGAGCGGGTCGAGCTTCTCCGGCAGATCCGGAAGCGTGGTGTTCTTAATGGTGATGTCGGTGAACGGGAACGCGCGCCCACCCCAGTTCTGGAACGGCGCCGCATAGGTCTTGACGCGCTCGGTGATCCGGATGAACAGGCGTTGCTTCAGGTAGGCGACCCCGGTGGCCGCGTCGACCTCCCGCTTGGTCTCGGAGATCAACTCCGCCCGATGCCCGAACGGAAACAGGAAGCCGTACTCCTCGACGACGACCTTGTTGTCGCGGCCCAGCCAGGAATGATGCTCCCAGCGCTTGAGCTCGAACCCGACCGTCGGGATCCATTGGACGTCGAAGTCCAGCGTGGCGCCCACCGCGCTGAGCGCGAGCAGGTTGGCGTTGATCCGCTTGTACGCGCCGAGCGTCGGATTGCCGGCCAACTGGACGATCTGTGTGGGCGGATCGACGAAATGCGGCGGAAGCAGGTCGCGGTAGACCGAGGCCTCGTCCCCGACCGGCTGGTCGCGGTATACGGCGCGCAGCTTCGGAACGGCGATGTCGGCCGGCGCCGGGACGCCGATCGACTCCTGAGGTCTCCCCTTCGGGCCGCGCGGCGACAGCCGTGTGTGCCATAGCTCCGTCCGGTCGCCCCGGATGACAGGCGTGGCGGAATGCGCCCAGGTGGACGTCGGCTCGGGGGACTCCCACCCGGGAGTGAGGTGCAGCCAGTCGACCAGCAACAGGTCGGTGTGCAAATCATCGGGAGGCGATCCGTTGGGCAGCCCGGTGGGAACCTGCATGATCCACTGCCACCACTGCAGCAGGCCTTCCTCGGTATAGGGAAGGAGCTTGACCGTCTCCGGCACGACGAACACGATCCGGCTGGGGCCGACCCCCTTGCTGCGTACTGAGCCAGGCGTCGGGTGCGGATCGCTCGCGTCCTCCAGGATGGTCTGCTCCATCACGTGCTGTGATTCGAAGCGGACCACGGCGTAGGCGAGGATCGAGGAGTCCACGCGGCGCAACTGCGGCGGGTCGGTGTCGAACGTCGGCGCCAGGTTGTAGAAGTCGAAGTCGAGTACGAGCATGTCCTGCGGACGGACCAGGTGCAGGGTCGCCGTTGGCGCGCCGGCCGTCCCGGCCGTCAGCGCCCGCGGAAGCAGTCGTGGGCCATCGCCCGAACCGAGCCCGACGACCATGATCGCGCCGCCGGCCGACAGCAATACCGTGCGCCTGGATACAGAACGCCCCAGGGGAGATCGGCCGGAGTCCGCCTGCTCAGACATTGACCGTCCTCCTCTTTGAGGACGCATGCCAAAAGACCATCGAAAGCGACTCCCCCCGGCCCCGTGAGTCAAACCCGTATGTCAGGCCATAATTTGAACCCTTGACTCTGATCCGGACAAGACTCAGCGGAATTTGTTGCCACATCCGGCCAGCGCGACGGATTCGAGTGATCATCGCAACGGCGACAGACAGTCATCGTGCCAGAGCCTGACCGAAGATCTCGGCAGGGACGCGCCATCGAGAGCCGCGCGGAGGCTACGACCGTTACTTGAGGGTTCGACCGCGACGTCCAGGCGATCTGTCGGCGAAAGTCCCAAATTGCACTTCAATGGAAGACTTGAAGGCAGGGATCTGATCGACCTCTGCATCGAAAGGGACGTACGCCGTGACGAAGGACGAGATCATCGAGTTCGTGGCCGGCCTGCCGGGGACCGTCGGCATGACCGCGAGCGAGGACAACGGAGCGCCGGAGGCCGCCTGGGGGGATTCCTTCTTCTACTACGACCCGTCCGGCGACGTGCCCACCGACCGCCAGCCCTTCGCGACGGTCGTGGTCAAGGACTACGACGGGTTCGATTCCGCGTCCGACCTGAACCGCGACGGCGTGTTCCGGGTCAACATGGCGGTCGGCCGTAAGAGGTTCGAAGAGCTGATCGGCCACCCGCCCGCGGCGCACGCCGACCACCACGGCGACTTCGACTACACGGCGACCGACCGGCTCCTCCCCCACCCGGTCTACGCCACTCAGGGCTGGGTCTGCGTCCTCAACCCGAGCGCCGCGACCTGCGAGCAGACGCGCTCCCTCCTGAACGAGGCTCACGCCCTGGACGCCGAACGGTTCGACCGGCGGAACCGCCACCGGGCGTAGCCCCTCGCCCGCCGTACAGGGGACGGGCTCTCCTCACCCGCGCGTCATATCGCCGCCATGGGCACCAGGTCATGATCACCGTGAGCCCTGGTACCCCAGAGAAAGGCGTTGCCGGTGATGAGGAAGTCATTGGTCGCGGCGTCCGTGGCGGCGGTGGTGACGTGCTCCGGAGCAGGCACGGCCACCGCGTCCGCCGAGGACGGACCGCAGTACACGAGTACGACGCAGATCGCACCCGGAGTGGTGTTCCGGACCTTCCAGACGAACAGCGCGGGCGGCCTGGTCGTCGGCGACCTGCTCGAAGTCGACCTGCACAACCCGCACGTACGGGTCGGGCTGCTCCATCCCCCGGCGATCGCCCAGCGCGCGCAGGTGTCGGCCATGGCCAACGCCCAGCGGGCGGTGGCGGGCGTCAACGCGGACTTCTTCAACATCAGCGAAACCCACCCGGGAATCGTCCCGACCGGCTCGTCCGACGGACCGGAGATCGCCGACGGCCGTGACCTCAAGGGCGCCGTCCCCGACGGGCAGCGGTTCGGCCCGGCGCTGCCCCCGGGCACGTCTACCAAGGACGTGCTCGGGGTCGGCCGGGACCACGAGGCCCGGGTGACGAGCCTGCGCCTGACCGGCTCGATCCGCACCCCGCACGGCAGGCTCCCGCTGCGCGGGCTGAACCAGTACGCCCTGCCGGTCGGCGGAATCGGCGCCTACACCGCCGACTGGGGCGCGACCTCCCGGGCGCGCGCGGTCTGCGGCACCGACGCCGTGCGAAGCGATCCGTGCAGCCTCGACGCCGCCGAGGTGACGGTACGGCGCGGCGTCGTGACCCAGGTGAGCGACGTGATCGGCGCGGGTCCGATCCCGCGGGACACCACCGTGCTGGTCGGCCGGGAGGAAGGGGCCGACGCCCTGCGCGGTCTCCGCCCCGGCGACCGGGTACGGATCCGGCACGACCTCGCGGGCCCGGGTCACCTGCGGTTCGCGGTCGGCGGCTTTCCGATTCTCCACGACGGGGCGCCCCTGACGGGCCTGGACGCCGTCACCCGGGCGCCGCGCACCGGCGCCGGAGTGAGCCGGAACGGCCGGCGGCTGTACCTCGTCGTCGTCGACGGCCGCCTCGCGAACAGCGCCGGCATGACCGTCGCCGAGTTGTCCGCGTTCCTCGCCCAGGTGGGTGCCGACGACGGAATGAACATGGACGGCGGCGGCTCCTCGACCTTCGCCGTACGCGGGCCGGGCGAGCCGTCCGTGACCGTGCGCAACACCCCGTCCGACGGATCGGAGCGGCCGGTCGCCAACGGCATCGGGATCTTCACCTGGTCCTGAGCGTCGGACGGTGCCGCCGTGCCCGCCTGAGCCGGGCGCGGCGGCGCCGAGCCTCTCGGCCCCGCCGACGGTACGGAACCGCCAGTCCTACCGTCCACGCGCCGTCCTGAGCCCGTCCCGCCCGTGTCGGCGCGCGATGGAGACGGGACCCGGAGCCCCGCTACTCCGGGTCCCGTCGCTCTCAGGCGGCGACGGCCGGCGTGTAGTGACGCGCCTCGTCGCCCTCGATGACGTAGCTCTCCCTGCCGTCGACGCCGACCGGTACGTCACCCGCGGCGGTAACCCGGTGCAGCCTGCGGGGCTGGTCCCCGAAGTCGTCCGGCGCGTAGTGCTGAGTGATCCGGTTGTCGAAGACCACCAGGTCACCCGGGTTCCACTGGACGCGCAGGATGTTCTCCGGCCGGATGACGTACTCCTGGAAGATCCGCAGGATGTCCCGTGACTCCGTACCGTTCAGGCCGACGATCCGCTGCGCGAAGCCGCCGACGAACAGCCCGCGCTCGCCGGTCTCGGGGTGCACGCGTACGACCGGATGTCCCGTCCGGTACCGCGTGGAGACGAACACCTCGCGGTACTTCGCGGCCTTCTCCGAGTTCGTACGGGGAACCGCGTAGTCGTAGTCGTTGGTGTGCACCGCCCACAGCCGGTCGGCGAACTCCCGCAGCTCGGCGGGCAGATCCCGGTAGGCCGCGGCCGCGTTGGCGATCAGCGTGTTGCCGCCGTACGGCGGGACGACCAGGGCGCGCAGCGTGCTGACCTTCGGCGGCGTGCGCACGAACGTCACGTCCGTGTGCCAGTGGTTGGAGCGGATGCCCTCCTCTCCGTCGACCGGAAGGACATTGGGACTTCCGTCCACGGACGGGACGGTGGGGTGGGCCGTTGTCAGGTCGCCGAACCGCGCGGCGAAGCGGATCTGGCCGTCGTTGTCGAGGCCGGCGCCTCGGAAGACCAGCGCCTTGTGCTCGAGCAGCGCCGCGTTGATCTCCTCGAACGCGCCGTCGTCGAGGTGACCGAGGTCGGCGCCGGCGACCTCCGCGCCGATGCGCCCGCCGATCTTCCGGATCTCGAGTGTGGACATGGGACTCCTTCTCTCAGGGGTTCTCAGGGGTTTCAGGAGCGACGAAGGGTGGGGTCGGCGGCCCGCAGCAGGAGGCGGAGCAGGCCGTCGAAGGCGAAGCCGAGCACGGCGATGACGATGATCCCGCTGAAGATCAGCGGGGTCTGGAGATAGTTGCCGGCCTGGAGGATCAGGAAGCCGACTCCCCCGGTGGCGGCGATCATCTCCGCGGCGATGATGCTGGTCCAGGCGCCGCCCATCGCGATCCGCATGCCGGTGATCACGCCTGGGACGGCGGCGCGGAGCCGCACGTGCACCATCGTGTAGAAGGAGGACGCGCCCAGGCTCCGGCTCGCGTGCAGCAGTTCGACCGGCACGGCGTCGAGCGCGCCGAGCGTGGCGATCGTGATGACCGGCAGCACGCCGAAGAACAGGAGCGCCACCTTCGACGTCTCACCGATGCCGAACCAGACGACGAGCAGCGGGATGAAGGCGATGGGCGGCAGCGGCCGTACGACGGTGAGGATCGGGTCGGCCAGCTCGCGGATCACGCGGACGCCCGCCATCGCCGCGCCCAGCACGAGTCCCACGGCCGTGCCCAGCCCGAAGCCGGCCAGGATCCGGCCCGTACTGATCAGGGCGTCCTCGACGAGGGTCTTGCCCTGTACCTCCGGGTACGGATGGGTGAGGTAGTGCACGAGTTCGCGGACGGTCTGGGAGAGCGTCGGCAGTGTCACCGGATCGCCGATGACGACCGCCGCGACCTGCCAGACGGCGAGCGCCAGCAGCAGGCCCGCCGCGCCGTACAGCACGCGACGCGGCGACCGCCGCCTCTGCTTCGCCCGGGTGACCTCCGGGCCGGGAGCCTCCGACGGGCCGGGCTGCTCCTCCCCGGGAGCCTTCGGCGGCAGAGGCGCCTCGGTCCCGTCCGGACGGTTCGCGGCGAGCGTGTCCACGGGTTCGCCGGTCATTGCTCCAGCACCTCCCTGATGCGCCGCTTGGCGGTGACGAATTCGAGCGTCTCGGTGTCCTCGTAGGCGCGAGGTCTCGGCAGTGGGATGTCGACGATCGCCTTCGTCCGGCCGGGTCGCCCGGACAGCACCGCGACCCGGTCGCCCAGCAGCGTCGCCTCCTCGACGTCGTGGGTGACGAACACGATCGTCATGCGCCGCCGCTGCCAGAGTTCGAGCAGGAACCGCTGCATCCCGGCCCGGGTGATGGCGTCCAGCGCCCCGAACGGTTCGTCCATGAGCAGGACGCTCGGATGGTTGATCAGCACGCGGGCGAACGCCGCCCGGTGACGCATGCCGCCGGACAGCTCGTGCGGATAGGCGTCCCGGAAGTCCGGCAGCCCGACGGTGTCCAGCAGCGCGTCGGCCTCCGCCCGGGCCTCCGGCGTGAGCGTGCCTCTGGCCCGCGGGCCGTACAGGACGTTCTGCCGCGTGGTCAGCCAGGGGAACAGCGTCGGCGTCTGGAACAGCACCCCGCGGTCGGGGCCGGGACCCTCGACCGGCCGGCCGTCGACCAGCACCTGGCCGGAGTCGGCGGACGTGAAGCCGGCCAGGATACCGAGCAGCGTCGACTTGCCGCATCCGGACGGGCCCAGCAGGCACAGGAACTCCCCGGCCTCGATGTCCAGGCTCACGCCCTCGAGCGCCCGGGTCTGCCGGCGCCGCCGGCGGAACGTCTTGCCGACGTCGCGGAGCCGTACGGCGGCCGGCCGCTCGATGTCCCGCCGTTCTTCGACGACCGTGCTCGGCTCTCGCCCCTCGGCGGTGCCGGGCCGGTCGCTCACGCCGTGCTGATCGCCTACATCGGGCCCGCTCACGCGGTGCTGATCGCCCACATCGGGCCGGTCGTTCACGCCGGGACGGTCGCTCACGTCGGGCCGGTCGCTCACGTCGGGCCGGTTCATGAGCACCCTCCCGACTGCGCCTTGTCCCAGAAACTCGGGTCGATGTGCGCGGCGATCGTGTCGAGGGACGGCACGGTCTTGGCGCGGCCCTGGGTGACGAGGAACTCCGCGGTGCGCTGGAAGTTCGCGGCGAGCCGGCCGGAGGAGGCCTTTCCGTCCGCCCCCTTGAGCCATCCGGTCTCCTCGCCGGCCGGGATGTAGGGATAGGTCTTCGTGGCCTCGACGGCATCGTCGGGCCGGACGCCGAGGAACCGCGCCGCCGGGCGGACGTACTTCGCGGCCTGGTCCCCCTTCGCCAGCGTCTGGGCCTTGGAGATCTGGCAGACCAGTTGCTGGACCACCGCGCGGTTGCTCCTGGCGTACGGCGTGCCGACGGCGAGCAGGTTGACGGCGGCGTACCCCAGCTTGGCGATGTCCGACGCGGTCGTGAGCACGCGGCCACCGTGCTTCTTCAGCTCGATCAGGAAGGACTGGCTGATGTAGACCGCGTCGATCTTGTGGGCCTTCCAGGCGGCGGCCTCGGCGGCCTCGCTGGCGAAGCTCGCGATCTGGACCTTGTCGGTGCGGCCCTGGGACTTCAGCCAGCCGCGCAGCTGGAAGTCGAGGGTGGAACCGACCAGCACACCGATCTTTTTCACGTCGGCATTGGACTTGATGGCGTCGCTGACCACGAGCCCGGACTCGTCGATGCTCTCGGCGAACACCACCTCGACGTCGGTGCCGGAGGAGAAGGCGCCCACGAACGGCGGGTTGCCGACGCCTGAGACGACGGGGAAGGCGCCGGCGCGAAGCTGGGCCATGCCGGCGACGCCACTGTCGATCGGGCGTAGTTCGATATTGGCTTTGACGTGGGAGGCGAGGGCGGGATCGGCGACGACGACGGCCTCGGGACCGGCGACGGCCCCCTGGAAATAGCCGATCTTGAGCTTCGACGAGTCCGAGCTCGCGTGCGCCGCGCAGCCGGTGGCGGCCAGGGCCAGGGTCAGGACGGCCGATAGGGATCTTCTGGGCATGAGGGAGTGCGCTCCTGTACGGGGCGGTGCCGCGCTCGAGGACGGGCCGTTCGCGCGGGAGGGGTGTTCGCGGAAGATCGCGAGGTGGAACGCGGCCGCGTCGGACGGCTGGCCGCGGAGGGAAAGGGGGTCTGCCGAAGGGAGATCGTCAGCCGCGACAGCGGGCGGCGGCGACACGGACCAGGTCGACGTGCCGCCGGCGGGTGAGAGCAGGCCGGACGCGCATGAACAGATGCAAACACGCCGATACCGGGCAAGTCAACCTTCCCTACCAATTTAATCGGGAATCGATTCCTTCATCTGTGGGTAAAGACCGGGCCGGGGGAAGATCAACGGATCGGACAAAGGACGACAGATGGGCATACCCCTGCTCGGCGACATCCGTGATCAGGCCGGTGGCCTCGACCGCGACCAGCGGAACGCCTTCCTCGCCGCGTTCCTCGGCTGGATGATGGACGCGTTCGACTACTTCCTTCTCGTCTTCGTCATCACCGAGGTCGCCAAGGACTTCGGCACATCGGCGGAGAAGGTCACCGTCGCGACGACGCTGACCCTGATCGCCCGGCCGCTCGGCGCGTACCTGTTCGGGCTGTGGGCGGACAAGGTCGGCCGGCGGCTCCCCCTCATGGCCGACGTCATCTTCTACTCGGTCATCGAGATGATCTCCGGGTTCTCGACCTCGCTGACGATGCTGCTCGTCCTTCGCTTCCTGTACGGCATCGGCATGGGCGGTGAGTGGGGCCTGGGCGTCTCCCTGGCGATGGAGAAGATCCCGCCGGAGAAGCGCGGCTTCTACTCCGGCATGCTCCAGGTCGGCTATCCCGCGGGCTACCTCGTGGCGGCGCTCGCCTACTTCGCGATCACCCCGTTGTTCGGCTGGCGCGGCCTGTTCGTCTTCGGGGCGGTGCCCGCGCTCATCGCGCTGTGGGTGCGCTACCGCGTGGGAGAGTCGGAGGTCTGGGAGCGCACCAACGCCCGGCTGCAGATGACGCGAACACCGCTGCGCAGGGTCTTCTTCGACCGGAAGGTACTGA
Source organism: Actinoallomurus sp. NPDC050550 (assembly GCF_040655075.1). Taxonomy (NCBI): domain Bacteria; kingdom Bacillati; phylum Actinomycetota; class Actinomycetes; order Streptosporangiales; family Thermomonosporaceae; genus Actinoallomurus; species Actinoallomurus sp. NPDC050550. The sequence continues at coordinate 133,753 of NZ_JBFAJC010000022.1, read as the reverse complement.
TCCGGTTCTTCTACCTCGTGCTGCTGATGACGGCGTTCAACTTCATGTCCCACGGCACGCAGGACGTCTACCCGACCTTCTTGAAGAAGGGGCTGCACCACTCCCCGCACTACGCGGTCGGCATCGCGGTGATCTACAACATCGGCGCCATCCTCGGCGGCGTCCTGGTGGGCACGCTCTCTCAGCGGTTCGGGCGGCGCCGGGCCATCGTCGGCGCGGCGCTGCTGGCGCTGCTCGTCGTGCCGCTCTTCGCCTACTCCAAGAGCACCGCGATGCTGGCGATCAGCGCGTTCCTCATGCAGTTCTTCGTCCAGGGCGCGTGGGGCGTCATTCCCGCGCATCTGACCGAGATGTCACCGGACGCGATCCGGGGCTTCTACCCCGGCGTGACCTACCAGCTCGGCAACCTGCTCGCCGCCATCAACCTTCCGCTCCAGGAACGCCTGGCCGACTCGCACGGCTACTCGTTCGCGTTCGGGGTCGTGGTGGCGCCGACGCTCCTGGCGGTGGTCCTGCTGACCGCGTTCGGGCGCGAGGCGCACGGCGTGGAGTTCGGCAGCGCCCCGACCACACCACCGGATACCGAGAGTCCGGTCCAGGCCCCCGTGGCCGAGCCCGGTCAGGCGACGTCGTAGCGCTCGCGGGAGCGGGTGATGGCCGTGATGTTCTCCTCCGCCCACGTGCGGAGGACGTCCAGCGGGCCGATCAGGCTCCGGCCTAGATCGGTCAGCGCGTACTCGACGCGGGGCGGCACCTCCGCGTAGACCCGGCGACTGACGAGACCGTCGCGTTCGAGGGCGCGAAGCGTGCGCGTGAGGACCTTCGGGGTCACTCCGCGCACGCGGCCGCGCAGCTCGGTGAACCGCATGCCACCCTGCGCCAGGTGCAGGATGACCAGGACGCTCCACTTGTCGCCGATCCGGTCGATCACTTGCCGCGTGGGGCAGTCCGGGTCGTCCAGATCTCCCTTGACCGCGACCACGTTGGTATCCATATGGACACTATAGGTCTTCAAAGACACTGATATCCGTTGGAAATCATCTGCCTACCAGGCCCGTTGGAGGCAGCGAGACCGAATCGATCAGGGAGAGACCATGGCGAAGATCGCAGTAGTGGGCGCGACGGGGAACATCGGCGGCAGCATCGTGCGGGAGGCCTTGAATCGCGGCCACGAGGTCACGGCCGTCGTCCGCGACCCGGCCAAACTCGGCGACCGCCCGGAGGCGCTCGAGGTGGCGACGGTCACCGACGTCTTCGACCCCAAGACGATCGCCGAGACCGCCCGCGGCCACGACGTCGTCGTAAGCGCGCTCGGCGGTGCCGGAAAGGACTCGGGGGTGTACCAGCGGGCCGCCGAGACGTACGTCGAGGCCCTACGCGGCCTGGGCGATGAGGCGCCGCGCCTCATCGTGGTCGGCGGCGCGGGCAGCCTGGAGATCGCGCCCGGCACGCGGCTCCTCGACCTTCCGGACTTCCCCGAGGCGTACCGGCCGGACGCCACCGCGCAGGGCGAGGCGTTGGCCTACTACCGCACCGTGCCCGACGTGAAGTGGACCTACTTCAGCCCCGCCGCGGAGATCGGCCCCGGCACCCGTACCGGCGGCTACCGGACCGACGCCGACCGGCTGGTCACCGACGCGGCCGGGGACAGCCGCATCTCCTACGAGGACTACGCCGCCGCCCTGGTGGACGAGATCGAGAACCCGCGGTACATCGGCGCGCGTTTCACCGCCGCCGCCGTCTGATCCCCCGTACTCCCGTCCGAACGCGGCCGGTCGCCCGGCGAGGCGACCGGCCGCGCCGCACGAGCGATCACCACCGCGCCGTACGGGCGGAGTCCCCACGGCACCGTACGGGCGGTCACCACGGCACCGGTCCCGTCGTCGAAGAAGCCACCGCCCGCGCCGTACGGACGGTCACCACGGCACCGCTCCCTGATCGTTGAAGAAGCCGCCGGTCGGGCCGTCGGCGGAGAGCGTGGCGAACTCGACGATGACACGGACACCCTCCGCGACGGTGCGTGTGCCCTGGTGGCCGGTCATGTCCGTCGCCGTGTAGCCGGGAGTGACCGCGTTGATCCGGATGTGCGCCAGCGCGGGGTCCGCCGCGAACGCCCGGGCGTACTGGAGCGTCAGCATGTTCAAGGCCGTCTTCGACGTGCTGTACGCGAGCCGCCGGCCGGCGTCGCCACCGAAGTCCGTGCCGTCACCGGTCAGGGCGAGTGACGCGGTCGTGCTGGAGACGTTCACGACGCGTGGCGCGTCGGAGGCCTGGAGCAGCGGCAGCGTGGCGTGGATGACACCGACCGCCCCGAAGACGTTGACCTCGAAGACCTTCCGCATCCGCGCGGCCGTCACGCTCGCCGCAGGCGTGTCGACGGTCGCGCCGGCGTTGTTGACCAGGACGTCGAGCCGCCCGTGGTCGCGTCGCAGCCGGTCGGCGACGGCCCGTACGTCGGACGGGTCGGTGACGTCCAGCGGGACCGGCGTCACCGCCGCGCCATCGGCCGCCAGGTCACGAGCGGCGGCGGTGCCACGATCGGGATCACGGCTCCCGAGGTAGACGGTCATCCCGAGGTGCGCGAGCCTCCGCGCGGTCTCCTTCCCCAGCCCCTTGTTCGCACCCGTGACCAGGGCCACTTCGGCCATGCCCATGACGTCTCCCCTCCTCCGGAAGTGATACACCGCGTATCTCAAGATACACGACGTATCATGAGATACGGGCTGTATCATCGCGGTGTGCCAGAGTCCCACCCCCGCCCGCCCGGTGCGGGCCTGCGCGCGGCGGGAGTCGAACGGACGCGCCGCAACCTCGTCGCCGCCGGACGCCGGCTCCTCGTCGAGCGGGGCTTTCACCAGCTGAGCCTGGAAGACGTCGCCGCGGCCGCCGAGGTCACCCGCGTCACGATCTACCGCCGGTTCGGGTCCAAGCTGGGACTCCTGGACGCCATCGCCGAGGACCTCGCCCAGCGGGCCCAGGTCGTCACCGCGGTCGGGGACGCCGCCGCGCTCGCCGACCCGGTGGGGGCGTTCCGGGCGATGGTGCGCGAGTTCTGCCGGTTCTGGGACACCGATCCGGACCTGTTTCGCCGACTCGTGAGCCTGTCCGCCGTCGAGCCGGAGGCGCAGCGGCTGATCGACGACCGGGAGCGGTGGCGCTACGACCAGATCTCCGGCTTCGTGCACCGACTGGCCAGGGCGGACCGGCTCCACCCGGCGTTCGACGAGGATCACGCCGTCGCCGCCATCGGAGCCGTCACCGCCTTCCCGGCCTGTGACGCCATGGCGAGCCGGCTCGGCGTCGGCCTCGCGGACCTGGACGGCTCCCTGATAGCCCTGCTCGCCGGCGTGGTACGCCTGGAGTGACGCACCCGGCCACCGGCGCCGCCTGCGGATCCGCCGGTCTTGGAACCGTCCAGCGGTGACGGGTCCTGGTGCGGGGACGCGCCGGGGCGCGGTTTCGGAATCCTGCCCCTGAGCGTTCGCAGCTGCACATAGAGTGCATGCCTGACGAACGCCGAGAGAACGACGAGTGCCGGAAAGGATTGGTGCTCCACGGCGGCCGGACGGTACCGTCGCTCGGCCGTTCCCGGCCGCGCCATTCGCGTATCCGCCGAGGTACGGCAACAATCGATGAGTCTTGTCCGTGGACACCGAGGAGAACGATGCAGGAGGTCTGGCCAGGCACCCCGTACCCGCTGGGTGCCACCTGGGATGGCGCCGGCACGAACTTCGCTCTGTTCTCGGAGGTGGCACAGCGGGTCGAGCTGTGCCTGTTCGACGAGGACGGCACCGAGACGCGCTACCCGCTGCCCGAGGTGGACGGCTTCGTCTGGCACGGCCACCTTCCGGGGGTCGGTCCCGGCCAGCGGTACGGCTACCGGGTCCATGGACCGTACGATCCGGCGGACGGCCACCGATGCAACCCCGCCAAGCTGCTGCTGGACCCGTACGGCAAGGCCGTCGACGGCGACGTGCGGTGGCACGAGTCCCTCTTCTCCTACCGGTTCGCCGCGCCGGCGGAGCTCAACAGCGAGGACAGCGCCCCGTACATGCCGAAGAACGTGGTGATCAATCCATTCTTCGACTGGGGCGACGATCGCGCGCCGCGGACGCCGTACCACGAGACGGTGATCTACGAGGCGCACGTCAAGGGACTCACGGAACTTCATCCGGACATCCCGGAGAGCCAGCGCGGCACGTACGCCGGGCTGGCCCACCCGGCCATGATCGAGCACCTTCTCGGCCTGGGCGTCACGGCGATCGAGCTGATGCCGGTCCATCAGTTCGTCTCCGAGCACGCGCTGGTGGCGCGCGGTCTGACCAACTACTGGGGCTACAACACGATCGGATTCCTCGCCCCGCACAACGCCTACTCCTCGTCCGGGCAGCTCGGTGAGCAGGTGCAGGAGTTCAAGGCGATGGTGCGGACCCTGCACGAGGCGGGGATCGAGGTGATCCTCGACGTGGTCTACAACCACACCGCCGAGGGCGACCACCTGGGGCCCACGCTCAGCTTCCGCGGGATCGACAACGCGGCCTACTACCGGCTCCGCGACAGCGACAAGCGGTACAACCTGGACTACACCGGCTGCGGCAACAGCCTCAACGGCCGGCACCCGCACGCGCTCCAGCTGATCATGGACTCGCTGCGGTACTGGATCACCGAGATGCACGTCGACGGCTTCCGGTTCGACCTGGCGTCGGCGCTGGCGCGGGAGTTCCACGACGTGGACCGGCTGTCGGCGTTCTTCGACCTGGTCCAGCAGGACCCGATCGTGTCCCAGGTGAAGCTGATCGCCGAGCCGTGGGACGTCGGCGAGGGCGGCTACCAGGTCGGCAACTTCCCGCCGCTGTGGACGGAGTGGAACGGCAAGTACCGCGACTCGGTCCGCGACTTCTGGCGCGGCGAGCCGGCGCTGCAGGAGTTCGCCTCGCGCATCACCGGCTCCAGCGACCTGTACGCCGACGACGGGCGGCGCCCGCTCGCCTCCATCAACTTCGTCACCTGCCACGACGGGTTCACGCTGCACGACCTCGTCTCGTACGACCACAAGCACAACGAGGCGAACGGCGAGAACAACCGCGACGGCACCGACGACAACCGCTCCTGGAACTACGGCACCGAGGGCGAGACGGACGATCCGGCGATCAAAACGCTGCGCGCCCGGCAGCGGCGCAACTTCATCGCCACGCTGTTCCTGTCCCAGGGCGTGCCCATGCTGTCGCACGGCGACGAGCTGAAGCGCACGCAGCGCGGCAACAACAACGCCTACTGCCAGGACAACGAGCTCGCCTGGGTCTCCTGGGACGGCGACGAGGACCTCGTCGACTTCGTCCGCACGGTGTCGCGGCTGCGCAGCGAGCATCCGGTGTTCCGGCGGCGGCGGTTCTTCCAGGGGCGCACCCACGGCGGCGAGCTCGACGGGCAGCGCGACATCGGCTGGCTCACGCCCGCGGGGGCGGAGATGACCGACGCGGACTGGAACATCGGATACGCCAAGGCGGTCGCGGTGTACCTGAACGGGGACGCGATCACCGAGCCGGACCCACGCGGACGCCGGGTCCGGGACGATTCGTTCCTCCTGCTGCTGAACGCGCACTCCGACGGCATCGTGTTCCGCATTCCCGATGAGCGCTTCGGCGAGCGGTGGGAGGTCGTGCTCGACACCGCGCTGCCGAAACCGGCCGAGCGCGGGCCCGTCAAGGCCAACGACCGGCTCGAGGTCACCGACCGGGCGCTGGTGGTGCTGCGCCGGATCGTCCCGGGCTGAGACCGGTCCGGCAGGCGGCCGTCAGCCGCGGCTGACCTTGATGGCGGTGAGCAGCACCAGCACGAACGTCGTGATGGCGACCGTGCCGTGGGCGAGCACGGCGATCAGGGGAAAGTTCTGCTCCGCGCCGCGCGCGTGCCTGCCGCCGCGTCCTGTGAGCCACCGGGTCAGCAGGGTGAAGCCCAGCATCGCCACGACCGCGAGCGCGCCGAAGGCGCTCCACGCGTAGACGGTCCGGGCGGTGAACAGGAACTCCACCCACGTCGCCAGTGCCACGACGGCGAGTGCGGGATGGCCGAGGACCAGGGCGGCGGGAAAGCGGGTGATCTTGGTGGCCTGCTGCCGCAAGCCGCCGTTGGCGAGCCAGATGAACAGGAGGTAGGTGCCTGCGACAGCGGCCAGTATCCACATCACCAATGCGGCGATCCCCAAGCCTTCACCCCTCTTAACCGTCGTCCCATGACAACTCTCGCTTAAACGACGCTGTGTCAAGAGCGCGATCGCGTCACGAACCGGCCGCTGTGCCACCCTTGGTGGCATGCGACGACTAGAGCCATCCGATCTCGCCGAGCTCACGGAGGCGTACGCCTATCCGGAGACCACGCCGTGGCTCCGGGGCAACATGGTGGCCAGCGCGGACGGGGCGGCGACGTTCGGGGGCAAGTCGGGCGGTCTGGGCAATGAGGCCGACCGGCGGCTGCTGTCCCTGCTGCGCGGACTGGCCGACGTCGTCGTCGTGGGCGCCGCGACCGTCCGCGTCGAGGGCTACGGCCCCGTCCACCCCCGCGACTGGTGGGGAGACATCCGTACGGGCCGCGCGCCGGCGCCGCCACTGGCCATCGTGTCGCGCTCGCTCGAACTCGACTTCGACGCCCCGATCTTCGCCGAGGCGATCAGCCCCACGATCGTCATCACCTGCGGGTCGGTTCCGGACGACCGGCGCCGCGGCTGTGAGAAGCACGCCGAGGTGATCGTCACCGGTGAGGAGACCGTCGACGTCGCCGCCGCGCTGGATGCCCTGGCCGAGCGGGGCCTCACCCGCCAGCTGACCGAGGGCGGTCCGCGGCTGCTCGCCCAGTTCGTCGCGGCGGGGCGGCTCGACGAGCTGTGCCTCACCGTCAGCCCGCAGATCGCGGCGGGCGACGCGGCCCGGATCATCAACGGCCCGGGCCCGGCGTCGACACCGCTGCGCCTCGGGCACGTCCTGGAAGACGAGGACTTCCTGTTCCTCCGCTATACACGGAGGTAACGGCGGTGGAGCCGCTGTCGTAGGCGTGGTCTATAACAGGGGGATCGTCTTCCCATCGAGGGGGTCAGGTCATGGAGCTGCCTGTGGGCCCGCCGCTGGCGCCGATGCTGGCCAAGGCCGTCAAGGAGTTGCCGCAGGGGGATCTGCTCTACGAGCCGAAGTGGGACGGGTTCCGGGCGGTCGTGTTCCGGGACGGCGACGAGGTCGCGATCTACGGCCGTAACGGCAAGCCGCTGGATCGTTACTTCCCGGAGCTGGTCGAGGGCTTCCGGCGTGAGCTGCCGGAGCGGTGCGTCCTCGACGGGGAGATCGTCCTGCGCAAGGGGCACGTCCTCGACTTCGACGCGCTGCAGCAGCGGATCCACCCGGCCGCCTCCCGGATCAAGCTGCTGTCCGAGGAGACGCCGGCGAGCTTCGTCGCCTTCGACCTGCTCGCGCTCGGCGACGATTCGCTGATGGAGACCCCGTTCGGCGACCGGCGCGGCCGGCTCACCGAGGCGCTGGGAGAGGCGAAGGCCCCGGTGCACGTCACGCCCGCCACGGACGCGTACGACGAGGGCCTGCGCTGGTTCGAGGAGTTCGAGGGCGCGGGGCTGGACGGCGTGGTCGCCAAGCCCCTAAACGGGCCGTACGAGCCGGACCGGCGGGCGATGTTCAAGGTCAAGCACGACCGCACCGCCGACTGTGTCGTCGCGGGCTTCCGCTGGCACAAGTCCGGCCCGATCGTGGGCTCGCTGCTGCTCGGCCTGTACGACGGGGACCGGCTCCAGCACGTCGGCGTCTCCGCGTCGTTCCCGATGAAGCGCCGCGAGGAGCTGGTAAAGGAGCTGGAGCCCTACCGGGTCGCGGACCTCGCCGGTCACCCGTGGGCCGGATGGGCCGAGCAGACCGAGGCGACGGTCGACCGCATGCCGGGCGCGATCAGCCGGTGGACCGGCAAGAAGGACCTGTCATGGGTGGCCCTGCGGCCGGAGCTCGTCTGTGAGGTCGCCTACGACCAGATGGAGGGCCGCCGTTTCCGCCACACGGCGCGGTTCCGGCGCTGGCGGCCGGACCGCACGCCGGAGTCCTGCGGCTACGACCAGCTCGAGGTCCCGGTGGCGTACGACCTGGACGACATCCTCGGCGGCTGACCCGCGCGTACGCTCGGGCGATCACGGGTCACAGAGCGCGGGTCACGGAACGCGGGTCACGGAACGCGGGTCACGGAGCGCTCGGGTGGAGTCCCCGCGCCGACTAATGCATCTTGTCGCGGTTGACGCATTAGCAAGGTGACCGCTATAACTAATGCATCGTCCATGATGAAGGGCATTAGTCATGCCGCTACGCCCGATCGCCCGTGTCGCCCACCGCCGGATCGACGTCGGCGGCGTCCGCGTCTTCTACCGCGAGTCGCTGCCCGAACGGCCCGACGCGCCCGCGCTGCTGCTGTTGCACGGGTTCCCGTCGGCCTCGCACCAGTACCGCCGCCTGATCGACACGCTCGGCGCCGACTACCGGCTCATCGCCCCCGACTACCCCGGGTTCGGGCACACCGAGGCCCCCGAGGACTTCGCCTACTCCTTCGACCGGCTCGCCGACGTCACCGAGGGGTTCGTCCAGCGGCTCGGTCTGTCCCGATTCGTCATGTACGTCTTTGACTTCGGCGCGCCGGTCGGGTTCCGCCTCGCCGAGCGGCACCCCGAGTGGATCGCCGGCCTGATCGTCCAGAACGGCAACGCCTACACCGAGGGCCTGTCGGACGTCGCCCGCGACTTCATCGCCCTGCGCCCCGGCACGCCCGGCGCCGAGGACACCATCCGGGGCCTGCTCACCCCGCCCGGCACCCGCGGCCAGTACGAGACCGGCGTCGCCGACCCCGCACTGCTCGCCCCGGACGGCTGGACCCTCGACCAGCACTTCCTCGACCTGCCGGGCCGCAAGGACGCGCAGGTGGCGCTGGCGTTCGACTACCACTCCAACGTCGAGCGCTACGACCGCTGGCAGGCGTGGCTGCGCAAGCACACTCCCCCGACGTTGATCACCTGGGGCGTCGGCGACCCGTTCTTTCCCGAGCCCGGCGCCCGCGCCTATCTGCGCGACGTACCCGACGCCGAACTGCACCTCTTCGACACCGGCCACTTCGCCCTCGAGACCCACCTGCCGAAGATCGCCCCACTCGTCGCCGGTTTCCTCGACCGCGTATCGGACGTCGCCGGCCGGTGATGACGACCACTTCTCCGAAACCCCAACCAAGCGTACGCTTGGCTGGGTTCAGACTGGCGGCCATGCGCGGCCGAAGGCCGGTCGCGCTGAGATCGCGCGGAGGTCACGCGCCGAGGTCGCGTGCGGAGAAGGGATCACGATGCGGGAATTCTCGAACCTGATCGGCGGCGAGCTGCGCGGGACCGATCGCATGCTCGACTCGGTCGACCCCGCGACCGGGACGGTGTGGGCGAGGATCCCGCGCAGCACGGCCGATGACGCCGACGCCGCGGTGGCCGCCGCCCGTGCGGCGTTCCCCGCCTGGTCGGCGATGCCGGCCGCCGGCCGGGCGCACGTCCTCCGCAAGGTCGCCGGCGTCTTCGCCGCCAATGCCCGGGAACTGGCCGAGCTCGAGACCCGCGACAACGGCCGCATCATCACCGAGACCTCCAAACGCGACGTGCCCGGCATGACGTACCTGTGGCAGCTGGCCTCCGCCGAGTGCGCGGCCGCCGTCGAGGGCAAGACCGTCATCCTCGGGCCGGGCAGCATGGGGTTCACCCGCCGGATCCCCTACGGCGTGGTCGTCGGGATCATCCCGTGGAACTCCCCCATCTCCACGTTCTCGGCGAAGGCCGCGTTCGCGCTGGCCGCCGGCAACACCGTCGTCATCAAGCCCGCCGAACAGGCGACGGCGTCGACGCTGCGCCTGGGCGAACTGCTGCGCGAGGTTTTCCCGCCCGGCGTGCTCAACATCGTCTCCGGTCTGGGCGAGGAGGTCGGCGACGCCCTCGTACGCCATCCCGGCGTGAACCGGATCAGCCTCACCGGTTCCACCGAGACGGCCAAGCTGATCACCCGGGCCAGCACGGACGCCCTCAAACCCCTCGCCTTCGAGCTCGGCGGCAAGTCCCCCAACATCGTGTTCGCGGACGCCGACCTGGACCGCGCGGCCCTCGGCGTGACCACCCAGAGCGTCTTCACCGCCAACGCGGGCCAGGTGTGCGTGGCCGGGTCACGGATCCTCATCCAGCGGCCGATCTTCGACGAGATGATCGACCGGATGACCGCCATCGCCCAGGGGGTCCGCCTCGGCGACCCGCTGTCGGAGGAGACGACGATGGGACCGATCGTCTCCGCGGAACAGTTCCAGCGCGTCACGGGCTACCTGGAGGTCGGCGCCAAGGAGGGTGCGAAGCTGGTGTTCGGCGGACGCTCGGGCGGCGAGATCGTCGACGAGGCGTACGCGGGCGGCTACTGGGTCGAGCCGACGCTGTTCACGACCGAGGACAACGGGCTGCGCGTCTGCCAGGAGGAGATCTTCGGCCCGGTCGCCGTGGCGCTGCCGTTCGACACCGAGGAGGAGGCGGTCGCGATCGCCAACGACTCGGCGTACGGCCTGGCGGCGGGCGTGTGGACGCGGGACCTGGGCCGTGCGCACCGCATGTGCCGGGACGTCGAGGCCGGCACGGTGTGGGTGAACACCTTCCGGAAGATGCCACCGGGCCTGCCGTTCGAGGGCCTCAAGGACAGCGGCTACGGCCACGACTCCGTGCTCGCCAACACCCGCGAGAAGAGCTGCCTGATCGAGACGTGAACGCGGCCGGTCACGACTCCCAGGAGATCTTGTTCAGCGCGAGGTCGGCCGCACGCCGCATCGCGGCCCGTACGTCGGCGCCGACCTCCGGGGCCGAGCAGTTGATCATCGCGATGACGTTGCCCCTGCGGGCGGCGAACAGCACCCAGCCCTTGGAGATCCCCTCGCACGCCTCCTGCCATCTGTCCCCGGCCGTCGTGCCCTGGTACCTGAGGCAGCCCATGTCGGCGCGGTGGAGGCCGCTCGCCGCCGCGCCGGCCGACTCGGTCCGCCCGCCATAGAGGTAGAGGTTGAGCTGCACCTGGAAGGTGTCCTTCGGCGGGAACATGTTCGTGCCGTACCCGCACAGCGACCAGTGGTACCCGCCCATCGGTACGCGCTTGGTGCCCTTGGCGCCGAACTCGCCGAGGAGGGCCTGGCCACGCAGGTCGTCGTAGATCCGGCACGGGTCGGGAAGTCGTTCGGCGTGCGTACCGCGCGCTCCCAACTCGAGGATCCCCGACGACCGGGCGACCAGGACGACGGCGCCGACCGCCAGCGCGAGGACGACCGCCCCGCCCGCGACGATCCACGGCCAGATCCGGGAGCGTCGTGGCGGCCCCGGGGGCATCCCCTGCCACGGCACCTGGCCCGGCCACGGCGGCGGGGGCGCCGGGAACGACGGAACCGGCGCGGACGGCGGCCCCGTATCCGGCCGCGCCCAGCCGTTGGCCGACGGGTCGCTCCGCTCGGTGGGCGGCCACGATTCCATGCATTCCTCCCGTAGCCGCGCGGAGTGCGCGAACGGGACGCACCCTACCGCTACGGGCGGTCAGTCCTTGCGGGCCTTGCTGGGCTGGACGCGCTTCGGCTCGCCCTCCATCTTCGGATAGTTGGGCGGATACGGCATGTCGCCGAGGCCGCGATCGCGCTCGTCGCGGTCGGCCCACTCCAGCAGCGTCTCGAGGGAGAACGCCTGATCGTCGATTGCCGCGTGGAGGTCGCCGAGCTTGGCGAAGCGCTCCGGCATCGTCGCGATCGTGAAGTCCTCGGGCTCCACGTCGGGCAGCTCCTCCCAGGTGAGCGGGGCCGAGACCGGGGCGTACGGCTTCGGGCGGACGCTGTAGGCGGAGGCGATGGTGCGGTCGCGGGCGTTCTGGTTGAAGTCGATGAAGACCTTCTCGCCGCGCTCCTCCTTCCACCAGTTCGTGGTCACGAGGTCGGGCATCCGGCGCTCGACCTCACGGCCGAAGGCGAGCGCGCAGCGACGCACCTCGGTGAAGGTCCACCGCGGCTCGATGCGCACGTAGATGTGGACGCCACGGCCACCAGAGGTCTTCGGGAAGCCGACGAAGCCCAGCTCGCCGAGGATGTCGCGGACGGCCTCCAGCGCGGTCTTCTTCGCGTCGGTAAAGTCGGTGCCGGGCTGCGGGTCGATGTCGATCCGCAGCTCGTCGGGATGGTCGACGTCGTCGCGGCGCACCGGCCAGGGGTGGAAGGTAACGGTGCCGAGGTTGGCGCACCAGGCCACGCTCGCGAACTCGGTGGGGCAGATCTCGTCGGCGTGGCGCCCGCTCGGGAAGGCGATCCGCGCCGTCTCGATCCACTCCGGGGCGTTCTTCGGGACGCGCTTCTGGTAGAACGCGTCACCCCGGTTGTCGGCGCGAGTGGCGATCTTCGCTCCCTCGAACACCCCGCCCGGCCAGCGCTCCAGCGTGGTCGGCCGGTCGCGCAGCGCGCGCAGGATACCGTCGCCGACCGACAGGTAGTAGTTGACCAGATCCAGCTTGGTGTGCCCGCGAGCCGGAAAGTACACCTTGTCCGGATTGGTGACCTTGACGACGCGATCTCCGACCTGGATCTCCACGAAAGGCGATGCCATAACGGCACGGTACAACCGCCCGCTGACAGATCATCCGGCGACGTGCACGGGAAGGCCGCTCCGCGTCTCTTACGGGGGTCTTACGGCGGCGGCGGTCCGGAATGGCCGCCCAGGGCCCCTGGTTGTGCAGGACATGACAGTCATTCGCAAGAGCGATGAAGAGTGGAAGGTCCAGCTGTCGCCCGAGGAGTTCCACGTCCTGCGGGAGGCGGGCACCGAGGCACCCTGGTCCGGCGAGTACGTCTCCACCAAGACGGAGGGCGTGTACCGCTGTCGCGCGTGCGGCGCGGAGCTCTTCCGCTCGGACACGAAGTTCGACTCGCACTGCGGCTGGCCGAGCTTCTACCAGCCGACCGAGTCCGACGCGGTCACGCTGCTCCGCGACAATTCCCACGGCATGGTGCGGATCGAGGTCCGCTGCGCTCGCTGCGACTCCCACCTGGGGCACGTCTTCGAGGGTGAGGGCTACCCGACCCCGACCGACCAGCGGTACTGCATCAACAGCGTCTCGCTGAACCTCGAACCCGCCGAATGACCGGTCAGGGGACGCTGCCCAGGCGGCAGTCGTCGCCGGAGTCCATCTTGTTGGCGAGGACGGGATACCCGTCGCTCTGCCGGGCGTGGACGAACACGACCGGCGCCCGGTCCCGGCTCTCGAGGTAGGACGCCGCGATCCGGCACAGGGCGGTGGCCGCCGGCGCGTTCGCGTCGGAGGCGGGCAGGTCGGTGTAGACGCGGAGGATGGGCGCGGTCCAGATGACCTGCCGCACGTGCGCGGCGACCGCGCCGCCCTTCGCCCGGTAGTACGCCAGCGCGGCCTCGTCCCGGGCGTCGTCACGGGACGCCGGCGCGGTCGGCGTCGCGCTGGGGGTGGCCGTGGCCGGCCGTGGACGGCCCACCTCGACCGCCGGCCGGCCCGGCCGTCGGGGCGGGGAGCCCGGCGTGAGCGCGACGATGAGGACCAGCACGAGACCGGCCGCCCCGCCGAGGGCCACGCACACCGGACGCGTGGCCGCGCCCGGCGACAGCCGGGCGATCATGCCGGGCGCGTCGGCGGGCGGCCGCACGTGTCTGCCTCTGCGACGCCGCGATCGAGTCACGCGTGGAATACTCCGCCGCGGCAAGGCGACCCACCCGCCCGATGAGCAAGTCATCGACGGCCCTTGACCCGTGGATGAGGATGCGGCCGGGTTACGGCAGGGCGGCGACCAGCTCGGAGACCGGCTTGCGGGCGCCGGTGTAGAACGGCACCTCCTCGCGGGTGTGGCGCCGGGCCTCCGCTCCGCGCAGGTGCCGCATGAGGTCGACGATGCGGTGCAGCTCGTCCGCCTCGAAGGCCAGCATCCACTCGTAGTCACCGAGCGCGAACGAGGAGACCGTGTTGGCCCGCACGTCGGGGAAGCCGCGTGCCATCTTCCCGTGCTCGGCGAGCATCGCCCGCCGCTCCTCGTCGGGCAGCAGATACCACTCGTAGGACCGGACGAACGGGTACACGCAGAGGTATCCGCGCGGCTCCTCATCGGCGAGGAACGCCGGGATGTGGCTCTTGTTGAACTCCGCCGGCCGGTGCAGGGCCATCGCCGACCACACCGGCTCGGAGGCACGGCCGAGCGCCGTCCGCCGGAAGCGGTGGTAGATCTCCTGCAGGTCGTCGGAGGTCGGCGCGTGCCACCAGAACATGTAGTCGGCGTCGGCGCGCAACCCGGCGACGTCGTACAGGCCGCGCGTCGTGACGTCCTTGGCCGCCGCCTGCTCGAGCAGGTCCTCGACCTCGCGGGCGACCGCCGCGCGGTCGGCCTCGGCCAGGTCACGGACCCGGAACACCGACCACATGGTGTACCGGATCACCTGGTTGAGCTCGCGTGCCTTCGGTCGGCCCGTCTCTGCGGCACTCACGGTCGCACTCCTCTTCGCTTTCCGGGGGATGCCGGGGTTCACCCGGGCCGGCCGCCCCGCTCACCGACCGGCTCATCGCTTCGATCCGATTCTCCCCGACCGTTCACGTGTTCGAGCACCCGGGCCGCCGCGAGGCGGGCGGATCCGACGCACGCCGGAATGCCGACGCCGTCGTAGACGGCGCCGCACACCGCGACGCCGGGCAGCGTCGCGACCGCCGCGCGGATCCGCGCGACCCGCTCGAGATGCCCGACGGTGTACTGCGGCAGGCCGCCGCCCCACCGGGTGACCCGCGTGTCGATCGGCAGCTCGTTGACGCCGCTGGTGCGGGCCAGCTCCGTCAAGGCCGCCGCCTTCAGCTCCTCGTCGGAACGCTGGAGCGCCTGCTCGTCGCCGTACCGGCCGATGGAGCAGCGGGCCACGATGAGGGTGCCGTCGGTCAGGTGCGGCCACTTGGTGCTGCTGAACGTGACGGCCTTGACGTCCTTCGTCTCGACGGCGGGCACCAGGTATCCGCTGCGGCGTGGCGGCTCGGGGAACGCCGTGCCCGCGTACGCGAGCGTGACGACCGCCATGCTGGCGTACTCGACGCGGCCGAGCTCGGCCGCGGCCGACGGCGACGCGTCCTTCAGGAGGCGTCCGGCGGGGCGGGCGGGCACCGCGAGCACGACGGCGTCGACCTCGAGGGACTCGGGATCGCGCGTGGGACCGACGGTGAGCCGCCAGCCGCCGGGCGTACGGGCCAGCTCGCGGACCATCGCCTCGGTGCGCACGACACCGCCGAGCTCGGCGACCTTCGCCGCCAGCGCGCCGGGCAGCGCGCCCATCCCGTCGACGAGCGTGGTGAACAGCGGCCCGGGAGCGGCCGGGGCCGCCTCGGCCACCGTACGGGCGGCGGCGATCAGGGACCGGCGGCTCCGCGAGGCCGCGGCCAGGCCGCCCATCGTGGCCTCGAAGGACAGTTGGTCGACGCGCCCGGCGTACACCCCGCCGAGCAGCGGCTCGACCAGGCGGTCCACCACCTCGCGGCCGACCCGCGCGCCGACGAACTCGGCCACCGACACGTCCTCGCCTCGCGGCGTCTCCGGGCGAACCAGGTCGAGGGGCACCCTGGCGAGGCCACCGGGCGAGAGCACCTGGGAGCGGGCGAGGGCGACCAGGTCGGACGGCACGCCCATGATCTGACCGGCGGGCATGGGGTGCAGGGCGCCACGGCTCCAGATGGCCGACGAGGTGGTGCCTGGGAAGGTCAGCCGGTCCCCCAGACCGAGCTCGCGCACGAGTTCCAGGCCTTCCGGACGCCGTGCCAGCATCGCCTCGGCACCTTCGTCCACGGGAACGCCGGCGATCTCGCTCACCTTGAGCTTGCCGCCGACGTCGGCACCGCCTTCCAGGAGGGTGACGCGGACGCCGTTCTTGGCCAGCTCGTACGCTGCGGTCAGCCCGGCGACGCCCCCGCCGATGACGGCGACGTGAGCGCGATGTGCCTCATCGGTCATGGGTCCAACGATGGCAGACGTTCCGGACGACCGGCATCCAGGGTCGCGGCGCGTCCCCTGATCGCAACGCGCCCCGTGTCCGGCGAAACGACGGGCTCGCGGCTTCACCGGCGGGGTCGCGACGGGCTGGCGGGCGTTCACCGCGTTCGTGAGCGGACTCGCGCTGGTCCTCGGCTGGGCACTGCCGTTCCTGACCGTCGCCGCGTTGATCGGCCTGCCGCTGTACGGTCTCCGGCGCCGCAGACACCCCTCGGAGTCCAAAGCCGATCGGCCGGAGGCCGCCTGACCGTGGTCAGCGGGCCGCCGACTCCTCGTGTACGAAGTCGACGAGCCGGGCCAGCATGTCGGGATCGGTCGTGGGCAGCACGCCGTGGCCGAGGTTGAAGACGTGCCCTTCGGCGGTACGGCCCCGGGCGAGCACGTCGCGGGCACGCGTCTCGATGACGTCCCACGGGGCGAACAGGATCGCCGGGTCGAGGTTGCCCTGCAACGCCTTGCCTGGCCCGACGCGCAGCACCGCCTCGTCGAGCGGCACCCGCCAGTCGACGCCGACGACGTCGGCGCCGGCCTCCCCCATGAGGCCGAGGAGCTCGCCGGTACCGACTCCGAAGTGGATGCGCGGCACGTCGTACGGCTCGAGAGCGGTGAAGATCTTGCGGCTGTGCGGCAGCACCGACGTGCGGTAATCCTCCGGGCCGACGCCGCCCACCCACGAGTCGAACAGCTGGATGGCGCGCGCCCCCGCCTCGACCTGGATCTTCAGATACGTCGCGGCGATGTCGGCGAGCCGGTCGAGCAGCCGGGCCCACAGCTCGGGCTCGCCGTACATCATCGCCTTGGTCCGGTCGTGGGTCTTGGACGGGCCGCCTTCGATGAGGTACGAGGCGAGGGTGAACGGGCCCCCGGCGAACCCGATCAGCGGGGTGCCGCCGAGCTCGCCGATGAGCGCGCCGACTGCCTCGGTGACGAACGGCACGTCGGCGGTTTCGAGCGGGCGCAGCCGGTCGACCGCGGCGGCGTCGCGGATCGGGTCGGCGATGACGGGGCCCACGCCGGGCTTGATGTCGAGGTCGATGCCGATCGCCTTGAGCGGGACGACGATGTCGCTGAAGAAGATGGCGGCGTCGACCGCGTAGCGGCGCACGGGCTGCATCGTGATCTCGACGACGAGGTCGGGCCGGGCGCACGCCTCGAGCATCGGGATGCCCACCCGGGCCTCCCGGTACTCCGGCAGCGAGCGGCCCGCCTGGCGCATGAACCAGACGGGGGTGTGCGGCACCGGCCGGCGACGGCAGGCGAGCAGGAAGGCGCTCTCCTCGCGCTGTTCCGGCCCGGCCCCGTGGGGCCCGCTGTCTTGCGGCATGACGGTGCGCTCCTGTCTGATTTTCGCGGAAGGTGCGGGCATGCGGCCCGCTCTGGATCGTCCCACGAATGGGCGTCGCACCGCGCACCACCCCGCGATACCCGCGAGCCTGGCGGTGCGCTGGAACGGTCCCGTGCTCGATGGCGCTCGCCGGCGCGAGCGCGGTTCGCGGCGCCCCACGCGCCGTCCTCCCTCGTCCGGTCGCCGCTCCCTGCGCTCCTCAGTCCAGACGACGCGCGCCGCTCACAGGGGTCTCGCGGTCCCGTACGATAAGCCCGCGACGACGTCTGGCGGACAGACCGCGGGGCATGGCCCTACGTCCGTTATGAGAATCTTCAGGACACGCCGAGCGATGTCCTGCAATCACGCCGGGGCGCATGCGAACGTGTGAACGCTCCCCCTGCCGGATCGAGGGAGGTCACCGAGATGGCCCTCACACGTCATTGTTCCGCCTGCGATGGCGAACGCCGCTTCGAACAGCCGCCGTGCGCGGACGGCCACGGCGCGGACTGCCCCGAGTGGGCGTGTGTGGACTGCGGCATGGCGATCCTGATCGGCGACGCGCCGGCGCTCCCCGTGATCGCCCACTCCGAGGCGGCTTGAGGGCCGCTGTGCACATGCGTGAGTCAAATCGTTCCCAGGCGTGCCAGGTGGATCGGCCGTACGCCCGATGACGGCCTCGAACGACCCCGTACCCGGACCGTTCCAACGCGTGATCGAGACGCTGCGGGCCATGGTCGACGCCGAGCCCGCGCGGCCCGAGCTCCTGCTCGAGGACATGCCCGCGCCGCAGCGGCTGGCGCCCTACGCCGCGGCGATCATGGCGACGGTGTACCGGGAGGACGATACGGAGCTCGCCGTCGGCCGTCTGATCGTCTTGTACGACCCCGAGGGGCAGCGCGGCTGGGATGGGGACTTCCGCTTGGTCGCCTACGTACGGGCGGAGCTGGAGCCCGAGATCGCCGCCGACCCGCTGATCGGGCCCGTGGGGTGGAGCTGGCTGACCGAGGCCCTCGACGCGCACCGGGCCGGGTACAAGGCCGCGTCGGGCACGATCACCCGGGCGGTTTCGGAGAGCTTCGGTGACAAGGACGCCGATCCGGCGACGACCGAGCTGGAGCTCCGCGCTTCCTGGTCACCGACTAGTGAGGATATTGCAGGGCATATCAGCGCATGGTGCGATGTTCTATGTCAGGCGGCGGGCTTGCCGCCCGCGGGAGTGACCTCACTGCCGAGTTCCGGAGTTTGAACACATACGGTAGGCGCGTGGAAGTGTCGGAAGCAGAAGTCGTACCCCTACTTGAACCACGGGAGGGCATCCCTCCGGTCATCGAGACGCCGGAGGCGCTCCAGAACGCGGTCGAACGCCTGGCCGCCGGGAAGGGCCCCGTAGCGGTGGACGCCGAGCGCGCGTCCGGATACCGCTACGGCCAGCGGGCCTACCTCGTGCAGCTTCGTCGCTGCGGTTCCGGAACGTTCCTGATCGACCCGGTGCCGTGTGCCGACCTGTCCGCGCTGGACGCGGCGCTCGCCGACACCGAGATGGTGCTGCACGCCGCCAGTCAGGACCTGCCGTGCCTGGCCGAGCTCGGGCTCGTACCCCGCCGCCTGTTCGACACCGAGCTGGCGGGGCGGCTGCTCGGCTATCCCCGCGTCGGCCTGGGCACGATGGTCGAGACGGTCCTCGGCTTCACGCTGGAGAAGGGCCATTCGGCGGCCGACTGGTCCAGCCGCCCGCTGCCCGCCGACTGGCTCCGCTACGCCGCCCTCGACGTCGAGCTCCTGGTGGAGCTGCGCGACGCACTGCAGCGGCAGCTGGGTGAGGCGGACAAGCTGGGGTGGGCCGAGGAGGAGTTCGCCGCGATCCTGGCCACTCCCCCGAAGGAGCCCCGGCAGGACCCCTGGCGGCGCACGTCCGGCATCCACCGCCTGCGCAGCCGCCGCAGTCTCGCCGTCGTCCGTGAGCTGTGGACGACCCGTGACCGGATCGCCCGCGAGCGCGACCTGTCCCCCGGCCGGGTGCTGCCCGACTCCGCGATCGTCGAGGCGGCGCTCGAGCTCCCGCGGACCCCGGACGATCTGGCGGCGCTGGCCTCGTTCCGCGGGCGCAACACCCGGCGGCACGCTCCGGCCTGGTTCCGGGCCGTGCAGCGAGGGCGGACCCTCCCGGATGCCTCACTGCCCGAGCACAGCATCCCCGGAGACGGGCCGCCGCCCGCCCACCGCTGGGCGGAGCGCGACCCGGCGGCCGCCGAGCGCCTGAGCGCGCTGCGGGCCGTGGTGGCCGCGCTGGCCGACGAGCACACCCTGCCCACGGAGAACCTCCTCCAGCCCGACACCGTCCGGCGGCTCGCCTGGGATCCGCCGGAGGAGGTGACGGCCGAGTCGATCGGCGTCGTGCTCACCGCGCTCGGGGCCCGTTCCTGGCAGGTGGAGCTGACGGCGACGCCCCTCGCCAAGGCGCTGCTCCGGCTGGCCGCCAAGCGTGAGGTCTGACCACCCGCCGGGTGCCGATCCGATCGTCACCCGGCGGCTCGTGCTGCGGCGGCTGGAGCGCGGGCCCGCGCGTGCGCTCGCCCGGGGCGACTCCTCGGGGATCGTGGCGGCCGGCGGGTGGCCGACGGACGCGACCGCGATGGTCGCCCACCGGGCGGCCGCCGACCCCGGCGCGCTCACCTGGCTGATCCACCACGAGGGCGCGGTGATCGGAGAGTGCGGGCTCAAACACGGGCCTGGCCTCGACGGGACGGTCGAGATCGCCTATGGCCTCGGTGGTCCCTGGCGGTCGCGGGGGTACGGCACCGAGGCGATCCGCGGCCTCCTGGGATGGCTCGAAGGATCCGTCGCCTGCCGCCACGTGACCGCCGAGGTGCATGAGGGCAACGTCCCGTCCCGGCGGCTCCTGGAGCGGCTGGGGTTCACCGTCGACGACCTCACGCCGCCGTACGTCTGGTACACCCGCACCCTGGGATGACGGCGGGCCGCCGTACGGCGGCCCGCCGCAGGGGGCAGCCGAGGTGAGCCGAAAACAGACACGCCCGTGAGACCTGAGAAGATGACGCTCGCCGCTCGCCGGCCCCTTCACGCTTCCAGATAGCGCAGTACCGCCAGTACCCGCCGGTTGGCATCCTCCGAGGAGGGCAGGCCGAGCTTGCCGAACACCGCCGCCACATGCTTCTCCACCGTGCCCGCGGACACCACCAGGGTCTGCGCGATGGCCGCGTTGGACCTGCCCTCCGCCATCAGCGCCAGCACCTCGCGCTCGCGCGCGGTGAGCGACTCGATTTCCGCGGTCCGCCGGCCGCCGCCCGCCAGCTGGGTGACCACCTCGGGGTCGAGGGCGGTGCCGCCGGCGGCGACCCGGGCCAGCGCCTCGGTGAACTCGGCGGTGTTGGCGACCCGGTCCTTGAGCAGATAGCCGACGCCCGCGGAGCCCGCGGCCAGCAGCCGGGTCGCGAACCTGGTCTCGATGTACTGGGAGAAGAGCAGCACGCCGGTGCCGGGGTGCTCCCGGCGGATGTCGATCGCGGCCCGCAGGCCTTCGTCGCTGTAGGTGGGCGGCATCCGGATATCGACGACGGTGACGTCGGGCCGGTGCTCGGCGACGGCGGCGCGCAGCGCGTCGGCGTCCGCGACGGCGGCGCAGACCTCGTTCCCGCGCTCGGTAAGCATCTGGGCGAGCAGCTCCCGCAGTACGGCGGCATCCTCGGCGATCACGATGCGCATGGCCCGCATGCTCTCACGGCCTCCGGCTCCCGACGGGGTTTCACGCGTGCAGGGGGAGTTCGATCTCCACTGCGGTCGGGCCGCCCACAGGGCTGCTGATCCGAATGCTGCCGTCGACCGTGCGGACTCGCTGCGCGAGGCCCGGCAGACCCGTGCCCGTGCCGAGCGCGGCGCCGCCGCGGCCGTCGTCGGTCACCCACAGCCGCAGCCGCTCATCCCGCTGCTCGGCGCGCAGTGCCGCGTGCCTGGCACCGCTGTGCTTGATCACATTGGTCAGCAGCTCGGCCGCGCAGAAATAGGCGATGGTCTCGATGGCCGGCGTCGGGCGCTGAGACTCGTCCTTCGGCAGGTCCGCCGAGAGCTCGACCGGTACGGAGCTGCGCGCGGCGAGGGTGGCCAGCGCGTCCGGCAGGCCCTCGTCCAGCACCGGGGGGTGGATGCCGCGGGAGAGGTCGCGGAGTTCGGAGAGGACCTCGCCGGCGTTGCGGTGGGCGATCTCGACCAGCTCTCGCGCCCTCTCGGGGTCGATCACCGGTCCGCCAGCGGGGCCGAGCCGCTCCTTGGCCATGTCCAGGCTCATCGCCAACGCGACCAGTCGGACCTGCGCCCCGTCGTGGAGATCCCGCTCCAGCCGGCGCAGCAGCGCCGCCGAGTCGTCCACGGCCAGCGCCCGGGTCTCCTCCAAGTTGCGTACCCGCTGGGCGAGTTCGCCCGGCCCGAGCAGCGCGCGCAGCAGCCAGCGGTCCACCGCGACCACCCCGCGGGTGAACCAGGGGGCGGCGAGCAGCGTCAGCGCACCGATGCCGGCGGTGAGGAAGGTGCCGGCGAAACTGCCGGCGTGCGGGGCCCCGGCACCGCCCGGGAACGGCGAGATCGTCCGCATGACCGCGCCGCCGGCGGTGCCCACCTGCTGATAGACGACCGCCCAGCGCAACGGCGTGATGAGATCGAACCCTCCGATCAGCCACCAGGCCGCCGCGTACAGTTCGAAGACCGCGACCGGCAGCTTCACCAGCAGGTACGCGGCCGCCCGCCAGCCCGCCTCGTCCCGCAGCCGAGCGTCCAGCCGGGCGAAGAACCCGCCGGAGGAGCGGGGCTGCGCCGGCGCGGTGACCCGCTCCCCCAACAGGCCTGCGGCCAGGACCCGGTGGAGTGCCGCGAGGGCGCGGGAGAGGCCGAGGGCGAGGACGATCAGGGCCAGTCCCATGACGGCACCGACCAGCGAGGCGGTGAGCCCGACGCCGAGGGCAAGGAGGGCCAGCACGAGAACGAATCCGACCAGCGCGACCGGAAAGCCGAGGAGGCAGTACGCGGCTTCGGCCCAGGCGCGGCGAGTGAAGGGGGCGGTGAGGACGGCGCGTAGGGCACCCGGCCGGCCCAGGGCCTTACCCGCGGCCTGCTCGGCTACGGAATGCGGCACCGGGCCCGCCCGCTCCCGATGCTGCGCTGGTGACATGGCCGGAAGGAGTCGAAGTAGCCGGTGGTGAGCGTGCCAACGCCGGTGACATCGTCGTAGCCCGGGGTTGCGGCCAGGCTCTGGTCGAGGCCGAAGGTGTCGAGGTAGGGCTCGGTGGGGAGCCCTGGGGTCTGGTTGGCGACCGGTCCCGCGGCGAACATGGGAACGCCCTGGCCGAGCGGGTGGTCGGTGACGTCGTGGTAGGCCGAGGTGCCGTAGCGCGCGTAGATGACCGGGTTGGCGAACCCGATCGGCTCGCCCGCGGCCTGTTGGGCGTCGGCCTGCATGCCCGCGAACTCCGGCGTCGCGACGCTGGTCCCGCCGACGGCGATCTCCCGGTAGCCGGGCGGCAGCCCCTGGCCCGGGGGCACCGTGAGGCCGGCGCGGACGCCGGTGCCGCCGCCGGCGTCGGCCGCGACATCGGGCACGACGCGCATCGGCACGCCGGATCCGTGTGCCCGGCTGAGCGCCTCGGGCACCGTCTCACGCTGGTAGGACGGCTGCCCGAGCACGTCGCTGGGGCCGCCGCCCCCGCCGAAGGCGAACGCGCCCGGCGGCTGCGCCCAGTTCTTCCCATCCGGGGTCAGCCCGGTGATGTGGTCACCCCAGCCGGTCTCCCACAGGTACTGGCCGCGCGCCCCGATCGCCAGGCTGGTGCCGCCCACCGCCGTCACCCACGGGTCGCCGGCGGGGTAGCTGATCGCGGGCTTGGAGGGGATGGGATGGCATTCCCCGGTGATCTGGCAGTTCGATCCGTCACCGTGGTCCGCGGTGCCGTTGTAGAAGCCGATCCCCTCGGCCGCGCCCCGCTGGAAGATCTGCTCGTAAGCGGCGATCAGCCCGGGCGAGGGGTCGGGATCGTAGTGCCTGATCGTCCGCCCGCTGACGATCCCGGCGAGGTGCCGGTCGGTGACGGTGCCAAGCTCGTCGAGCATCGACAGGGCCTGATCGTCGTCGTCGCATTTCGCGCCGAGGTAGACGATGTCCGCGTCGGGCGCCATCCCGTGCACGGCCTCGATGGCCATGTAGTCCTCGGCGAACGGGAACTCCCGGCCGCCGCACGAGGCGTCCAGCCCGGGCGGGATGATCTCGGTGAACTGGCCGGGCCGCAGCGGCACGCCGTGGTCGCTCGCGAATCTAGCCACATCGCCCGCAGTCGCGGCGTTGCGCCCGGGGCCGACCACGGCGACTCGCACGCCCTTGCCGGTCAGGCCGGCCGGAACCCCATAGGCGCCGCGGAGTTGCTGCGAGGTGTAGCCGCACCCCGCGTAGGGCGCCGTCCGGCCATAGGCGGGCGGCAGATTCGTCGCCCGCCGTTGCCCGTAATACTCCGAGCAGGGCAACGTCGCGGCCGCAACGGACCCGGCCGGTGCCGATCCGGCCGCGCGCGAGGCCGGTGTGGTGGTGCCTGCGCGGCCCGGTGAAGCCGAAGCGGTCTCGGCGCGGCCCGGTGAAGCCGAAGCGGTCTCGGCGCGGCCCCGTGAAGCCGAAGCGGTCTCGGCGCGGCCCCGTGAAGCCGAAGCGGTCTCGGCGCGGCCCGGCACGGCGGGCGCGGCGGGCGTGCCGCCCGCCGCGGGTTTGCCGTCGGAGCCGGGCAGGCCGATCTCGGTCGGCGCCATGGTCAGCACGGCCCCGGCGACCCACGCCGGGACGCTGAGCCGCGCCCCCGGCGGGGGCGCCTGCTCGGTGAGCGCACCGACCCGGTAGCCGTGCCAGGCGGCACCGAACGCGCGCGCGGCCTCGGCCGCACTCCCGCGCACCGACAGGTAATGCGGGTTCGCCGCGGTGACGCCCAGTCCGGCGGCGGCCAGCCAGGACCGCACCGCCGCGACCTGGCCGCGCGCCGGATCGAACCGCCGCCGCACCTCGGCGGGCGTCAGGTAGCGATGGAACAGCGCGCCGTGTGGGTCGGCGACCGCCGCCGCGTAGGCCGCGAGCCCACGCGGGTCGCGCCCGGCCAGGTACACCCGAGCGGCGATCGGCGCACCGGCCGGCGCCGGCCCCAGATCCGCGGAGTCGGTGCCCCCGACCTTCGGCGGCAGCGTCCACAGCGGCACGTAGCCCGGCAGCCCGTACCGTCCGCCGGCGGGGCCGTGCCCGGCCACGAACGCGGCGGCGGGGGACGGCACTCCGGCGCACGCAATCGCGACGCCGACCGCCGCGACGCCCAGGATGCCACCGCCCCGCGGACGGCGGCCGACCGGCGGAACGCGCATTGATCTCACCTCGATGGGGGAAGGGTGTCTCGAACCGTGGTCTCGAAGCTATCCGCGCAGCCCTCCGCCCGGAATGCGGCTGACCTCCGTCTTCGCCTGGGGGATTTCCCCCAACCCGTGCGCCGGCCGGGCGGTGCACACGTACGCAGTACCCGCCGCGGGCCGTCCAGTTCGGCCGCGGCAATGAACGGGCGCTCGGCGTCGACCGCAAGTTCCTCGAACCGTGCCGGCGCAGCGGCCTCCCGCGGCCGCGGCGGCCGCGCCACAACATCGTCGCCACCCGCCCCTGAGCCGGCCGCCCGGTACCCGGGCAGGCGAACCGATGGCAGGCGATCGGCCTCCGCCCAGCTCAAACCTGTCGAGAGCGCAAGCGGGCCGGCTGATCAGCGGCATCGCCCGTCTCCTGCCCAGCCTGATCGGCGGCCGGACGAAGGGGCCGCTCTGCCTCACCGGCCGCAAGGTACGCGTCCAGCTCGCCGCCGCCGATCTAGACCCCGGCACCGGGCGAGCGCGGCTGTCCTACCGGCGCGCCGCCGAGTTGTTCACCGCGGCGACCGCGACCTACCCCAGCGGGCCCTGGACGCTGCGTCAGCTCCGCCACAGCGCCTTGACGCATGCCGCTGAGGACGGCGCGAACACCTCCACCCTGCTCGCGTTCTCCGGGCACACCGACGTCGCCGGCCTCGCCCGCTACGCCCGCGTCTCAGCCGACGCCCTCACCCACTGGCAGCACCAACCCGACCCCCAACCGACGACCCTGACCAGGGCGCTGCCCCCCCTTTTGGCTTACCTTGGCTGCCGCCGTACGGCACGGCCGGACCTACAGCACGGCCGGACCTACGGCGCGGTCAGGCCGTACGGCACGGTCGGAGCGGGCGGTCAGAGCAGGACGAAGGACAGTCCGCGGGCCTTCAGCTTCGGGATGACCTGACCCAGGGCTTTGATCGTCTCGGAGCGGTCGCCTCCGCCGTCGTGACACAGGAGGATGTCTCCGCCCTTGGCCTCCAGCAGGCTCCGCTTGATGCGGCGGGTGCCCGGTCGGGCCCAGTCGCGCGGGTCGATGTCCCAGTCGATCGGCAGCATCCCGTGCCGGGCCGCCGAGCCGAACACCGCGCGCGACCACGCCCCGCCGGGCGAGCGGAAGAACTTCGGCACGACCCCGGTGGCGTCGCAGATGCGCTCGTGCGCCTCGGTGATCTCCTTGTCGACCTTCCGGGACGACAGCGAGGCGATGTCCAGCGGGTGGTTCATCGTGTGATTGCAGATCTGGTGGCCCGCCGCGGCGATCCGCTGCGCCAGCTGCGGGAACTGCTTCACCTGGATGCCGATGAGCGAGAACGTCGCCTTCACGTCGTGCTCGGCCAGCAGGTCGAGCATCTTCGGCGTCCACTCCGGGTGCGGGCCGTCATCGATGGTCAGCGAGATCGCGTTGGGCGGTGCGGTCGGGAGGACGTCGTGCAGCGTGTGGATGGCCTCCTTGCGGCGCGGCAGCGGCGGCAACTGCGTCGGAGACGGAGGCTTGGGGGTGGGGGTGGGCGTCGGGGAGGTATCCGCGGGCGGGATGACGGCGCGACCCCGGGCGACAGAATGCCGGTTCGCGGCGGGGATCCCCTTGACTCTGTCTCCGGCGAGCAGGAGAGCGGCGCTGGCTGCACCGAGAGTGATCATGCGACGGCGCGTCACGACATCCCGAAACTCCACGTGTCAAACGCTATGCCCTAACTGGTACCGCTGGACACACGTGACCGGATCGCAACAGAGGAACCACTACAGGGACGTGACGCATTAGACACGGTAATCGGGCTTTGAGTGACAATCCGGGCTTGCGTTCAGCGACCCCCTCCCGCACACTCGGTTAGGTTAGGTTTGCCTAAGACTCCCCAGTTCGAAGGAGCGCGTCCCCTTGCTGCTCGGCAACTTCCTCATCGGCCTGCGCGAAGGGCTCGAAGCGTCGCTGGTC
Organism: Actinoallomurus sp. NPDC050550; assembly: GCF_040655075.1. Lineage (NCBI taxonomy): Bacteria > Bacillati > Actinomycetota > Actinomycetes > Streptosporangiales > Thermomonosporaceae > Actinoallomurus > Actinoallomurus sp. NPDC050550. The sequence goes on along the minus strand of NZ_JBFAJC010000022.1, from coordinate 106,973 downwards.
GTCAGCATCCTCATCGCGTACCTGGTGAAGTCGGGCAACCGACGGGCTCTCGCTCCGGTCTGGGCCGGCGTCGGCACCGCGATCGGGATCAGCGTCGCGTTCTGCGTGCTGCTGAGCTTCGCCTCGGGCGAGATGCAGTTCAAGACGCAGGAGGCCTTCGGCGGCACCCTCTCGATCGTCGCGGTCGGCCTCGTGACGTGGATGGTCTTCTGGATGCGCCGGGCCGCGCGGTTCATGAAGGCCGAGCTCGAGGGCAAGCTCGAGGGCGCGCTGTCCCTCGGCACCGGCGCGCTGTTCGCCGTGGCGCTCCTGGCGGTCGGACGGGAGGGCCTGGAGACGGCCCTGTTCCTGTGGACCAACATCAACGCCGCCAACAACACCACCGAGCCGATCATCGGCGCCGTGCTCGGCCTGCTCACCGCCGCCCTGCTGGGCTACCTGCTGTACCGCGGCGGACTCAAGCTCAACCTCAAGCGCTTCTTCACCATCACCGGCGCGGCGCTCATCGTGGTGGCCGCCGGCGTCTTCGGCTACGGCTTCCACGACCTCCAGGAGGCCGGGATCCTGCCGGGGCTCACGTCGTACGCGTTCCAGCCGCACACCTGGTTCCAGGGCATGGGCACCGTCGGCCAGTGGCTGCAGACCGCCCTGCAGGGCGTCTTCAACCTCACGCCTCAGGTGACCGTGGTCCAGGCCGTGATGTGGGTGCTCTACCTCGTACCGGTCATGATCCTCTTCCTCCGCCCGGCCAAGCCGGCCGCTCCCAAGCCGCAGCGGCAACCGGCGCCCGCCCAAGGCTGACTCCATACGCCTAGTCCGACCTCAAGCCCCCGGCCGTCCCGGCCGGGGGCTTTCGCGTTTCCGGATGAGAATATCTCTTGACCGACAAGATACTCTAGTATCAAGATGCTCTTATCCAGAGAAAAACTATCTCCGAGCGAACAGAGGTGTCGTGATGCGAGTACTGATCGTGGGCGGCGGCGTGGCCGGCGCGGTGGCGGGCATCGCCGCGAAGAAGGCGGGGCTGGACCCGGTGATCTACGAGGCGTACGAGCACAGCTCCGGCCTCTCCCACGGCGTCTACCTGACCGTGGCGGTGAACGGGCTGGACGCGCTGCGGGCGGTCGACGCCGACAAGGTCGTCACCTCGGCCGGCTTCCCCTCCGGCCACATGCGCTTCCTCAGCGGCACCGGCAAGCAACTCGGGGCCATGCCCCTCGGGCCGACGCTCACCGACGGCACGGCCACCCACACCATCCGGCGGGCGGACCTGTACGGCGGCCTGTACCAGGAGGCGGAGCGGCGCGGAGTCCCGATCGAGCACGGCAAGCGCCTGGTGGGCGCGACGACGGCCGGTGGGCGCGTGGTGGCGCGGTTCGCCGACGGGAGCACGGCAGAGGGAGATCTGCTGGTCGGCGCCGACGGCGTGCACTCGGCGGCCCGCTCCCTCATCGACCCGGCCAACCCGGGCCCGCGCTACACCGGGCTCGGCAACACCGGCGGCTTCACCCGCGACACGGGGATCGACGCCGAGCCGGGCGACTACGTCATGATCTGGGGGAAGAACTGCTTCTTCGGGTACACCGTGAGCCCCGACGGTGAGATCTGGTGGTTCGCCAACCCGCCTCGGACCAGGGAACGGTCGCGTGAGGAGATCCGCGCGCTGACGACCGACCGCCTCCGCGAGGAGCTCGTCGGCATGCTGTCGACGGACCGGACGCCGGGGGCGCGCATCGTACGGGCGATGTCCGGCGACTTCCCGCTGACCAACCAGTACGACCTGCCGAACGTGCCGACCTGGCACACCGACCGGATGGTCGTCATCGGTGACGCGGCCCACGCAGTCTCCCCCTCCTCCGGACAGGGCGCCTCCCAGGCCGCCGAGGACGCCGTCACGCTCGCCCGCTGCCTGCGCGACGCCCCGGACGTCCCGCGCGCGCTGACCGCGTACGAGACGCTTCGCCGCGAGCGCGTGGAGCGGGTGGTGGCCTGGGGCTCGGGGATGAACAACACCAAGAAGCAGGGCCTGACCGGCCGCGTCCTGCGAGACCTGGCCCTCCCGCTCATCCTGCGGAACGCCGCAGGTCCCAAGTCGATGGCGAAGATGGCGTGGCTGTTCGAGCACCACATCGACTGGGACGCGCCCGTCACGTTCTGACCGCCCGGTGCGCACGGCCACGGACGGACCGGGCTCCGAGCCCGGCCACGGACACGGACGGACCCGGCCCGAGCCCGGCCGCGTGCCGGGCGACCGCAGGCGCGCGACCGGCGGCGCACGGCGGGCGACCGGCGCACGGCGGGCGGCGGGCGACGGGCGACGGGCGGGCGGCGAGCGACCGGCGGCGACCCCGGGTTACCCGTCGGTCGTTACCGGCGAGTAACCTAGGGGTAGGAGTACCCAGGAGTGCTCCGCAGGCTCTGTCAGAAGGAGAACCGACCGTGCCCCGTACCGCACGTGACGTGGTCTTCGTCGACGGCGTTCGCACGCCGTTCGGCAAGGCGGGCCCCAAGGGGCTGTACGCCGAGACCCGCGCTGATGATCTCATCGTCCGGGTGATCCGTGAGCTGCGGAGGCGCAACCCCTCCCTGCCTGCCGACCGGGTCGACGAGGTCGCCATCGCCGCGACCACCCAGACCGGCGACCAGGGCCTCACGATCGGCCGCTCGGCCGCTGTTCTCGCCGGGCTGCCGAAGAGCGTCCCCGGGTACGCCATCGACCGTATGTGCGCCGGCGCGATGACCGCCGTGACGACCGTGGCGGGCGGCATCGCCTTCGGCGCGTACGACGTCGCCATCGCCGGCGGCGTCGAGCACATGGGCCGGCACCCGATGGGCGAGGGCGTCGACCCGAACCCGCGATTCCTGGCCGAGAAGCTCGTCGACCCCTCCGCCCTGGTGATGGGGTCGACGGCGGAGAACCTCCACGACCGGTTCCCGCACATCACCCGCGAGCGCGCCGACGCGTACGCGCTGCGCAGCCAGCAGAAGGTGGCCGCCGCGTACGACGCCGGGAAGATCCAGCCGGACCTGGTGCCGATGGCGATCCGCTCGCAGGAGAAAGGCTATGGCCTGGCGACCGCGGACGAGCCGCCGCGCCCGGGCACGACGCTGGAGGGGCTGGCCGGCCTGAAGACGCCGTTCCGGCCGCACGGCCACGTCACCGCGGGCAACGCCGCCGGGCTCAACGACGGCGCCACCGGCTGCATCGTCGCCGCCGAGGACGTCGCCGCCGAGCTGGGCCTGCCGGTCCGGATGCGGCTGGTCGACTACGCCTTCGCAGGCGTCGAGCCGGAGGTCATGGGCGTCGGCCCGGTGCCGGCCACCGAGAAGCTCCTGGCCCGCAACGCGATCACGATGGACGACATCGGCCTGATCGAGATCAACGAGGCGTTCGCGGTGCAGGTGATCGCCTTCCTCGACCACTTCAAGATCGCCGACGACGATCCGCGCGTGAACCCCTGGGGCGGCGCCATCGCGCTGGGCCACCCCCTGGCGTCCTCTGGCGTCCGGCTGATGATGCAGCTGGCCCGCCAGTTCGCCGAGCGGCCGGACGTCCGCTTCGGTCTCACGACCATGTGCGTGGGAATGGGCATGGGCGGCACGGTCCTGTGGGAGAACCCGAACTTCGAGGGGGGCAAGTGAGCACGGTGCAGACGTGGCGTTCCCAGCTGGACGCCGGGAATGTCGACCACGACGAGGTCGTGACGCACGCGCGCGTACGCGACGTCGACCTGCCGTACGGCGCGGGCACCATGGCGCTGATCACGCTCGACAACGGGTTCGACCACACCAAGCCGAACACCTTCGGGCCGCGCGGCCTGCTGGAGCTGAACGACGCCCTCGACCAGGTGGCGGCGCGTGACGACGTCGCGGCCGTCGGCGTCACCGGCAAGCCGTTCATCTTCGCGGTCGGCGCGGACCTCAAGGGCGTGTCGGCGCTGGCCGACCGCGAGCAGGCCAAGCTGGTCGCGCGGCTGGGACACGACGTGTTCCGGCGGCTCGGCGAGCTGAACGTGCCGTCCTTCGCGTTCGTGAACGGCGCGGCGATGGGCGGCGGCGTCGAGGTGGCGCTGCACTGCACGTACCGGACGATCTCCTCCGGCGTGCCCGCGCTCGCGCTGCCCGAGTGCTTCCTCGGCCTGGTTCCCGGCTGGGGCGGGACGTACCTGCTGCCCCGGCTGATCGGCGCGGAGAAGGCCCTCAAGGTCATCATCGAGAACCCCCTCAACCAGAACAAGATGCTCCGCGGGCCGCAGGCGTTCGAGCTGGGCGTCGCGGACGCGATGTTCGAGCCGGCGGACTTCCTGGAGGAGTCGCTGCGCTGGGCCGCCCGGGTGCTGACCGGCGAGGTGACGGTCGAGCGCGCCGAGGTCGACACCGGCAAGGCCTGGGACGACGCCGTCGCGCAGGCGCGGTGGTTCGCCGAGGGCAAGCTGCACGGTGCGGCCCCCGCGCCGCTGCGGGCGCTGGACCTGGTCGCGGCGGCCAAGGACCGCACCCGCGACGAGGGCTTCGCCGTCGAGGACGACGCCCTCGCCGACCTGATCATGAGCTCCGAGCTCAAGGCCGGCCTGTACTCCTTCGACCTGGTGCAGAAGCGCGCCAAGCGGCCCGCCGGCGCGCCCGACAAGGCCCTCGCACGGCCGGTGACCAAGGTCGGCGTGGTCGGCGCCGGGCTGATGGCCTCGCAGTTGGCCCTGCTGTTCGCCCGGCGGCTGAACGTCCCCGTCGTGCTCACCGACCTGGACCAGGAGCGCCTCGACAAGGGCGTCGGCTACGTCCACGCCGAGATCGACAAGCTGCTCGGCAAGGGCCGCGTCTCGGCCGACGAGGCGTCACGGCTCAAGGGCCTGGTCACCGGCTCGCTGACCAAGGACGCCTTCGCCGACGCCGACTTCGTGATCGAGGCCGTCTTCGAGGAGATGGGCGTCAAGCAGAAGGTCTTCGCCGAGGTCGAGGCGGTCGTCTCGCCGGAGTGCGTGCTGGCCACCAACACCTCGTCGCTGTCGGTGACCGAGATGGCGGCCAAGCTGAAGCACCCGGAGCGGGTCGTCGGGTTCCACTTCTTCAACCCGGTCGCCGTGCTGCCGTTGCTGGAGATCGTCCGGGGCGAGCGGACCGACGACGCCGCCCTCGCCACGGCGTTCGCGACCGGCAAGGCGCTGAAGAAGTCCTGCGTGCTGGTCAAGGACGCGCCCGCGTTCGTGGTCAACCGCATCCTGCTGCGGCTCCAGGCGGCGATCCTCACGACGGTGGAGGAGGGCACGCCGATCGAGGTCGTCGAGCGCTCCACCAACCCGCTCGGCCTGCCGATGTCGCCGTTCGTGCTCATGGGCCTGGTCGGCCCGGCCATCGCCCTGCACGTCGGCGAGACGCTGCACGCGGCGTTCCCGGACCGGTTCCCGCTCTCGGAGGGCCTGGCCAAGCTGGTCGCGGCGGGCAAGCCCGGGGTCTACCGCCCCGACTTCACGCTCGACCCCGAGGCCGTCGCCCTGTTCGAGGGCGGCTCCTCGCCGTCCACCGAGGAGCAGGTCCTCGCCCGGGCGCTCGACGCGCTCGCCGAGGAGATCAAGATCATGCTGGACGAAGGCGTCGTCGCGGCGCCGGAGGACATCGACCTGTGCCTGATCCTCGGCGCGGGCTGGCCGTTCCACCTGGGCGGCATCACGCCGTACCTCGACCGCACCGGCATCGCCGAGAAGGTCAACGGAGCCCGCTTCCACTCCTGACGTCGGCTACGAAGAGCGCCCCGGCACCTCGTGCCGGGGCGCTCTTCGCTTGATCAGGCCTTGTACAGCTTGATCCAGTCGACCTGCATGGTGCCGCCGGTGTGGGTGCGGCTGTCGCCGGGGAACCAGTCCAGCTGGATCGTCGGCGCGAGCGTGCCGCGCGGGATCGCGGCGCTCTTGGTGGTGTGGAACCACCGCTTTCCGTCGACGTAGCCGTTGACCTGCGTGGACGTTACCTCCACGGCGAAGGTGTGCCACTTGGTCAGGTCGACCTTGACTTGCTGCTGCAGCTGCTGGTCGTTCCCGTAGTGCAGGAAGAAGTTGGGGTGCGTACGGTTCGGGTCCTGGATGTCCTCCATGTAGTCGACCTCGGCGGGCTTGCTCTCACCCCAGAGCAGCAGTACGGGGTGGTAGCAGCCGCAGCCCTTGCCCGCGCGGACGCGGGTCTCCCAGCGGCCGTACTTACGGATGCCCTTGTGCCAGGCCATGCCCTCGGACCAGCCGTTGGCCAGGCCCGTGATCGTCAGGATGCCGTTCTTGACCTTGGCCTGCGACGGGCGCCGCTTGGTCTTCTCGCCGCCCGGCTTGTCCTTGCCCGGGTCCTCGTACAGCTCCCAGTCCTTCTTGTTGACGGCCTTGCCGCTGAAGTTCTCCACCCGGAGCGGCTTGCCCCAGTTGTACCGGGCGGCGGCGGTGCCGTCCGTCGCCTGCCCGGTCACGGGCGCGGCCTGTCGTGCGGCGTTGTCCGAGTAGCCGACCTTGGAGGCCTTCGACGACGAACCATCCGAGACGGCGATGCCGGTGACGACCGCACCGACGGCGACGGCGGTCCCGGCCGCGGCGACGGCGAGACGACGAGAGTGACGCATGGGACGACTCCTTCGAGGGGGGACAGGACACGGCGAGGGCCGTACGGCCACTCCCCCCGAAGCCGTCGAAGAGCATACGGACGTCTCAGACACATGTCGGGGGTTTCATTCAGCGTCGAACGCCTCGCGCGCCAAGATGAGACTCCGGTCCCGTACGGGGAGAGCCTGAAGTCCCGATGCGCTCGAAGTCCCGGTACGCGGCGGAGTCAGGCGTACGCGGACGGCAGGCGGGACGGAGTCAGGAGGTTCGCGGTCGGCAGGCGCGGCGGAGGGCGTCCCAGCCGGCGAGCTTGACACGTTCGCCGCGGGAGAGCGCCTGGGCGAGCGCGATCTCCTCGGCGTCGATGCCGAGCCAGTCGTCGTACGTCACCGCGCGGACGTTCCGCGCCTCCAGCAGCGCCTCGATGGACGGGTGCTCGTGGGCCCGGCCGTTCAGGTCGGCGAGCAGCGCGCGGACGGTCTCGGCGGCGTCGGCCTTGTTCGTGCCGATGACCCCGGTCGGGCCTCGCTTGAGCCAGCCGGCGACGTACTCCCCCGGTCGTGGCCGGCCGTCCTCGCCGAGCACCCGCCCGGTGTCGTTCGGCACGACGTACGCCCGTGGGTCGAACGGCACGCCGGGCAGGGGCACGCTCTGGTACCCGACCGAGCGCAGCACCATCCCGACCGGCAGGGTCACGTACGCGCCGGTGCCGACGACCCGGCCCTCGTCGTTCAGCGTCGTGTGCTCGAGGCGCAGGCCCTCGACCCGCTCGGTGCCGAGGATCTCCACGGGCCGCAGCCAGAACCGCAGGTCGAGCCGGCGCGGGCGGCCCTCGACCGGTTGTCCCGCCCATTCGCGCATGACCGCGACGTTGGCGCGCACATGCCGGTCGGACTCGGCCAGCGCGGCGCTCGCCGGGTCGAGCTCCATGTCCTCGGCGCGGATGTGCACCTCGGTGTGCGGCAGCCGGCCGAGCTCGCGCAGCTCCTTGGTGGTGAACTTGGCCTGCGCGGGCCCCCGCCTGCCGATCATGTGGATGTGGCGGACGGCGCTGCCGCCGAGCAGGTCGAGCACCGGCTCCGGCACGTCGGTGGCGCGGAGTTCGCCGGCGGTCTTGGCGAGGATCCGCGCGACGTCGACGGCGACGTTGCCGACCCCGATCACCGCGACCTCGTCGGCGGACAGGTCGACGTCGAGGTCGAACGCGTCGGGATGGCCGCAGTACCAGTTGACGAAGTCGGTGGCGGCGACGCTGCCGGGCAGGTCCTCCCCCGGCACGCCGAGGTGCCGGTCGACCATGGCGCCGGTCGCGTAGATCACCGCGTCGTAGCAGGCGAGCAGGTCGTCGCGCGTGATGTCGCCGCCGAGCTCCACGCCGCCGAGGAACCGCACTCCCGGCTGCTCCAGCACCCGCTGCAGGTAGCCCGCGATGGATTTGATCGACGTGTGGTCCGGGGCGACGCCGTACCGTACTAGGCCGTACGGCGTCGGCAGCCGGTCGAAGACATCGACCTGTACGTTCCCGTCCGCCTGCTTCACCAGGGCCTCGGCGGCGTAGATGCCCGCCGGCCCGGACCCGATGACCGCCACGCGGAGCGGATGTGTGTCCGCCACGTCGCCATTGTGCGCCCAGAGACGCCCGGTGTCAGGACCGACGGGGCCACATCACCGGGATTCGACCGACGGTTTAACCAGCGGTTCACCCGCGCGACTGTGGCGGTGGCCGTACCCGAAGTAGATGACGAAGCCGATGAGCATCCAGACCACGAACCTGATCCACGTCTCGACCGGCAGGTTCAGCATGAGGTACACGCAGGCCAGGACGGACAGGATCGGTACCACGGGCGACCACGGGACGCGGAACGACCGGGGCAGGTCGGGCCGGGTCCGGCGCAGGATCATCACGCCGATCGAGACGACCACGAACGCGAACAGCGTGCCGATGTTGACCAGGTCGGCCAGGGCCGACAGCGGGATCAGACCGGCGATGACCGCGACGATGACGCCGATGATGACGGTCATCCGGGCCGGCGTGCCGAACCGCGGGTGGACCTCGGCCAGCCACTGCGGCAGCAGCCCGTCACGGCTCATCGCGAAGAACACCCGGCTCTGGCCGAGCACGAGGATGAGCACGACCGTGGTCAGGCCGGCGATCGCCCCGATGTCGATGATCGTCGCGAACCCGGAGTGCCCGACCGCCTTGAACGCTTCGGCGAGCGGGGCCTCGACGCTCAGCTGCCGGTAGTTCTCCATGCCGACGACGACGAGTGAGACCGCGACGTACAGAGTGGTGCAGATGGCGAGCGAGGCGATGATCCCGACGGGCAGGTCGCGCTGCGGCTTCTTGGTCTCCTCGGCCGCGGTCGCGACGATGTCGAAGCCGATGAAGGCGAAGAAGACGATCGCGGCGCCCGCGAAGATCCCGGCCCACCCGTACGTGGATGGCGTGTAGCCGAACAGCACCTGGACCAGCGGCTCCTGGCTGCCGTGCACCGAAGGCGTCGGGACCGACCTCGGGACGAAGGGGTGGTAGTTCGAGCCCTTGATGAAGAACAGCCCCGCGAAGATCACGAACAGGACGATCGCGATCTTGATCGTCACGATGACCGCGTTGACCCGCGAGGAGACCTTGATCCCGAGGACGAGCACGCCCGTGACGATCACGACGATCAGGGCCGCCGGGATGTTGAAGGTGGCATGTTCTCCGGCCACGGAGGAGGGCAGGTCCCAGCCGAGGTCGCCGAGCAGGCTCTTGGCATAGCCGGACCAGCCCACCGAGACGGTCGCCGCCGCGAGCGCCAGCTCCAGCACGAGGTCCCAGCCGATGATCCACGCGGGCAGTTCGCCGAGCGTGGCGAAGGAGAAGGTGTACGCGGAGCCGGCCACCGGCACGGTGGAGGCGAACTCCGCGTAGCACAGCGCGGCGAGCGCGCAGGCGATGCCCGCGGCCACGAAGGACAGCGCGACCGCGGGTCCGGACTTCTCCTTGGCGACCTCGCCGGTGAGCACGAAGATGCCCGTGCCGATGATGACCCCGACGCCGAAGATCGTCAGATCGAGTGCGCTCAGGTCCCGCCGTAGTCGGTGTCCAGGCTCATCCGTGTCCTGAATGGACCGCTCTACCGATTTAGTGCGGAAAACACTCATCTGACTCCCTCTACGACGTATGGCCTCCTCTACCCGGTGATGGCAAAACTAACGGACTGTTAGATTTCAGGACTCGGTGGCTTCGAGTACCTCGTCGCGCGCGGTGGCCGCCGTGATGTCCCGGGCCAGGCCCTGCGGCGTCAGCCCGATGTCGGTCATGATCTGCGTGCGCTTGGCGTGGTCCAAGAAGCGGTCCGGGATGCCGAACGTCCGGACCGGCACGTCGACGTCGGCGTCGCGCAGCGCCCGCGCCACCGCGTCGCCCACGCCGCCGACCCGGCTGTTGTCCTCGACGACCGCGACGAGCCGGTGCCCGGCCGCCAGGCCCGGCAGCTCGGGGTCCAGCGGCTTCACCCAGCGCGGGTCCACGACCGTGACGCCGATGCCGTGCGCGTCGATCAGCCGGGCCGCCTCGACCGCGACGCCCGCCATCGGGCCCGCCGCGACGATGAGCACGTCCTGCTTCTCGCCCGACCGTACGAGGACGTCCATCCCGCCGACCCGATCGACGGGCGCGACGTCCTCGGCGACCGGCCCCTTCGGGAACCGGACGACCGTCGGGCCGTCATTGACGTCCACGGCCTCGCGCAGCAACTCCGTCAGCCGGGTCTCGTCCCGGGGGGCGGCGACCCGCAGCCCGGGGACGACCTGCAGGATCGACATGTCCCACATGCCGTTGTGGCTCGGCCCGTCGTCGCCCGTGACCCCGGCCCGGTCGAGGACGACCGTGACCGGCAGCTTGTGCAGGGCGACGTCCATGAGCAGCTGGTCGAACGCCCGGTTGAGGAACGTGGCGTACACGGCGACGACCGGGTGCATGCCGCCGAAGGCCAGGCCCGCGGCCGACGTCACCGCGTGCTGCTCGGCGATCCCGACGTCGTACGTGCGGTCCGGGTACGCCTCGGCGAACGCCGCCAGCCCGGTCGGGTGCAGCATCGCGGCGGTGATGGCCACCACGTCCGGGCGCTCGGCGCCCAGCGTCACCAGCTCCTCGCTGAACGCCTTGGTCCAGGTCCGCGAGCTCTTGGCCAGCTTCCGCCCGGTGGCCGCGTCGAAGAGGCCGGGGGCGTGGAACGCCTCCTCCTCGTCGTTCTCGGCGGGCGCGTAGCCGAAGCCCTTCCGCGTCATGCAGTGCACGATCACCGGCTCGCCGAAGTCCTTCGCCTTGCGAAGCGCGTGCTCCACGGCCTCCTCGTCGTGGCCGTCGATCGGCCCGAGGTACTTCAGGCCCAGGTCCTCGAACATCGCCTGCGGCTGCAGGATGTCCTTGATGCCCTTCTTGATGCCGTGCAGCGCCTCGTACGCCATCGGCCCCACGACCGGCGTGCGCGGCACCGTGCGCTTGATCAGATCGAGGGCGTGCTCGTACCCCCGCGTCATCCGCAGGTCCGCGAGGTGGCTGGCCAGTCCGCCGATCGTCGGGGAGTACGACCGGCCGTTGTCGTTCACGACGATGACGACCCTGCGGTCCCTGCCCGCCGCGATGTTGTTCAGCGCCTCCCAGGCCATGCCGCCGGTGAGCGCGCCGTCGCCGATGAACGCCACGACATACCGGTCGCCCTCCCCGCGCAGCTGGTACGCCTTTGCCAGCCCGTCGGCGTACGACAGCGCGGTGGAGGCGTGGGAGTTCTCGATCACATCGTGCTCGGACTCCGCCTGGGACGGGTAGCCGGACAGGCCGCCCGCCTGCCGCAGCGAACCGAAGTCCTGCCGGCCCGTCAGCAGTTTGTGCACGTACGCCTGGTGCCCCGTGTCGAAGAGGACGCGGTCGTGCGGCGAGTCGAAGACCCGGTGCAGCGCGATGGTGAGCTCGACCACGCCGAGGTTCGGGCCGAGGTGACCGCCGTTCTTCGACGTCGACACCGCGGTGACGAGGAGATCTCGTATCTCGCCGGCGAGCTGCGGAAGCTGCTCCGGAGCCAGGCGCTTGAGGTCCTCGGGCCCTCGAATCGACTCAAGAAGGGTCACTCGGGTCATCTCCTCGTTTTTTCTGCGGATGCTGATTTTAGTGGTCGCTCGACAATGAGGACGCAGAGCCCCACGGCCGAGTTCACGTGGCGCAGCGTAGCGATCGGATATAAAGACAGTGATGGATGACGAACGAATCGTGCTGCTGGGCGCCGACGGCCATGCCATCGGCACGGCCCCGAAGGCGTCGAGTCACCACGAGGCCACGCCGTTGCATCTGGCGTTCTCGTGTTATCTCGCGGACGCGGCGGGGCGCATCCTGATCACCCAACGAGCACACGCCAAGCGAACGTTCCCGTCGGTGTGGACGAACAGCTGCTGTGGCCATCCCGGCCCCGGCGAAGGCCTCCGCGACGCCGTCCGCCGCCGGGTGCGCCTGGAGCTCGGTCTGGAGATCGAGAGCATGACGCTCATCCTCCCGGAGTTCCGCTACCGCGCGACCGCCGCCGACGGCGTCGTGGAGAACGAGCTCTGCCCGGTGGTCCGCGCCGTCGCCGTCGGCGACGTCCGCCCCCACCCGGACGAGACCGAGGCGGCGGGCTGGCGTGACTGGGAGGCCTGCGTGGAGCTCGTGGACGACCCGTCGGCCTCGCCGTGGTACCGCGAGCAGATGGCCGCGCTCGTGCCGCTGGGCAAGCCGGCCGACTGGCCCGCCGCACCGACCTCGCTCCTGCCGCCCGCCATCGCCTGGTAGCCGACGAGGCTCAGCCCGATCGCGTCGCATGACCGCGCTCAGGGTGTAGTGCCGCGGTGAGCATGGCGTCGATCGCCCGCTGCGACGCCTCGAGCCGTGTGATCGACTCAGCGATGCGACCGCGTTCGCGCCGCAGGTTGCTGATCATTCCCGGGCACGCCGACGGTACGAGACGCTCGCCCTCCTCGTGTACGCAGTGCAGCACCCGGGCGATGACCGTCGTGGGCAGCCCCGCGGCGAGCAGGATCCGGATGTGGCGTACGGCCTCGACGTCCGCCTCGCCGTATTCGCGATAACCGTTGGCGAGCCGTACCGGCCGGAGCAGTCCCTGCTCCTCGTAGTACCGCAGCAGCCGCCGGCTCACCCCCGTCCGCTGCGCCAGAACGCCGATTCGCACCCGTGCCCCATTCCCGGCTTGACCTTCACATCGATGTGACGGCTTACCGTCCCGATTATCCAGTGATCCCCCAAAAGGAGGCAGTGATGCCGGGTGCAGTGGTCGTCGGTGCGGGTCCGGGCATCGGCCGCGCGGTGGCGCGTCGCTTCGCGCGTGAAGGGCTACCGGTCGCGTTGATCGCCCGGACCGGCGTGACCTTGGAGGCGGTCGCCGCCTTGGGCGTACGGACCGTCTCCCTCACGGCCGACGCGACCGACGAGACGGCGCTACGCGCCGCACTCGACAAGGCCGCCGCCGAGCTCGGTCCCCCGGAGGTGGTCGTCTACAACGCCGCGATCATCCGCGCCGACCGCCCCGGCGAACTGTCCCCGCGTGGGACCTGGACGCCTGGGCGGTCAACGTCGTCGGCGCACTCAAACGCGAGTACGTCAGCGTCTCTGATTGGCTAAGCGATCCTGAGGAATCCTCAGGATGGCGCCCGGCTGGAGGCCGGGTATGCGCCAATCGCCTTCGTGCCCTGGTGCCGTTGGACAAGCCGTCGACCCGCGTGGCACGTCCCTCCGGACGCTATCGGTCCAGTGTGCACGGCTATAGGACCGAGGAGGGTGCCCCGCGTCGCCTGGGCACGGGGCGTGCTGACAGAAAGCTACCACTAAATCACGAAGGGCGACTAAAGAAAGAAGTAGTGGGACCGCGAGATCCTCCACGACGGCACGCCGTGAGCGCTTCCCCTCGGTGTCACCTCTTCAACCGGCGGAACTCCTCCGCCAGGGCCGGCAGCGTGTAGTGGGCGTTGAGGCCGGACGGGTTCGGCAGGATCCACAGCGCCGCCCCGGCCAGCCGCTCCTCTTGCGGACCGATCTTCACCTTCGGACGCCCGAACGCCGTACGGAACGCGGTCACGCCGAGCACCGCGACGACCCGGGGCCGGTGCTCGGCCACGAACTTCTCCAGCAGCGCACCACCCTCCCGCAGCTCCTCGGCGGTCAGCTCGGCCGCCTGCGCCGTGGCACGGGCCGCCATATTGGTGATCCCGGCGCCGTACGACGGCAGCAGGTGCTGCTCGCTGGGATGCAGCAGCCGGTCGGTGAAGCCGGAGCGGTGCAGCGCGGGCCAGAACCGGTTGCCGGGACGCGCGAAGTGCCATCCGGTCGCGGCCGAATAGAGCCCCGGGTTGATCCCGCAGAACAGCACCCCGCCCGATGGCGGCACGACGTCGGAGATGGTCCCGTCGCGCGCGGCCTCCAGATCGGCAGCGGTCGGTCGCCTCATCACGATCGGACGATATCGCCGAAGACTCTGGAGATATGAGACGGGCCGCCTCCCTGCCGGGAGGCGGCCCGTTCGTTCGGGGCTACTTCTTCAGGAGGGAGCGGAGGACGTACTGCATGATGCCGCCGTGGCGGTAGTAGTCCGCCTCGCCCGGCGTGTCGATGCGGACGATGGCCTGGAACTCCTTGTCGCCCGCCCGCACTGTGACCTCGCGCGGGGTGTCGCCGCCGTTCAGGGCCTCGACGCCGACGATGTCGAAGGTCTCCTGGCCGGTCAGGCCGAGTGAGGCGGCCGACTGGCCATCCTTGAACTGCAGCGGCAGGACGCCCATGCCGATGAGGTTCGAGCGGTGGATGCGCTCGAACGACTCGGCGATGACGGCGCGGACGCCGAGGAGGCGGGTGCCCTTGGCCGCCCAGTCGCGCGAGGAGCCGGAGCCGTACTCCTTGCCGCCCAGCACGATCAGCGGCGTGCCCTCCGCGGCGTACGCCTGCGCGGCGTCGTAGATGGACAGCTGCTCACCGTCCTTGACGGTGACGCCGCCCTCGGTGCCCGGGGCGAGGAGGTTGCGCAGCCGGATGTTGGCGAACGTGCCGCGGATCATCACCTCGTGGTTGCCGCGCCGGGAGCCGTAGGAGTTGAAGTCCCGTCGCTCGACGCCGTGCTCGGTGAGGTACTTCCCCGCCGGGCTGTCCGCCTTGATCGCGCCGGCCGGCGAGATGTGGTCGGTGGTGACCGAGTCGCCGAGCAGCGCGAGGACCTTGGCGCCGTGGATGTCCTCCACCGGCTCCGGCTTGTCCGTCATGCCGTCGAAGTACGGGGCCTTGCGGACGTACGTGGAGTCGGCGTCCCACTCGAAGGTGTTGCCGGTCGGCACGGGGAGGGCCTGCCAGCGCTGCTCGCCGGCGAACACGTCGGCGTAGTCGCGGCTGAACATCTCCTGCGCGATGGCGGACTCGACGACCTCCTCGACCTCCTGCGGGGACGGCCAGATGTCCTTGAGGTACACCGGCTGCCCGTCGGAGCCCGTGCCGATCGGGCCGTTCACGATGTCGACGTCCATGGAGCCGGCGAGGGCGTACGCGACGACGAGCGGCGGCGAGGCCAGGTAGTTCATCTTGACGTCGGGGTTGATCCGGCCCTCGAAGTTACGGTTGCCGGACAGCACCGAGGTGACGGCCAGGTCGTTGTCATTGACCGCCTGGCTGATCTCCTCCGGCAGCGGGCCGGAGTTGCCGATGCAGGTCGTGCAGCCGTAGCCGACGAGGTTGAAGCCGAGCTTCTCGAGGTACGGGGTGAGGCCCGCGCGGTCGTAGTAGTCCATGACGACCTTGGAACCCGGGGCGAGCGAGGTCTTCACCCACGGCTTGCGGGAGAGGCCCTTCTCGACGGCCTTCTTGGCGAGCAGCGCGGCGCCGATCATGACCGACGGGTTCGAGGTGTTGGTGCAGGAGGTGATCGCGGCGATCACGACCGCGCCGTGGTCGATCTCGAACTCGGCGCCGTCCGCCATGGTGACCTTGGTCGGGTTGTGCGGGCGGCTGCCGTTCGCACGGAAGTTGCTGGCCGGGGAGTCCGAGGCCGGGAAGCTCTCGTCCACCGCCTCGTCGACGCCGTCGGTCTCGGTGACGTAGTTGCGCACGTCGTGCCGCCACGTGGACTTGGCCTCCGTCAGCGCGATGCGGTCCTGCGGGCGCTTCGGGCCGGCGATCGACGGGACGACGGTGGACAGGTCCAGCTCGAGGTACTCGGAGTACTCCGCCTCGCGGGACGGGTCGTGCCAGAGGCCCTGCTCCTTGGCGTACGCCTCGACCAGGGCGACCTGCTCGGCCGGGCGGCCGGTGAGCCGCAGGTAGTTCACGGTCTCGTCGTCGATCGGGAAGATCGCGCAGGTGGAGCCGAACTCGGGGCTCATGTTGCCGATGGTGGCGCGGTTGGCCAGCGGCACCGCGGCGACGCCCTCACCGTAGAACTCGACGAACTTGCCGACCACGCCGTGCTTGCGCAGCATCTCGGTGATGGTGAGCACCAGGTCGGTGGCCGTGGTGCCCGCCGGGAGCTCGCCGGTCAGCCTGAACCCGACGACGCGCGGGATGAGCATCGAGATCGGCTGGCCGAGCATGGCCGCCTCGGCCTCGATGCCGCCGACGCCCCAGCCGAGGACGCCCAGGCCGTTCTGCATCGTGGTGTGGGAGTCGGTGCCGACGCAGGTGTCGGGGTAGGCGACGCCCTCGGTGTCGAAGACGACGCGGGCCAGGTGCTCGATGTTGACCTGGTGCACGATGCCGGTGCCCGGGGGCACGACCTTGAAGTTGTCGAAGCCGTTCTGGCCCCACTTGAGGAACTGGTAGCGCTCCTTGTTGCGGCCGTACTCGAACTCGACGTTGCGCTCGAAGGCGTCCTCGCGGCCGAAGACGTCGACCTGGACGGAGTGGTCGATGACCATCTCGGCCGGGTTCAGCGGGTTGATCTTCGCCGGGTCGCCGCCGAGGTCACGGACGGCCTCCCGCATCGTCGCGAGGTCCACCACACAGGGAACGCCGGTGAAGTCCTGCATGATCACGCGGGCCGGGGTGAACTGGATCTCCTGGTTCGGCTGGGCCTTGGGGTCCCAGGCGGCCAGCGCGCGGATGTGGTCGCCGGTGACGTTGGCACCGTCCTCGGTGCGCAGAAGGTTCTCCAGCAGGACCTTCAGGCTGTACGGGAGGCGCGCCGAACCCTCGACGGCATCCAGCCGGAAGATCTCGTAGGACGCCTCGCCGACGCGCAGGGTCTGTCGGCTGCCGAAGCTGTTCAAGTCGTCTCCTCCTCTACGCGCTCCCCGAGCGCGGCTACCGCTCGCATGGCGTGCGCGGGGGTTCTGTTGGTGGATACGTCAGGAATCCTCCCCCAGCCGCCCGCTTCCTTGCGCACTGAGGCTCGCCTAACTTCTCCGCAATTTCTCTCGACATCAAGGTACCACGTTTATCTCGACGTCAAGGTATCCACCTGACGCTTGACAACGAGCGTCTCCGATATATCGTTTGAGTATCGCGAACGATCTGAGATGGCTCTCAGAAGGGAGAACCGAACATGCACAACGCGACATCCGACGCTCCGTGGCAGGCATGGGCCGGCGGCCGACGTGGTGGCCGCGGCCGTGGCAGGCGTGGTGGCCCGTGGGGCTGGGGTCCCCCCGGATTCGGCCCGTTCGGCGGTCCGCCGCCCTGGGCGGAAGGCCGGTCGAAGGCCCGGCGCGGCGACGTCCGCGCCGCGATCCTGGCCCTGCTGGCCGAGGAGCCGCGCAACGGCTACCAGCTCATCCAGGCGATCGAGGAGCGCAGCGGCGGCGAGTGGCGGCCGAGCCCCGGCGCGGTCTACCCGGCGCTGCAGCAGCTCACCGACGAAGGCCTGATCGAGGGCACCGAGGAGGACGGCCGCAAGCCCTTCCGCCTCACCGAGGCCGGCCGCACGTACGTCGAGCAGCACACCGACGAGGTGAACGCGCCGTGGGAGGCGATGACCTCCGACGTCCGCGACGACGTACGGGATCTGTTCAAGACCGCCGGCGGAGTCGGCGGGGCCATGATGCAGGTCGTCCGTACCGGCTCGGAGGCCCAGGTCGCCGAGGCCAAGGAGATCCTGGCCGAGACCCGGCGCCGCCTCTACCACCTCCTCGCCGAGGACGAGTGACCCGGCTTCGGAGCGACAGAGGAGGGTGAGTGAGCTGATGGCACGCGACGACCTGCGGGTCGGGGACGCGGAGCGCGACGAGGTCGCGTCGGCCCTGCACGAGCACTTCGCGCAGGGCCGGCTGACCCGGGAGGAGCTCGACGAGCGACTCTCGACCGCGCTGTCCGCCAAGACCGTCGGCGACCTGCGGGAGGTCACTCGGGACCTGCCCGGGAGCCGGGACGCGCTCGCGCACCCGTCCGGGCCGGGTCTGCCCGGCCCGGACGGGCCATGGCGGGGCGGACCGCCCTGGGCCGGGCCCCCTTGGGCCGGACCCCACTGGGGTGGCCCGCCCTGGGCCCGGCGCACCGGGCGGATGGCTCATCGGGGGCGGCATCCGCGGTTCGGCCCGCCGGCCGGCGTGTTCCTCATCGCGCTGGTCGTGATCGCGACCGCGACGCACGGCTGGTTCGTCTTCCCGCTGTTCGCCTTCGTCTGGTTCACGACGGCGTTCGTCGGGATCCGGCACGCCCGCCGGTGGCATCGCCTCACGAGGTGAGTCACCGCGGAAAACGGGCGGCAGGGCCCCTCCCGGGACCCTGCGGAAGAGAACGGACGGCAGGACCCCCTAGGGACCCTGCGGAACAGAACGGGCGGCAGGACCCTCGCGGGCCCTGCCGCCCGTGCCGTCAGCGGGCCGTGACGGCGAAGCGGTCGAACTGCGCGGGCACGTACGAGTCGAGCGCCAGGCCCGACTGGCCGTGGTCGAACGTCGCGTCGGTGACGGCGGCGACCTGCCGGCCGTCGACGAACGCGCTCACGGCCGTGCCTTCGAAGCGCAGCGCCAGGTGGTGCCATCGCCCGGTGCCGAGGGCGTCGACCGTACCGGCGGCCAGGGTCCGCGTGGTCCCGTCGTTCTGGACGACGTACAGCGACCACGTGCCCGTGTCGGCGACCTTCAGGTGGTAGCCCTTCCACAGGACGAGGTTGGGCTTCTTCCGCGGGTCGAGCTGGCCGACGACCCGGCCGAGCAGCTCCGCGGAGCCGGCCTGCTCGAGCAGGACGTCCGTCCCCGTCTCGTAGTCGGTCCAGGCGGCGTCACCGACCAGGGTCAGCGGCGCGGGCACCTTGGTCCATTTGTTGGGCTGGGTGGTGATGACCTGGCGCAGGCACTTTCCGCGGTGCGACCCCTGGGCGCACTTCGCCACCTCGAACGCCCCCTCCATGTCGGTGAAGTAGCGGGGGGTGGCGGCGCGCCGGTACCCGTCGAACGACTCGGTGAAGGGCAGCGACAGGCCGGCCGCGGCCGGAGAGACGGCGGCTCCCTTGCCGCCTCCGCCGAGGGTCGTCAGCGTGTAGACGCGGCCGGGCTCGAGGGTGATCCGGTACGAGCCGTCGGCGTCCGCCCGCAGGTCGTCGCCGCGGGCGAACCACGTCGCGGGATCGGCCGAGGACAACTCGGTGGACCACACGTGCAGCCGTCCCCGGGAGAGCCCGCTCGCCGGGCTCACGGTGATCGTCTGCGGTCCGGTCGCGGCGATGGTCTCGACGACCGTGGTGACGTCGGGCCGCGCGGCGGGCGAGCGCAGCGTCACGTACGTGCCGCCGCCGTCGAGGTAGCCGCTCGCGGAGTCGAGGTAGCGCCAGCCGGGACGCGCGAACTGCGAGGTCTGGGCGACCGTCCACAGCGTCGGGCCGAGCTCGTAGTGGCCCGACCAGGGTTCGTTGGCGCGCAGAAAACCGCTGCCCGCGTACTGAACGGTCGGGTACCAGCCGTACGCGGCGGGCCAGTTGATGAACGCCGTCATGCGCCCGTCGACGTACTCGTGGTTGATCTCGGCCGCGAGCCGGGGCGCGCCGGTCAGGTAGTCGTTCCACCCGGACTCGCTGGCGAAGATCGGCTTGCCGAGGCCGATGGCGTCGGCGGAGCTGGAGCAGTGCACCGCGCTGCACGGGTAGTGGATGCCGACGACGTCGACGGCCGCGTTGAAGGCCGCGTCGTTCTTCAGGTCGGTGGCGACCTGCCAGCCCGCGTTATCGGCGGCGACCAGCTTGACGTGACCGTATCCCGTGCGGTTCAGCGCGGCCCGCAGGTCGACGTACCACTGCTTGTCCCAGCCCTTCTCGTTCCAGCCGCCGAGGTAGTCGATGCTCAGGTGGTGCCGCCGGGCACACCCGAGCCAGTCGGTCAGGTAGGCGATGTTGTCCTGCGACCAGAAACCGCCGTGGAACCATCCGGGCGCGCCCCACTCGAGGCCGTACAGCTTGATGGCGGGGTTGCGCTTCTTCGCCTCGCTCATCAGCCACCACTCGTAGCCGCGGTCGCAGTTCACCTCGCCGGGAACGCGCGCGTGGCTCGGCTCCGCTCCGTTGCTGGAGTCGGTGTCGCTGCCGATCTCGACCTTGAGGATGTCGAGCGAGGCCCCGTACCCGGGCTTGAACAGGTAGTCGAGGATCTGGCGGCGCTGGCGTTCGGGATAGTCGACGATCAAACGTGAGGTGCCGCCGCCACCGCTGATGGCGCCGACGCCCTCGTACACACGGCCCGGCGCCTCCGGGTCGACGGTGATCTTCTGTGGGTCGGTCTGCGCGGTGGCGGGCACGGCCAGGCCGGTGACCAGTGTCGCCGCGAGGGCGAGCGCCGCCAGCGGCCCTCGCCGTACCGATCGTTTCCAGCGTCCCATCGGACTCCTATCACTCGGCCCCCGAGATTCGGGGAACAGCGGCATGGCGGACGCGCCGGCCAATCGTTCGATATTTCGAACCGCGTCCGGCCATGCCGTGACCATGGAAGCCGGGCGATGTGATCACGTCAAGATCGGCAGCCGTACCTCTTCGTGCGGGGACTCGCCGTCGACCACTACGAGCGCGGCGGCCGACTCCTGTGCCCGTTCTCAGGCGGCCAGGCGGGTGAGGACGCCGATCGGGTCCTCCAGGAGAGGCCCGAAGGCGAGTTCGGCGGCACCGATGACCTGGGCGTCCGTGCCGAGGCCGGAGACCGCCAGCCGTACCTGCTCGTGCGGGGCGACCAGGGACGATCGGGCGACGGTCTTCCGCACGACGTCCTCGGTGACGGCGAACAGTTCGCCGATCGGACCGCTGAGGACGACGATGTCCGGGTTGAAGGTGTTCACGAGCATGCCGACGCCGGCTCCGAGCCACCTGGCGACCTGGGCGGCGGCCTCGGCGGCCGTCGGCTCACCGGCGGTGACCTGGGCGAGCACCTCCCGGTAGGCCCGCAGACCGCCGTCGACCGGCCGGCCGGCGGCGCTCAGCAGCGCCTCGACGCCGGCCTCGGTCTCCAGGCAGCCGACGGACCCGCACCGGCAGGGGCGGCCGTCAGGGTTGACGCGCAGGTGCCCGATCTCGCCCGCGTACCCTCCGCGGCCACGCAGAGGCCGCCCGCCGACGAGGATTCCGCCGCCGATGCCGATCTCGCCGGAGATCACGACGACGTGGTCGTATCCGACCGCGGTGCCGCGCCAGTGCTCGGCGAGCGCGCCCAGGTCGGCGTCGTTGGCCAGGAACGCCGGCAGGTCCAGCCGCTCGCCCAGCCGCGCCCCGAGGGGCAGGTCGATCCAGCCGAGGTTCGGCGCGAACCTCAGCAGCCCGTCCTCCAGGCGTACGACGCCGGGCACGGACAGGCCGACGCCGACGCAGCGAGCGCCGTCCGGCGCTCCGACGCGCAGGCGACGGCAGGCCTCGACGATCGCGTCGACCGTCGCGTCGAGTTCGCTCCAGTCCCGGCCGGAGTCGGCCTCGACCCGGTCGAGCACGTCGCCGCCGAGCCCGACCCGCGCCACCACCAGGTGCTTCACACCCAGGTCGACGGCGAGGACGTACGCCGCGTCGGGACAGGGCACGACCTCCAGCGAGGGCCGGCCGGCCCGTCCTCGAGCGCTCGCGGAACGCTCGAGGACGAGACCGGCCTCGACCAGCTCGGCGACCAGGTCGCCGATCGTGCTGCGATTGAGCCCCATCTCGGCGGTGAGCTCGGCCCTGGACCGGAGGCCGTGCCGGTGCACCTCGGTGAGGATCGTGCCCAGGTTGTGACGGCGTACGTCGTCCTGCGTCGATCCGCGGATGCGCCGACGTGTCACGAGACCGCTCCGGAGCTCAGCGGCCGGTCGCGGAGCGCCGCCGCCTGGCCAGAGCGTCGATGCTCGCGGCGAGGAGCAGGAACCCGCCCGTGACGATGTAGTTGAGGTAGGCATCGGCGCCGAGCAGGCCGAGGCCGTTGATGATGGTCGCGATGACGAGGCCGCCGAGGACCGCGTCCTGCGCCTTGCCCCTTCCGCCGAACAGGCTCGTGCCGCCGATGACCGCGGCGCCCACCGCGTACAGCAGGGTGTTGCCCGCACCGGCGTCCGGAGTGACGGAGTTCAGGCGGGACGCCGCGACGATGCCGCTGATCGCCGCCAGCACCGAGCCGATGACGAACACCGACAGCCGGATCGCGTTGACATTGATACCCGCGCGTCGCGCCGCCTCGGCGTTGCCGCCGACCGCGTACACGTGCCGTCCGTAGCGCGTACGGGCGAGGACGAACGTGCAGACGATCAGCAGGACGGCCACGAGCGGCACGCCCCACGGGACGCCGCCGAAGAACAGGGCGCCGTTCGGGTTGGCCGCCCGGTTCAGGTTGAGCACGTACGCGCCGCCGAGCAGCGCGATCGCGACCAGCACCACCTGGACGGCGACCAGGGCGAACGGGCGCCGGGACAGTCCCTTGGCTGCCTGCCGCTGATGCCGCAGCAGCTGG
Organism: Actinoallomurus sp. NPDC050550; assembly: GCF_040655075.1. Lineage (NCBI taxonomy): Bacteria > Bacillati > Actinomycetota > Actinomycetes > Streptosporangiales > Thermomonosporaceae > Actinoallomurus > Actinoallomurus sp. NPDC050550. The sequence goes on along the minus strand of NZ_JBFAJC010000022.1, from coordinate 84,504 downwards.
ATCGCGGCGTACCCGACGACGCACACCGCCGCGACGGTCCAGCCCAGCCACACCGGCATGTACTTGTTGGCCACCGCGTAGATGACCTTGTCGTGGACGGGGACCGTTCCACCCTGGCCGATCAGCTTCAGCGCGATGCCCTGGAGGCCCAGGAACAGCGCCAGCGTCACGACGAAGGACGGGATGCGGACCACGGCGACGAGCGCGCCGATGAAGGCGCCGATGGCGACGCCGGTGACCGCCGCGGCGAGCACGGCGACGGCCCAGTTCTGGCCGCCGTCGATCAGCAGCTTGGCCATGACCGCCGCGCACGCGCCGCTGGCGACACCGGCCGACAGGTCGATCTCGCCCAGCAGCAGCACGAAGATCAGGCCCATCGCGAGGATCGTCACCGGCATGGCCTGGACGAGGAGGTTCGCGATGTTCCGGGCGCTGAGGAAGGTCTCCGGGCGCAGGACGTAGAAGAAGATGATCAGGACGGCCAGCCCGAGGATGGCGGGCAGGGCCCCGAGGTCGCCGGTGCGCAGCTTGACGAGGTAGCCGTTGACCGCGCTCGCGACCGTCTGTTCGCGGGTGTCTACGGAGAAGTCGGTGTCGGCGAGCGTGGGCACCGCGGTCCGCGCGGAGCCCGGCGCCGGCTCGACGATGTTCGGCTCGGGTGTATCGGTGGACATCGTGGAACCTCAGATGCTCTCTGCGGCGGTCGAGGGCGCCAGGCCCAGATCGCCGGATCGCCCGGTGGTGATGAGCTCGACCACCTGGCTGTGCGTGACGTCGGACCGTTTGACATCGGCGGCGACGCGGCCGAGGTAGAGGGCGGTGATCCGGTCCGCCACCTCGAAGACGTCGTTCATGTTGTGCGAGATCAGCACGACCCCGTGCCCGGTCTCGGCGAGCCGGCGGACGAGGTCGAGGACCTGCCGGGTCTGCGCGACGCCGAGCGCCGCGGTCGGCTCGTCCAGGATCACGACCTTGGACTCCCACAGCACGGCCTTGGCGATCGCCACGGTCTGCCGCTGACCGCCGGACAGGCTCGCGACCTGCTGGCGGACCGACTTGACGGTGCGCACCGACAGCTTGGCCAGCGTCTCGCGGGCCGCCTGTTCCATGGACGCCTCGTCCAGGACGACGCCCCTCGTGCGCTCGCGGCCGAGGAACATGTTCTGCGCGATGTCCAGGTTGTCGGCCAGCGCGAGGTCCTGGTAGACGATCTCGATTCCGAGCCCGGCGGCGTCCTTGGGACCGTGGATGTTCACCGGCCGGCCGTCGAACATGAACCGGCCGGAGTCGGTCGGGTGGATGCCGGCGATGCACTTGATCAGGGTCGACTTGCCGGCACCGTTGTCGCCGACGAGCGCGGTCACCTGTCCCGGATAGACCGCGAAGTCGACGTCGTGGAGCACGTGTACGGCTCCGAAGCTCTTGTTGATCCCCACCAGTTCGAGGGTGGGGTTTCCGTTCTCAGACAACGCTCGCACTCCCTCGGGAGGCGGAAAGGGGCGCCCGGGCGAGACCCGGGCGCCCCTCCGCACTCACTGGATTCCGGCCGCCTTGCACTTCGCGGCGTAGGCGCCCTTGCACAGCTCGTCCTTCTTGACGAAGCCGTCGTCGACGACCTGCTTCACGTTGTCCTTGAAGATGCCGATCGGCTTGAGCAGGATCGACGGCACCTGCCGCTTGCCCTGCGGGTCGTTGGAGGTGCCGTTGGTCTGCGGCTTCTGTCCCTTGGACAGGGCGGTGACGACCTGGATGAGGCCGTCGGCCTCCTGCTTGATCGGCTTGTAGACGGTCATGCACTGCGTGCCGTCGAGGACGTTCTGCAGGCCCTGCGGAGTGGCGTCCTGACCCGTCACGGGCACCTTGCCCGCGACGTTGTTCTTCTTCAGGACGGACACCGCGGCGTTGCCGAGGCCGTCGTTGGCGGCGAGCACGCCGTCGATCTTGCCGTTCTGCTGGGTGTACATCTGCTCGAAGATGGTGACGGCCTGCTGGTTGTCCCAGTCCGGCACGTCCTGCTCGGCGACCTTCTTGTAGTCGGTCACCTTGTCGAGGACCTCGTGCGCGCCCTGCTTGAAGAGGGTGGCGTTGTTGTCGGTCGGCGAGCCGTTGAGGTAGGCGATGTTCGCCTTCTTGTTGCCGAGGCACTTCTGCAGGCCCTGGCCCTGGACCCGGCCGACCTCGACGCCGTCGAAGGACACGTAGTAGTCGGCGGAGCCGCCGAGCGTGAGACGGTCGTAGTCGATCGTCTGGACGCCCTGCTGCTTGGCCTTGCTCTCGATCGCCGCGCCGGAGTTGGAGTCGAGGTTGACGATCGCGAGCATCGTCACGCCCTGCGTCAGCATCTGGTCCGCGATGGACTGCATCTGCTGCTTGTCGCCCTGGGCGTTCTGAATGATGTGAGGAATGCCGGCCTGCGTGAACGCCTGGTCCAGCAGCGGCTTGTCGAAGCTCTCCCAGCGGACGGAGGACTTCGTGTCCGGCAGGATCACGCCGATCTTGCCGACCTTCGACTTGCTCGTGCCGCCGGACTTCTTGCCGTTGTCGCTGTTGCTACCGCAGGCAGCGAGGCCGGCGGTCGCCATGGCCGCGATCGCAGCGATACATGCCGTGCGCTTCAAGATCACGTCGACACCTTCTTCGGTGGGTCCCCAGGAACGTTTGTTTGGCCGCACAACGTATTCCGCGCTCAGCAGTTCGTATAGAGGAAGGAAGCCGGAGAAATCTGACGGTTACGACATCGAAATCTAGTCGTCACATAACGCTAAGAAGTCACAAAGCTACACATAGGCATCTTGATCACCTCGAGCTCCCACAAGCCCCGACAGCTCCCGAAAAGATGATCTTGACTCTCGCGCGGCGGTCATCGCCTCGGCGCGCGATCACCGGAGGGGCGGCGGCGACCCGGCGGGGCGATGGGCCCATAGTCCCTGATCATGCGGTCGAAATTGAGCATCCAGCCCCTACCGAACGCGGCACGAATGTGCTCGCCCGGGGCCGTCACGAGCCGTTCATGGAGCGACCACCCGGCCGCCACTCGGATACCGAAAGGTGTTTCATGATCGCGGACGGTGCCCGCAGCGCCGAAAATGACCGAAACAAAAATTGTCACGTCCGGAATCGACAGGCGGACGCAGCCAAGGGGAGCGGCGCCTCCACGGCCACTACCAAGGGCTTTATCGGTCAAGAAGGTCGAGCCGACACTACGCCGGGAAAAGGATTGCAGAGAAAACGCGGCGAACCATGGCCGCGGCAATCGGGAACGACCATTGAAAACGTTCCGAATCAGCCGGCCTCTCCACGCGAAGGCGGATCACACCTGGCAATGCGGGCGGCCGATTCATCCGAATAAGCGAACGCCGAATCAAAGCATCGCCCGGAAAACGACCGCACATCGAGATGCGGGAGACGTCCCGCCCGATCACCGGTGGCCGCACCCACCGCCGACGCGCGGCCGAGCCCTGCGGGACCCCGGGACGGCCGCGCTGGCTAGTGTCGTCTTCATGGGTAGCCAGATCGGTGTCACCGGGCTCGCCGTCATGGGCCAGAACCTCGCACGCAACATCGCGCGCCACGGGTTCCCGGTGGCCGTGCACAATCGGACCGAGAGCCGCACCAAGCAGCTCATCGAACACCACGGAGGCGAGGGCGACTTCACGCCCGCCTACTCCCTCGAGGAGTTCGTCGCCGCACTCGACCGGCCCCGCCGGATCATCATCATGGTCAAGGCGGGCGCGCCCGTCGACGCCGTGATCAAGGACCTCATCCCGCTGCTCGACGCCGGTGACATCATCATCGACGGCGGCAACTCGCACTACGCGGACACCCGGCGGCGCGTCGCCGAGCTCGCCGAGCACGACCTCCACTTCGTCGGTGCCGGGATCTCCGGCGGTGAGGAGGGCGCCCTGCTCGGGCCCAGCATCATGCCGGGCGGCCCGCGCGAGGCGTACGAGCCGGTCGAGCAGATCCTCACCGCGATCGCGGCGCAGGTGGACGGCACGCCGTGCTGCGCCTACATCGGCCCGGACGGCGCCGGCCACTACGTCAAGATGGCGCACAACGGCATCGAGTACGCCGACATGCAGCTGATCGCCGAGGCGTACGACCTGCTCACGCACGCCGCCGGGCTGAGCGCCCCGGAGATCGCGCAGGTCTTCGACCAGTGGAACGAAGGCGACCTGGAGTCGTTCCTCATCGAGATCACCGCGAAGGTGCTCGCGCAGACCGACGCGGCGACCGGCAAGCCGCTCGTGGACGTCATCCTCGACCAGGCAGAGCAGAAGGGCACCGGCCGCTGGACCGCCCAGTCGGCACTGGAGCTCGGCGTTCCCGTCACCGCGATCACCGAGGCGGTGTTCGCGCGGGCGCTGTCCGCGCGCAAGGACGAGCGGACCAAGGCGTCGAAGATCCTGCCGGGCCCGGCCGGCGGGCAGGTCGACTCGGACTTCGTCGACGCGGTGCGCGACGCGCTGTACGCCTCGAAGGTCGTCGCCTACGCCCAGGGCTTCGAGCAGATCCGCGCCGCCTCGAACGAGTACGGCTGGGACGTCGAGCCGGGCACGCTCGCGACGATCTGGCGGGGCGGCTGCATCATCCGGGCGCAGTTCCTGAACCGGATCAAGGACGCGTACGACCGCGACCCGGAGCTGTCGAACCTTCTGCTCGACGACTACTTCCGGGACGCCGTCGCGGGCGCCCAAGACGCCTGGCGCCGGGTCGTGCGCACGGCGGTGGAACTCGGCGTGCCCACGCCCGCGTTCTCCTCGGCGCTGGCCTACTACGACGGCTTCCGCCGCGAGAGCGGCCCGGCCTCGCTGATCCAGGGTCTGCGCGACTACTTCGGCGCGCACACCTACCGGCGCACCGACCGGGACGGCGTCTTCCACACCCTCTGGTCGGAGGACGGCCGCGAGGTGTCCGCCGACTGAGCGGATCGACCGGCCGCCGGCGTTCCGTACGGACGCCGGCGGCGGTCGCGCGTCAGCGGGCGAACGGGCCGTTGTCGACGAAGGCCAGCTTGGCGAAGCGCTCCCCCATCCGGCGGTACCCGGCGGCGTTGGGATGCAGCGCGTCCGGCAGGTCGGCGAGGTCCGACTCACCGAACAGCTCCCGGCCGTCCAGGTAGTGCAGGTTCGGGTCCGTGGCCGAGCGCTGGGCGACGATCCGGTGCAGGGCGTCCCGGATCACCGAGAGGCTCAGCGCGCCCCCGGCCAGCTGCGCCGGGTCGCCCGCCGTGTCGAAGCGCAGGACGCCGTCCTCCATGACGGGGAGAGTCGGGCCCGGCCGGTCCTCGACCATCGGGCACAGGATCGGCGAGATCACCAGCAGCGGGGTGTCCGGGTGACCCTCCCGTACGGTGTCGAGGAAACCGTGGACCGCCGGTTCGAAGGCCCGCAGCCGCATCGCGTCGGCGTTGACGACGTTGATGCCGAGCTTGAGGCTGATCCAGTCGGCGGGCAGGTCACGGATCGTCCGGGCGGTGAACGGGTCGAGCATCGCGTTCCCGCTGAACCCGAGGTTCAGGACGTTCACGTCCGCGGCGCGCGCGGCCACGACGGGCCAGGTGCCCAGCGGGCTGTCGGCCTCCCCGCAGTGGCTGATCGAGCTCCCGTGGTGCACCCAGCGCGGCCGGGGGTCCGGCTCCGGCGGGCCCACCGGCCCGTCGGCGCGTATCGCGATCAGCTCGACCTGGGCGCTCTGGGGCAGCCAGATCTCCACCTGCTTGCGCCCGGGCGGCAGCGGTCCGAACCGTACGGTGGCGGGCTCTCCCGGCTGGATCTCGGGCGGCTTCACCCCGGCCGGGTCGAGCACCAGGACGTTGCCGTCCGGGGTGGCGACCCGCTGGGCCGGCGTGCCGTCGACGACGAGCTCGAACACGCCGCCGGGCCGCACCTCGCCGGCGGCCACGTCCATCGTCTTGGTGATGAGCACGTCGAGTTCCAGTGCCGTCGCCTCGGTGCCGAAGACCATGCGCACGCCGGACGGCTGGGCCACCACCATCTCGCAGAACGGGGTCGGGAACTGCGGCCTCGTCCAGCTCGGCAGCCGCCAGGGCCGCAGCCCGGCCTTGGTGCGTTCCAGGTCGAGCGCGCCTCGGATGTCAACGGGGCCGTCGAGCAAAGGGACGTCGGCAGGTGCCATGGATCCACCTTTCGTCTCCGGGCCGCGGGAAGCGGTCCCGTCGAACGTACGACCTCGGCGCGCCCTGCGGAAGATCGCCGACGGGCCCGCCGCACGGCGTGCCGCCGGATCACCCCTGCCGGGCCGCCCGAGCGCTGGGTCGTCCACGGACCGGGTCCCGGTCGCTCGACGGACGGCACGTCACTCTCCGGTGCCGGATCATCGCTGCCGGACCGTCCGGCCGAGCGCTGACCTTCGAACCAGAATCCCGGCCGCTCCGCGGGCGGCACGCCACTCCCCGGCGCCGGATCACCCCCGCCGGACCGTGCGAGCGCCGATCTCCTCGCCGCCCGCAGACCGGATCCCGCCGGTCCGCGAGCGGCACGGCGCTCATCGGGGCCTGGTCACAGGCGCGGGTCCACGGGCTCGGACTCCAGGGCGAGCACGCCGAACACCGCCTGGTGCACCCGCCACAGGGGCTCGCCGGCGGCCAGGCGGTCGAGGGCCTCCAGGCCGAGGGCGTACTCCCGCATGGCTAGCGACCGCTTGCGGCCCAGTGACCGCTGCCGCAGCCGGTCCAGGTGCTCCGGCTCGGTGTAGTCCGGCCCGTAGATGATCCGCAGGTACTCCGGCCCGCGGCACTTCAGGCCGGGCTGTACGAGCCGGCGCTGCCCGTCCGGGACGGCCGGTGCCGAGCCGGTCGGTGCCGAGCCGCTGCCCACGCCCCGGCTGGTCGGCCCTGGTTCGCCGTCCCCGTCCGGCGACAGCGGCTTGACGACCATGCCCTCGCCGCCGGCCGCGGTCAGCTCCGTCCACCAGGCGATCGCGGCGGACTCGTCACCGGACAGGTCGAGGACGTACGACCGCGTCGCCGCGAACAGTTCCCCGTCGGCGGCGGCCAGCCGGTCGGCGATCGTCAGGTGCCAGAGGTGGTCGCGTTCGGCGTGGGAGCGGCCCTCCGCGGCCAGCACTTGGAACGGCGCCAGGCGCAGCCCCTTCAGCCCCTCCGTGGGCCAGCAGTAGCGCGCGTACGCGTCCCGGAACAGCTCCGCGTTCACGGAGCGGCGCGCGACGCGGTCGCGCAGCGCCCCCACGTCCAGGCCGCGCGCGACGGCCCGGTCCAGGACGTCCGCGGCCATCGGCAGGGCGGCCCGGGCGGCGGCCCCGGTCGCGGCGTACTGCGTGCGCAGCAGTTCGACGGCCTTGGCCGACCACGGCATGAGCTCGCAGTCGAGCACGAGCCACCCGGTCTCGAGCTCCTCGAACAGGCCCCCGGCGGCCGTCCGGACCCGCTCCAGGAACTCCTCCGTCGTCGCCGGATCCGGGAAGAAGGGCCGGCCGGTCCGCGTGTAGACCGCTCCCGTGGTGCCGTCGTCGACACCGAAGCGGCCGGCGGCGGTCGCGGCGTCGCGGGCGACGACCACGACGGCCCGCGAGCCCATGTGCTTCTCCTCGCACACCACCCGCGCGACGCCCTGCCTCCGGTAGGCCTCGAACGCCTCGGCCGGGTGCTCGAGGAAGCCGTCGAGCGCGGAGGTGGGCGTGGGCGCCATCGTCGGCGGCAGGTACACCAGCCAGCGGGGGTCGACCCCGAACCGGCTCATGACCTCCAACGCCGGCCAGACGTTGTCGTCCCGGACGTTGACGCGTCCCATCAGCCGGGTCTCGACCGCCTCCTGGACGTCGGTGACCCGCAGCACGCCGGACTCCCGGTGCGCCCCGGGGGGCGTGGCCTCGTCCACGAGCGGGCGGACCGGCTCGTACCAGACCTGACGGGCCGGGACCGCGACGAGCTCCTTCGCCGGGTAGCGCAGCGCGGTCAGCCGGCCGCCGAAGACGCAGCCGGTGTCGACGCAGAGCGTGTTGTTGATCCACTCCGGCTCGGGCACGGGCGTGTGCCCGTACACGACCATGGCCGCGCCCCGGTAGTCGTTCGCCCACGGGTAGCGCACCGGCAGCCCGTACTCGTCGGTCTCCCCCGTCGTCTCCCCGTACAGGGCGAACGACCGTACGCGGCCCGATGCCCGCCCGTGGTAGGCCTCCTTCAGCCCCGCGTGCGCGACGACGAGGCGCCCTCCGTCGAGGACGAGGTGGCTGACCAGGCCGTCCATGAACGCCAGCGCCTCCGCGCGGAACTCCTCCGGCTCGTTCGCGAGCTGGTCGAGCGACTCCGCGAGGCCGTGGCCGACCGTGACCCGCCGGCCCTTGAGGGCGCGTACGAGCTTGTTCTCGTGGTTGCCGGGGACGCACAGCGCGGTCCCGGCGGCGACCATGCCCATCGCCAGGCGGAGCACGCCGGGGGTGTCCGGCCCCCGGTCGACGAGGTCGCCGAGGAACACGGCGGTACGGCCCTCGGGGTGCGCGGCGCCCACGGGGCGGCCGAGCGGGTCGCGCTCGACGGCGTAGCCGAGCGCGGTGAGGAGGTCCTCCAGCTCGGCCCGGCAGCCGTGCACGTCACCGATCAGGTCGAACGGCCCGGTCAGGTGCCGCCGGTCCGACCACGGCTTCTCGTGCGTGACGACCGCCTGGTCGATCTCCTCGCCGCTCAGCACGTACGCGCGCTTGAACTCCCGGTCCAGCGAGCGCATGCCACGCCGCAGCTCCCGGCGCTGCCGGGGAACGACGTGGTCGGGCAGGTCACGGTCGGCCCGGGCGGCGTTGCGCTCGATCGCGACGGGCTCGGGGACGTCCAGCACGATCGCGACGGCGAGCACGTCGTGCTCCTTGGCGATCCGCACGAGCTGCTCGCGGGAGCGCGGCTGGACGTTCGTCGCGTCGACGACCGTGAGCAGGCCGCGCCGCAGGCGGGTCCGCACGATGTGGTGCAGCAGGTCGAAGGCGTCGGCGGTGGCCGACTGGTCGTTCTCGTCGTCGGAGACGACCGCCCGGCAGTAGTCGGACGAGACGACCTGCGTCGGGGCGAAGTGGCGGCGCGCGAAGTACGACTTGCCGGAGCCCGACACGCCGACCAGCACGACGAGCGCCATCTCCGGGATCTTGAGCTCCGTCATCGGATGAACACCCCCATCTGGGTCGGCGGGCCGACCTCACCATCCTCGTCGCCGACCGGGACGTACCGGACCTGGTAGCCGTACGTCCGGGCGACCTTCTCCGCCCACTCCCGGAACTCCGCCCGGGTCCACTCGAACCGGTGGTCCGGGTGCCGGAAGCCGGTGAGCCCCTCGTAGCGCACGTTGTACTCGGCGTTCGGGGTCGTGACGACCACGACGCGGAGCCGCGCGTCGCCGAACACGACGCGTTCGACGGCGGGCAGCCGCGGCACGTCCACGTGCTCGATGACCTCCATCAGCACGCCCGCGTCGTGGCCGTGGAATCGGTCGTCGGCGTACGTCAGCGCGCCCGTGAACAGGTTGAGGCGCTCCTCCTGCTGACGCGGCAGGCGGGCGAGCCGTCGCTGCGCCATCATGATCGCCCGTGGTGAGACGTCCGTTCCGGTCACGAAGTGGAAGTACGGGTCCTGCAGCAGGCGGGACAGCAGCTTTCCGGAGCCGCAGCCGAGGTCGATGACCGTGTGCGCCCCCTCGGCCCGCAGGACGTCGAGCACCGCCTGGATCCGGCGCTCGGCGAGCGGCACCGGCGGAACGGCCGCCGCGCGCTCGGGCTCGGCATCGCCGGGCTCGGCGGCCGTCGGATCGGCCGGGGGCGGCTCCTCGTCGATCGGGTCGCGGTCGAGCGCGTCGTCCGGCGCGTCGTCGGCGTCGGCGAGCCGGGCCAGGGCCGTACGGACGAGGTTTCGCCGGTTCGCCAGGTAGCGGCGGGTGATGCGGCCGCGCTCCGGGTGGGCCGCCAGCCAGCCCTCTCCCGCCCGGATCAGCTTGTCGACCTCGTCGGAGGCGATCCAGTAGTGCTTCGCGTCGTCGAGGACGGGCAGCAGGACGTACACCTGGTTGAGCGCGTCGCAGAGCCGCAGCTCGCCCTCGAGCGTCAGCGTCACGTAGCGCGAGTCACCCCACTGCGGGAACTCCGCGTCGAGCGGGACCGGCCGGGCCTCCACCCGCCAGCCGAGCGGCTCGAACAGCCGGCGGGCGGCGTCCGGGCCGCCGCGGCACGGCAGCGCCGGCAGGGTGATCGTCAGGGGGATCGGCGTGGCCGCCAGCTCCGCGCGGTCCCGGCTCGCGCCGCGCATCGCGGTCCGGAAGACGTTCGCCATCGCCGAGGCCAGGAGGGAGGACGCGGCGTATGGCCGGTCGTTGACGTACTGACCGAGCGAAAGGTCCGGCGTCTTGCGGGCCTTGGCCAGCTTGATCGGGTCGACGTCCAGAAGCAGCGCCGCCGTGCACGTGTCCGGCGACGCGTCGGGGTAGAACACGTGCGCCGTGCCGAAGGACTGCTCGAACGCCTGCACCCGCTCGGGGTGCTTGACCAGCAGGTACCCGAGGTCGGTGGCCGGTTGCGCGGTCGTCGTGATCGTCAGCAGCACACGGCACAGTGTTCCGGATGTCGCGGCATATCCCCCACCGGTTTTCCCGGGCACCGAGATGTGGGTCTGGGCGACGCATCACCGCCGCGACGGCACGTGGCCGCGTCATCGCCATCTCGCGCCCTGCAACACGCCGGACAGCTCCGGTATCGAGTCTTTGTCGATGATCAGGACCTGCCGCTCCGGGAGGTACCACTCGCGTTGAGTGGGGAATGCGATGTCCCGATGGCCACCCGAATCCTCGCGGCAGGTGAAGGCGTGGGCGCTGTAGGTCGCGATGTACGAGCCGACCGGGCGTGCCTCGGTCGCCGCCGCCTTTTGCGGCACGACGAGCATGGTGTGGGGGAGGCCGGGGCACGGCAAGACCCCGCCGCTGGTGTAGTACATGTAGCCCGGTTGGTAGCTGCCCTGGCCGTGCGCACCGATGCTGATCTCGTCCGGGCCCATGATCCAGAAACCTGCGCAGTCGCTCTCGGAGAATATCGCTCGGGGTTGGCGGCAGGACTGGGGCTGGGTCAGCACATGGGTGCCCGACTCGGTCACGCTGGCGACCCAGCCGGGTCGAAGCACGAGTCCGAGGTTACCGAACCAAGTGATGTTCACCGGAGATGTCGGCGGGGCGGAGCGGCTCTTCGCATCGCTGCTCTTCGTGTACCGATCGAGGATGGCCACGATCGCGGCGGAGGCGATCATCAGACCGACGGCGACAGCGGCAGCCGCCCGGACCCACCGCCGCCGAGGCGTGACGTCCTGTCTGGTGCGGATTGCACCCGGCACCTCCTGCATGCCCCAGCGGCCGTCCGGCTCCAGCGGAGCCGCAACGCCGGCTCCGTGCCGGAGGGCATCGGCGTCGGTCGGCATCGCTTCCTCATGCCCCAGCAGCCGAAGCAGCGCCTGCCGGGCCGACGGCCGGCGGGCCAGATCCTTCTCCAGGCAGTCCGCCACGAGCTCACGCAGGGGACCGTCGAGACCGCCGAGGTCCGGAGGGGTGTTCTGGATGCGATTGACGACGGCACCGATATGGCCTTCGCCGAACGGGGCCCGGCCCGTCGCGGCGTACACGATCGTCGCGCCCCAGGCGAACATGTCCGCCGGAGGGCCCGGCGGCTCATTGCGCAGCTGCTCGGGGGCCATGAAGGCCGGTGTGCCGGTGATGCGGCCACTGAGCGTCGCGTCGACGACGTGCGCGACCCCGAAGTCGATCACCCGGGGCCCGTCGGGCCCCAACAGGACGTTGGCGGGTTTGAAATCCCGGTGGACCACCCCGGCCTGATGGATGGCGACGAGAGCGGTCGCCGTGCCGATCGCCAGCCGGTCCAGCACCGACCCGCGCAGCGGCCCCTTCTCCCCAACGACCTGCCGCAGCGGTGGACCGTCGATGAACTCGCTGACGATGTACGGCAGGTCGCCCTCGACGTCGGCCGCGAGGATGCGCGCGGTGCAGAAGGGATCGACCTTCCGCGCGGCGTCCACCTCCTTGGCGAGGTAGCGGCGAGCGCGTGCGTCGCCGCCGAATCGCAGGAGTTTGACCGCCACCCGCTCACCCGGCGACGGCTCACCGAGGTAGACCACTCCCTGACCGCCCTCGCCCAGGCGGCCGAGCAGACGGAACCCGCCCACGGCGGGCGGGTCATGAGGCGTTAGCGGCTGCAACGACGGCATATCGGATTTTTTACCAGGATCGCCTCGGCCGTCCGGCGTCCGCGGACTGGACGGCCGAGGCGCGACGGCATCAGACCTGTGGGAGGACCTCGTTCGCGATGAGCTCGAGGTGATCCAGGTCGTCGAGGTCCAGCACCTGGAGGTACATCCGCTCGGCGCCGATCTCCCCGAACTTCCCGATCTTGTCGACCAGCTCGGCGGGCGTGCCCGCCAGGCCGTTCTCCCGCAGCTCGTCGACCTTCCGGCCGATCGCTTCGGCCCGCCGCGCGAGCTCCGCCTCGTCCCGGCCGCAGCACACGACCTGTGCGGCCGAGAAGGTCATCGACTGGCAGGACCGGCCGCCGTGCTCACACGCCGCGCGCACGCGCTCGTACGCGGAGCGGGTCTCCTCCAGCGGGTGGAACGGCACGTTGTACTCGTCGGCGTAGTGCGCGGCCAGCCGCGGCGTGCGCTTGGCGCCGGCCCCGCCGATGATCACCGGTGGGTGGGGCTGCTGCGCCGGCTTCGGCAGCGCGGGAGACTCGGCCAGCCGGTAGTGATTCCCCTCGAACGAGAAGGTCTTGCCGGTGGGGGTCTCCCACAGCCCCGTCACGATCCGCAGCTGCTCCTCCAGCCGGTCGAACCGCTCGGCCAGGCTGGGGAACGGGATGCCGTACGCGGTGTGCTCCTCCTCGAACCACCCCGTGCCCAAACCCAGCTCGACGCGTCCTCCGCTCATCTGGTCGACGTTCGCGACGGAGATGGCCAGTGGACCGGGCAGCCGGAAGGTCGCGGCGGTCACGAGCGTGCCGAGACGGATCCGCCGGGTCTCCCGGGCCAGCCCGGCCAGGGTGATCCAGGCGTCCGACGGGCCCGGAAGACCGCTGACGTCCCCCATCTTCACGTAGTGGTCCGAGCGGAAGAACGCGTCGAAGCCGTACTCCTCCGTGGCCTTGGCGACGCGGAGCAGGGTGTCGTAGCTCGCCCCCTGCTGGGGCTCTGTGAAGATCCGCAAAAGCATGTCTTCCATCCTGCTACTCCGCCGCCGCCCCGCGCACTACCGGATCTGACCTTCTTCGCTCCGCCGGCGACCGATCCGGAGGAGGAGCAGCCCCGCGCCGGCCAGTCCGAGACCGCCCAGCGCGACCGTTCCGTAGGGGAAGCCGGTGTGGGGCAGCCTGTGGCTGCCCACGGGCCGGCCGCTCACGGGTCGTGCGGGGATCGGCCTGGCGTTGCGCGTGTGGCACGCCACGCTGTTGTTCCCCGGGTTCTCGTCGGGCGTTCCGGAGCCCACCGTGCTGACGCAGCGGAACCTGCCGGGGTGGGCGTGCGGCCGGCCGCGGACGGCCAGCCGGAGCGTGCGGGTCTTCCCCGGCGGGATCGAACCGAGCGGGCAGATGAAGCCGGCGCCCTGTGTGACGCAGTGGTGCCGGTCCTTGCCGATGACGATGGGCGTGTCGCCGCCCGGGGCCTCCGCGTTGCCTTCAGAACGGGTCGGTGAGTCGACCTTGGTCCCGGGGCCGACCGGCGACTCCGGAGCGCCGCCGTGGATCCCGTTCTCGGCCCCGACCGCGTCGGCCTTGCCGGGCGCGACCGCGACCCGTGCCGGCGACGAACCGCACGGCGCACCCTGGCCGGCGGCGCCGCATGCCGGCGCGGTGGTCTCGTGCTGCGCCGCGCAGGCGCCACAGGCCTGCCCTGTCGCCGGAGGCCGCGCACCCGCGCACGCACCACAGGCCTGCCCCGCCGCCGGAGGCTGCACGCCCCCGCACGCGTGACAGGCCTGCCCGGCCGGCGGAGCCTGTGCGCCCGCGCACGCGCCGCAGGCATGCCCGGCCGCGGAGTTCGGCGCGGCACAGGGAGGTGCGGCCTGCGTCGCCCGGGCCGCGCACGGCGAGTCCGCAGGCGTCTCCTCCGCGGTCCGCTGCGGCTTGTCCTGCGTGATCCCGCACGCCGGGACGGCGGGCTTCAGCGGCGCGATCTTCCCCGCGAGCGTCTGCACGGGACCGAGCGGGGAACCGCAGGGCGAACCGAGCAGGTCGCCCCCCACGGAGCTCCGGACCACGACGGCCTCGGCGGTCACCGGGCCTTCATTGGTCACCGAGATCTCGTACGGCACCTCGCTCCCAGGCCGTACGACCTCGGGAAGAGCGCTGTCGGTGACCGCCAGATCGGTGGGCCGCGACGCCTTCACGGGCGGAAACGCCGCCTCTCGCGCCGTGGACCCGGGACGCCCCTGCCACGAGATCTTGGCCGGGCTGGACAGCGGCCGCCCATTCGGCGCGTTCGGGTCGACCGTCGCGGTCAGCGTGCCGCGCTTCGTCCCCCCGCCGGGGACGACTCCGATGTCGCAGATCAGGTCCCGGCCGCCTCGCCAGTGGCACTTCTCGGGCGTGGCGAGCACCTTGAGGTGGCGGTTCGGCCTCGTGGTGAACGTGACGTTCTTCGCCGGCTCGGATCCGGTGTTGGTGACGGAGTACGGCCAGCTGTAGGTCCGGCCGGGCACGACGGGTCCCTGCGGAGCCTGCGTGTCGAAGATGATCCGCGTGCGCGGCGGGAGGCGCCGCCCCCTGCGGTCGCGCTCCGCGCCCGCCGGCCGGTGTTGCTGTTCCCGGCCCGAGGTGCCGTGATCCCGTTCCGGCGCCGCCTGGTGGTCGGCCTGGTTCCCCGCGCCGGTCCGGCCGTCGTTCTCTTTTCCGCCGGTGCGCACGTCGTGCTCCCGCGCGCCGGGCCGGACGTCCTCCCGCCCGCCCTGCCGGGCGTCGTGCTCCCGGCCCGCCGGCCGGTGGTCGTGCGTACGCGACGCCGAGCCCCCCGGCCCATCTGCGTTCGCGGTTTCGTGGGACGCGAGCTGCGGCATGACCGTAAAGCACGAAACGACCGCCGCCGCCGCGATGCCCCGGGTTCCGGCACGCGTGGCGCGGCCAGAGAAGTCGATCATCGTTGTCCCCCGTGACGTGCTCGGATGATTTGACAACGACCCGTTGTAACCGACCCCCGGGAGGGCTCCTAGCAGCGTGTCGGCGTGTCGTCACAAAGCGTGATGGTAAAAACCTGGGCGATCACGCAGAGATCCTGAACGGCCGGGACACACGGAGATACTTTTCGATCAGCCCCCACGTGAAGGAGCCGACCGTGTTTGAGAAGAAGGTGACCGCGGCCGCGATCGCTGGCGCCCTCGTGACGATCGTCGTCTGGATCCTGCACCTCTCCCACGTCGACGTCCCCCCGGAGGTCGTCGCGGCGGCGACCACGCTCCTGTCCGCCGTCGCCGGCTACTTCGCCCCGCACACTCACCGCCCGGATCTGGCGCCCCCGGCGACGACCGCGCAGAACCCGCCCGCCGCTTCCTGAGACGCCGACGGCCCGCCCAGCGCGGCGGACGGAGAGCCCGGCGTCGCGTCCGGGCTCACAGCCCCATGCGGTCCTCGCAGGCCGGGCAGGCGGCCTCGAGGTAGCGCACGGGGACCTGGTCCTCGTCCCACTCGACCGACGCGAGGACCCCGCACCCGAAGCACACGGGGCACAGTCCGACGCCGGTGAGGGCCTGCCGGACGGCGACCAGCAGGCGGCTGGGCGGCAGGCTGCTGATGACCTCGTCGACCTCGTCGCGGGTGCAGCGGATGCGGATGTGCCCGGTCCCGTCGCACTGCGGGCAGTCGCCTCTCCGAAGCAGGGCGGGGTCCTTCTGCAGGGTGACCAGCTCGCCGCTGCCGAGGCACATCTGACAGGGCATCACGATGCCCTGGAACGCCCCGTCGCCGACGGTCTCGTCGTTCACCGGATCCCCCCTTCGGCACCACCCGGTCCCCCGGCCGCCACCGGTCTGAGACGGGCGGTGACCGGCCAGGTCTCCCTCTGCCAGCTTCCTCCAACCGGGGCGCTCGCACTGGCCTTTCTCTGACCTCGCCGCACTTCCGAACAGCTATAACTCGGCAATAAGCGGCGAAACGGGTCGCGGAATTTCATGATCCTCGGCGGTCGACGCGCCGAGAGGTCATCGGCCGAGGAGGGCGTAGACGGTGCTCGCGCGGGCGGCGACGGCTCCGTCCGCGGTCATCTCGATGTCCGCGAAGGCCATCGTGCGACCGATCTTGGTGATCCGCGCCGTGACGAGCACGTCCGTGTCCACCACCGGGCGCTGGAAGGTGCTGGACTGCTGCACCGTGGTCATGGGTACGCACTCCCCGCGCGCCGCCGACACCGCGATCACGGTCGCCGTGTCGGCCGCGGCCATCAGCGCCTGGCCCGACAGCGAGCCGCCCTCCCGCGCCAGCCGCGGCGACCAGGGCAGGCGCAGCACCGCCTGCCGGTCGCCGATCTCCTCGACGACCAGGCCGAGGTCCTGCACCCACGGGGCGAAATTGTCCTTGAGGATCGCGTTGCCGTCAGCGGCGCTCAGCGTCATGGCGCCATCATCTCCCGGCGGACGTTCAGCACCTCATCCTCCGCACGCTCACGCAAGGCGCGCGCGACAGCCCGGTCCAGACGACCCCGCAGGTCATCGAGATTCGGCGACCATCCGGTCGCGGCGGCCACCTGGAGAAGTAGCTCGTCACGGTCGTCGGAGCACATGATCGATCTGTCGTGGAGCGCCCACCACGAGCCGTCTTCGCCCTGGCAGATCAGGCATTTGTGGACGACCACACCGTCGTCCAGCCGGATGCGCTCCATGGTCCACATTGTCACACCTCCCTCTGCCGGGTCGGTGCTGCGCGGGGTCGCCGGACGGTGAGTTCTGGGTGTCCGGCTGTGGCCACGGCCCCGGACATCCGCGCTGGGGTCGTGGCATCTCGGGCCGCCGGCCGGATCAGCCTCTGACCAGCGTCGCGACACACTCCAGCCTGCGTCTCCGTAGTGGCGGCCGACATCGTCTATCAGGCGCTGCGGCGGAGGCATGCTGGGCACGGCAGCTCGACCAGCTTGCCGTGTACGTCGCCGCCGACCATGTTCCGGCCAAGGTTGATGACCTTCCCCGTGCCGAAGCACTGCGGGCAGCCCGGCATGCCCTTGACGACCGGATGCTCCCATGCGGCCGGCAATGGGCCGTGCACCCCTGGGTCGTACTCTTCGTCCTCTTCCGGTAGCCGGTAGCCATCGGTGCGCTGGTGGCCGCCCTCCGCCGGCTCGTAGTCGCCGCCGACTTTCCCCCTGCCCTGGCAGAACTGGCACTGCAGCCTGACCGGGCCGAGGAGGGTCTCTCCTCGGCCTTCGCACTCGGGGCAGGTGATCGGGTCGGTCATCTCATTTATGTCCGGTGCCGTTGCAGGCGTTGCACTTGATCCACTTCTTCGGCTTGGCCTTGCCTGGCTGGCCGTTGCTATGTTCCCACCAGCCGCCTTGCCCGTTACATCCGGCGCACTTCGGCCGTTCGTTACGACCGATGATCTTCTTGCGCATTGGCTTTCCCTCCTGAGGGTCACGCTCACGCGACGGGCCGTCAAGCACCGCGACGGTTTGGAGTTCCGGGAGGTCTGGCCCGCACGGCCGCCAGCCGGGTCGGTCTGGCAGGACGGCCGCGCGGGGTCTATCGGGCCTGCTCGACCTCGTCGCGGATGCGCTCGGCGGCAGCCTGGTCGAGAGCTTCGAGGCGGCGCATCTCCTCGTCTCGGACGCGCGGCGGGTTGCCGACGACGCTGACACTGCTCAGCACCAGCTGGAACGCGGCGATCTGCCGCTGCAGGTCCGTCACGTCGGCACCCCGATCTGCCGCAGTTCCTCGGACGCTAAGACGACGCCGGATGCGGCCACGACGACGTGCATGGTCTTGCCGTGCTCGGCGTAGACGACCCAGCGGGCGGCGGCGAGGTGGTCGATGATTCCAAGGCCACGCCCGTGCTCGGCGAGCTGGCCCCCCTTGTCGATGCCGGCGATGGGCCGGTGATCGGGATCGGTGATGGCCAAATGCATGTACCGGGACGTGGCGGTCATCTCGACGCCGATCGGCCACGCCTCCTCGGGGAGCGTGAGCTTTCGGGTGTGGAGGATCGCGTTTGTGACGAGCTCGACGGCGATCAGCTCGATCTCGTCGGCGGTGTACGGCAGACCGAAGACGGCGGCACCCACGAACACGCGAAGGCGGTGGATGGCATCGGGCCGGTCGCGGAGCGCCAGGAAAGACGGCCTTGGGGGCGCCGCAGATGGGGTGCGGTTGGCAAGGGCTGCCGGGTCGGACGACACGGGAGATCATCTCCGCAGGTAGAGATACCCGGTTGGTGAGGCCGGGCTTGGTGACTAGGTACGGGGTTATCATGCGCTCGTTAGACCTAACTCGCAATACCTAAATTAGGTCGCGCGAGTATAGTGACGAATGTCAGGTTTCCATGAAAGCGATTACGGAGCGCATTACCATCGCCTCACCTAGCCACTTCGAAGCAGCGGAGACACCCATGCCGACCAGGGAGAGCCCCACACTGCGCCGCCGACGCCTCGCACAGCAGCTACGCACCCTGCGCGACCAAGCCGACATGAAGAGCGCCGAGGTCGCCGCCCGGCTGGAGTGGGCGCCGAGCAAGCTCACACGCATGGAGCGCAACGAGGGCAAGCGCTACGACGTCAACGACATCGCCCTGCTCTGCGAGATCTACGGCACCGACGATCGGCTCCGGGACCACCTCATGCAGCTCGCCCGTGACGGCCGTAAGCGCGGGTGGTGGGACCCGTACGACAAGATGCTGTCCGAGGCGACAACCACGTTCATCGGCCTGGAGGCGGAGGCCGCGAGCGTGCTGGTCTTCGAACCGCTGACCGTCCCTGGCCTGCTCCAGACCGAGGACTACGCCCACGCGGTCATGCGTGCCAGTGCGGCGAACCTGTCCGAGGAACAGATTCAGACGCGCATCGACGTCCGCATGCGACGGCAGAAGGCCCTGTATGAGGATCCGCCGCTGGAGGTCTTCGCGGTTCTCGATGAGGGGGTGCTGCGCCGCCAGGTCGGCGGGCCCGAGGTGATGCGCGCCCAGCGGGAGCACCTGCGCCGGGTCGCCGAGCTGTCGAACGTCACCGTCCAGGTGATCCCGTTCGACGCTGGCGCTCACCCGGGCATGTCCTCCTCGTTCAACATTCTGCAGTTCCCGGAGCCGGGCGATCTCGACGCCGTGTTCACCGACCTGGTCGCCGGGGAGATGTTCATCGAGGAATCGGCCGAGGTGAAGCGGTACCACGCGGCGTTCCTGAATCTGGTCGGCGCTGCCGCGAGCCCAGCGAATACGCTGGACATACTCACCGATCGGTGAGGTCTACCGAATAGGAAGCCGTACCGATGCCAACGCCCCAAGACCTGTCCGATGCTGCCTGGAGGAAGAGCATTCGCAGCAGCGCGAACGGCTCATGCGTCGAAGTTGCGACGCTGTCCGTCCGCTCCGACGAGGAGTAGTCCAGAGAAGGAAGAAGGGGCCCCGGCGCTCGCCGACGGCCCCTTTCCGTACCTCAGCCGCAGTGCGCGGCAGCGGAATTTCTCAGCCTCTGACCAGGGTCGCGACGCACTCCACGTGGTGGGTCATGGGGAAGGCGTCGAAGGCTCGGAGTCCGGACAGCGTCCAGCCGTGTTCGGAGAAGAAGGCCAGGTCACGGGCCAGCGTGGCGGGGTCGCACGAGACGTAGGCGATCCGGCGGCCGGCGAGTTCGGCGACGCGCTTGACGACGTCGCGGCCGGCGCCGGTGCGCGGCGGGTCGAGGACGACGAGGTCGGCGCGGTTCAGGGTGGATTCGCCGTTGCCGAACCGGATCTCCTGCAGGACGGTCTCGACGTCGCCCCGCTCCACGGAGACGTGCGGGAGGTCGCGGAGGTTGAACCGGGCGTCGCGCACGGCCTGGGCGTCCGACTCGATCCCGACCACGAGGCCGCTCGGGCCGATGGCCTCTCCGAGCACGCCCGCGAACAGGCCCGCGCCGCAGTACAGGTCGACGGCGATGTCGGTCTTCCGGGGCTCCAGGGCGTCGACGACCGCCTCGGCGAGGGTCGCGGCGGCGCCGGGATGGACCTGCCAGAATCCGCTGCCGCTGACCTGCCACAGCCGTCCGGCGACGTCCTCCCGGACGAAGGGCGGCCGCTCCGGCCTGTTCGACCGGTCCCTCCGGTCGTGCCGGTCCGGCCTGCCGCCGACGAGGCGTACCGGCGCGTCCATGCGGGGAACGCGGACCCGGCCCTTGGAGGACAGGACCGCGAGGCGGTCGCCGGTGCCGGCGGAGGCGACGGCCTCGACTCCGGTCGCGCCGGGCCAGCGCTTGCGCTCGATGCCGAGCGCCTCGACCTGCGGGTGCGCGATCAGGCACTCGTCGATCGGCTCGATCTGGTGCGAGCGGTGCTTGCGCAGGCCGACGACGCCGTCCCTTCGGACCGCGAACTGCACGCGCGTGCGCCAGCCGAGCCCGTCGGGGGCGCCGGGCACCTCCTCGACGACGACGTCGCGCTCGACGCCGGCCAGCCGGCGGAGCTGCTCCTTGACGACCTCGGCCTTGAGGAGGCGCTGGGCGGGCAGGGAGGCGTGCTGCCAGTCGCAGCCCCCGCAGCGGCCGGGGCCGGCGAACGGGCAGGGCGCCTGCACCCGGTCGGGAGACGCCTCGAGGATCTCCACGGCGTCGGCGCGCAGGAAGTTCTTGGTCTCCTGGGTCACGCGGGCCAGGACGCGCTCGCCCGGCAGGGTGTGCCGGACGAACACGACGCGCCCTTCGTGCCGGGCCACGCACCAGCCGCCGTTGGCGACCGCTCCGATCTGGAGTTCGATCAACTCAGACGATTCCACCGGCGGCACGGGTCCCCTCCGATTCGACTTCTTGCTCTGGACCGTACGGGCGGCGCACGGAACCGGGAGCCGGCGGCTCCTTCCGGCCCTTGAGGCGGTCGGACGAGGCGAGCTGCCAGGGCACGCTCACGACCATCACGCCGGGCTGGAACAGCAGACGCGTCTTGAGCCGCAGCGCACTCTGGTTGTGCAGCAGGTGCTCCCACCAGCGGCCGACGACGTACTCCGGCAGGAATACGGTCACGACGTCGCGCGGGCTGCGCCGGCGGACGCTCTTGACGTACTCCAGGATGGGCCGGGTGATCTCGCGGTAGGGCGAGTCGAGGATCTTCAGCGGCACGGGGACCGCGCGCAGGTCCCACTCCTCCTGGAGCTTCTGCGACTCCTCGGGGTCGACCGCGACGGTGATCGCCTCGAGGGTCGAGGGGCGGGTGGCCCGCGCGTACGCCAGCGCCCGCATCGTCGGGCGGTGGATCTTGGACACGAGGACGATGGCGTGGTTGCGGGAGGGCAGGGCGACGTCCTCGCCGGTGATCTCGAGCTCGGCGGCGACCCGGTCGTAGTGCCGCCGGATGCCCCGCATCATGACGAACAGGACGCCCATCGCGACACAGGCGATCCACGCGCCGAGCAGGAACTTCGTGACGAGCACCACGACGAGGACGATGCCCGTGACGCACCCGCCGAAGGTGTTGATGGCGCGGGAGGTCTTCATCCGGCGGCGCGCGGCGGGGTCGGTCTCGGTCCGCAGCAGGCGGTTCCAGTGACGCACCATGCCGGTCTGGCTGACCGTGAAGGACACGAACACGCCGACGATGTAGAGCTGGATCAGCGACGTCACCGAGGCGTCGTACGCGTAGATCAGCAGGCCCGCCATCGCGCCGAGGATGATGATGCCGTTGCTGAAGGCGAGCCGGTCGCCGCGGGTGTGCAGCTGACGCGGCAGGTAACGGTTCTGGGCGAGGACCGAGCCGAGCACCGGGAAGCCGTTGAACGCGGTGTTGGCCGCGAGGACCAGGATGAGCGCGGTCATCACGGTCACGTAGGCGAACCCGGGCGTGAAGTTGCTGAACACCGTGTGGGCGACCTGCGCGATCACCGGGTCCTGGTCGGAGACGTCCTTGCCCGCGGCGTTGATCAGGTGGGTGTTCACCCCGGGATCGGCGAACTTGGCCTTGGTGATGTAGGCGAGCGCGACGATGCCGCCGAACATCGAGGCCGCGACGGTGCCGAGGAGCAGCAGCGTGGTCGCGGCGTTCTTGCCCTTGGGCGGCCGGAACGCGGGCACGCCGTTGCTGATCGCCTCGACGCCGGTCAGCGCGGCACAGCCGGAGGAGAACGCGCGCAGCAGCAGGAAGACGAGCGCGAAGCCGCTGACGCCGAGATCGGGCCCCTTGACCGTCAGATGGGCGGTCTCGGCCTCCAGGTGCGCGCCGAACGCCAACCGCGTGAAGCCCCAGATCAGCATGCCGAAGACGCCGAGCATGAACAGGTACGTCGGGATCGCGAAGGCGACGCCGGACTCCCGGATGCCCCGCAGGTTCATGATCGTCAAGATGGCGACGACCGTGATGGCCGCGAGGACCTGGTGCGGCTGGATGAAGTGGATCAGCGCACCGAGGTTCTCGATCCCGGAGGAGACGGAGACCGCGACGGTCAGCACGTAGTCGACCAGCAGCGCGCTGGCCACCACGATGCCGGAGTTGCTGCCGAGGTTGGTGGTGGCGACCTCGAAGTCGCCGCCGCCGCTGGTGTAGGCCCGGACGTTCTGCCGGTAGGAGGCCACGACGGTGAGCAGGATGACGATGACCGCCCCCGCCACCCAGGGCGTGAAGTGGTACGTCGCCAGCCCCGCGAGGCCGAGGGCGATCAGGATCTCCTGCGGCGCGTAGGCCACGGACGACAACGCGTCACTGGCGAACACCGGGAGGGCGATCGTCTTAGGGAGTGTCTGCTCGTGGGCCTGGGCGCTGCGCAGCGCCCGGCCGAGCAGGAGCCTCTTGACGAGGTCGGGAGCCTTCGACACGACACGTAAGGCTAGTCGCTCCCGGAACCGTGAGATCCACCTCGCCCGGGGGATGAATGCAAGTGCCGCCCTTAAGACGGGTCAGGAAGTGCTCTGGACACCCTGGCCTGTGTAGGTTTCATCAGGTCAAGGGGAGCCAAGCGGACGGCACCGGCGCTGGGAAGGACGACCGTGCATATCGTGATCATGGGCTGCGGGCGAGTGGGCTCGACCCTCGCCCACATCCTGGAGGACAAAGGCCATACCGTGGCCATCATCGATCAGAGCCCCGAGGCCTTCCGCCGCCTGCGCGGGGGTTTCAAGGGGCGCCGGATCACCGGGTTCGGGTTCGACCGCGACGTGCTCGTCGAGGCCGGGATCGAGCAGGCCTCCGCTTTCGTCGCCGTCAGCAGCGGCGACAACTCCAACATCATCTCGGCCCGGGTCGCCCGCGAGACCTTCGGCGTGGAGAACGTCGTCGCGCGCATCTACGACCCCCGGCGGGCAGAGGTCTACCAGCGGCTCGGCATCCCGACCGTGGCGACCGTCCGCTGGACCGCCGACCAGATGATCCGGCGGCTGCTGCCCGAGGGCGTGTCGTCGCTGTGGCGCGACCCGACCGGCGAGGTCGTGCTCGCCGAGGTGCAGACGGATCCCAAGTGGATCGGCGCCAAGGTCTCGGCGCTGGAGGAGGCCGCGAAGACCCGCGTGGCGTACCTGTCCCGCATGGGCGAGGCGCTGGTGCCCACCGGTGACACCGTCATCCAGGACGGCGACGTCGTCCACGTGATGGCGGCCTCCGGCGACATCGAACGGATCAACGACGCCGTGTCCCAGCGGCCCGACCAGAGGGTGGAGTAATGCGGGTCGCCATCGCCGGAGCGGGTGCCGTGGGCCGCTCCATCGCCCAGGAGCTCCTGGAGAACGGCCACGAGGTCCTGCTCATCGACAAGAACCCCCGGTCGATCAAGGTCGAGGCGGTGCCGCGCGCCGAGTGGCTGCTCGCGGACGCCTGCGAGATCGCCTCGCTCGACGACGCCGGGCTGGAGCGCTGCCACGTCGTCGTCGCGGCGAGCGGCGACGACAAGGTCAACCTCGTCGTGTCGCTGCTGGCCAAGACCGAGTACGGCGTGCCCCGCGTCGTCGCGCGGATCAACCACCCCAAGAACGAATGGCTCTTCAACGAGTCCTGGGGCGTCGACGTCGCGGTCTCCACGCCGCGTCTGCTGTCCGCGCTGGTCGAGGAGGCGGTCAGCGTCGGTGACCTGGTCCGGCTGATGACCTTCCGGCAGGGCGAGGCGAACCTCGTCGAGCTGACCCTGCCCGAGGACGCGCCGCTGGCCGGTCAGCTGGTCGGCTCGGTGACCTGGCCGCGCGACACGGCGCTGGTGGCGATCCTGCGGGAGGGCCGGGTGCTGGTGCCGAGCCCGGACGACACCCTGGAGGCCGGGGACGAGCTGATGTTCGTCGCCAGCCAGGACGTCGAGGACGAACTCGGCGATCTGCTGTCGGCGCACTGACCTCGCCGTCGCCGCACTGACGCGCGCGCCGCCGGACACTCTCCTGCGGCGCACCGTCGGCGCGTTACGCCGCCGGACGCTCTCTGAGGGGGCACCGCGGGCACGTGCGCCGCCGAACGCTCCTTGGGTCACACCGCAGGCCGTACGCCGCCCGACGCTCTCTGAGGGGGCACCGCGGGCACGTGCGCCGCCGAACGCTCCTTGGGTCACACCGCAGGCCGTACGCCGCCGGACGCTTCCTGGGGGCGGCCCGACCGCCCGCCGGGCGGGCTCCGGCGGCCGCGCCGCGTCAGGACTTCGGCGCGCCCGTGGCCGGCTCCATGGGCGTACGGCCCCGGGCGAGCACCCAGACCATGGCGGCCAGCGCCGCGACCTGCAGCGGCCAGCCCAGCACGACCTTGGACGCCCCGAGCCAGCCCACGTGCCCCGCGAGGTAGAGGGGGTACTGCACGGCGACCCGCACCAGGCAGGGGATCAGCAGCAGCCAGGTGAGGCGGGAGCAGAGCCGGACGGTGTCGCGGTCACGGTGCCAGGCGGTCGGATCGCCGGTGACCGACCCGATGAGGAACCCGACGACGGGCCAGCGCACGACGATGGACAGGAGCATCGCCGCGGCGTAGCCGGCGTTGTAGAGGATGCCGGGCAGGAAGGCGTCCGCGGCCTTGCCCGAGCGGAGGGCGAAGAACGCCGCGATCGCTATGCCGAAGATGCTGTTGAGCACGAACTGGACGGTCGAGCGCTGCGCGAGCCGGACGGCCAGCAGCACGACGGCGAGGCCGGCCCCGATGCCCAGGGACAGCTGGAGCTTGTGGCTGACGATCCAGGAGACGGTGAAGCCGATCGTCGGGATCGCCGCCTCGACCACGCCGCGCGGGCCGCCGAGCGCCTTGGTCAGCTGCTTGCGCACCGCCTCCTCGACGGTGTCGTACGCGGCGCGCTCGGCCTCGGCCGGGCCCGCGGCGTCGTCCTCACCCCGCCGTGTCGCGGCGTCGTCCTCGTCCGGCCGGGTCTCGGAGGCTGCCGCCGAGGCCTCGCCGTCCGTAGCCTCCGGGCGGCGCTGCTCGGTCATGATCCTCCCCGCAGTTCGTACCGCGGGTTGAACATCACCTTCCGGCCGTCCTGGACGCTCACCAGACCCTCGGCGCGTACGAGGCGGCCGGGCTCGATCCCGGCGATGCGCCGCCTGCCGAGCCAGACCAGGCTGATCACGTCGGATCCGTCGTAGAGCTCGGCCTCCAGGGACGGGGCCCCGCCGCGCGGTCGGAGTGTCACGGTACGTAGCGTACCCGCCACGCAGGCGCGTCGCCGCGCGGCGCACTCCTTGATCGGGGTGGCGCCCTCCTCGCCGGTGGTCTTCTGCAGTTCCTCGGCCTCGAGCTCCGCCTTGCTCGATGTCAGGCGGCGCAGAAAGCCGCGCAGACCTCGAGGGCCCTGAGGGCTCTCCTGCGCCGTACCGGCCGGCACTTCGTCCATGATTCGCAAGCGTATGCCATCGCCCTACGGAACAGACCACCACGCAAGGGTTAAATCACGCTGCACCGGGGCGAACCCTCTTACGGGCCGCGAATTCCGTCTCATCGGGGTGCCGCGCGAGGGCCGCCTCGGCCGATCCGAGCTGCCACGGCACGCTGGTGACCATCACGTCCGGCCGGAACAGCAGACGCGCCTTGAGCCGGAAGGCGCTCTGGTTGTGCAGGAGGTGCTCCCACCAGCGGCCCACGACGTACTCGGGGATGAAGACGCAGACGACGTCACGCGGGCTCTTGAGGCGGATCCTGGTCACGTAGTCCAGCACCGGCCCGGTGATGTCACGGTACGGCGAGTCGAGGATGGTCAGCGGCACGGGGATGTCATGCTCGGCCCAGGAGCGCTCGAGCCGGTCGGCCTCCTCCTGGCTCGTCGCCACGCTCAGCGCGGTCAGCGTGTTCGGCCGGGTCGCGCGGGCGAAGGCCAGCGCCCGCAGCGTGGGGGTGTGCACCCTGGAGACGAGCACGACGGCGTGGATGCGGCTGGGCAGCGGCATGTCCTTGTCGCCCGGTTCGAGCTCGGCGGCGACCCGCCGGTAGTGCCGGTGGATCCCCTTCATCATCAGGAACACCAAGGGCATCGTCACCACGACGATCCAGGCGCCGTGCATGAACTTGGTCAGCAGCACGATCACCAGGACCAGTCCGGTGAGGAGCGCCCCCACGAGGTTGATCGCCCGAGCCCGGTGGACGGAACGCCGGGCCGCCGAATCGGCGAGCCCGCGCAGTACGTCGCCCCAGTGTTTGACCATGCCGGACTGGCTGAGGGTGAAGGAGACGAAGACGCCGATGATGTAGAGCTGGATGAGGCGGGTGGTGCTGGCGTCGAACGCCCAGATCAGCGCGCCCGCCAGCAGGGACAGGATCACAATGCCGTTGCTGAAGACGAGCCGGTCGCCGCGCCGGGCGAACTGCCGGGGCAGGTACCCGTCGCCGCCGAGGATCGAGGCGAGGATCGGGAAGCCGTTGAACGCGGTGTTGGCCGCCAGCACGAGGATCGCGGCGGTGAACGCCTGCACCAGGAAGAAGAAGACCGAACCGTGCCCGAACACCGCCGCGCTGAGCTGGGCGATGACCGTCTTCTGCTCGTAGCCCGACGGCGCGCCGACCAGTTGCGCCGGATTGTCGGCGATGTGCACGTGGGTCGCGAGCGCGAGGACCGTGATGCCGCCGAACATGGTCACGGCGAGCAGGCCCATGATCGTCAGCGTGGCGGCGGCGTTCCGGCTCTTCGGCGGCTTGAAGTTCGGCACGCCGTTGCTCACGGCCTCGACTCCGGTCAGCGCCGTACATCCCTGGGCGAAGGCGCGCAGGGCGAGCAGGACGGCCGCCGCCCCCACCGTGTTGTGCGTCGCGTGCACCCCCAGGGCGGCCGACTCGGCGGTCGGCGCGCTCCCGAACAGGATGCGGACGAGGCCGACGATCAGCATGAGGAAGACGCACACCACGAAGCCGTACGTGGGGATCGCGAACGCGGTGCCCGACTCTTTGACCCCGCGCAGGTTCATCAGCGCGAGCACGACGATCAACACCAGCGAGATGCCGACGGCATGCGGGCCGAGCGAGGGGAAGGCGGAGACGATGTTGGCGACGCCCGCCGCGACGGAGACGGCGACGGTCATGACGTAGTCGATCAACAGGGCGCTCGCCGCGACCAGAGAGGCGCTCTCACCGAGGTTGGCCCGGCTGACGGCGTACGCGCCGCCGCCGTTGGGGTAGGCGTGACAGGTCTGCCGGTAGGACGCGGTGACCACCAGGAGCAGGAAGACGACCCCCGCACCCACCCACCAGGACAGGTAGAACATCGCCAAGCCGCCGAGGCTGAGCGCGAGGAGGATCTCCTCCGTCGCGTACGCGACGGAGGAGAGAGGATCGCTGCAGAAGACGGGGAGGGCCAGCTTCTTAGGCAGCAGCGTCTCCCCCATCTGCCCGGTCCGGAGCGGCCGGCCGACGAGGAAGCGCTTGGGCATCTGCAAGACGGCTTGCTTCACGATTGCCAGCAAACCGGCCGGGGTCAGGTCAATCGGCGTTCCCTAACGCCGCCCTAACGCCCCCGACCTCCTTCTTAACGCGTCCTTAACGCCCTGCCGACGCTGGAAGCTCGATGCGATCGGCTACTGCCGCACCGGGCCGGCGGACGTCTGCGCATGACCATGCCCGAATGATCTCGGCGTGAGACCGCCCCGCATCCCGCAGAATCCCCATGCGGCGTGCAACCGATGTGCGGCCGCCTCCTCACGTGCCATATGACACATTGTGATGATCGTTGTCGGTGTATACAGGTATCAAGGGCAGATACCTGCCCAGAACCGCGCCCGACTCGCACGGGGGATGAAGCGTGACGGTGAACCTCGGCCAGGGCGTCACGCGATCCGATGGAGAGTGGCCGGCCGACCTCGACGTCGCCGCCCTGCGCGCCGGAGGATGGCGGCCCACCCCGTTCCGGGAGTTCGTCCTCAAGATCCATAGCCGCTGCGATCTGGCCTGCGACTACTGCTACATGTACGAGATGGCCGACCAGAGCTGGCGGTCCCGCCCGCGCCGGATGTCCCGCACGGTCCTCGACCAGACGGCGCGGCGCATCGCCGAGCACGTCCACGCCCACGGGCTGGACCGGGTCAAGCTCGTCCTCCACGGCGGTGAGCCCCTCCTCGCCGGCGCCGAGCGGCTGGCGTACGCCGTGCGGGCCGTCCGTACGGCGGTCGGCTCCGGTACCAGCGTGGACGTGCGCGTCCAGACCAACGCCGTCCGGCTGAACACCGCGTTCCTCCGGATCTTCGACGAGTTGGACGTCACCGTGGCCGTGAGCCTGGACGGGGACGAGGCGGCGCACGACCGGCACCGCCGCCGGCCCGACGGACGCGGGAGTCACGCCGCCGTACGGGCCGGCCTCGCCCTGCTCACCGGGGACGCCTTCCGGCACCTGTTCGCCGGGCTGCTGAGCACCATCGACCTGCACAACCCTCCCGTCCGCACGTACGAGGCGCTGCTGGCCTGGAATCCGCCCCAGGTCGACTTCCTGCTGCCGCACGGCAACTGGAGCGCGCCCCCGCCGGGCCGGACACCCGGCTCCCCCGACACTCCGTACGCGGACTGGCTCATCGCCGTCTTCGACCGGTGGTACGACGCCCCGCGCCAGGAGACGCGGGTGCGGACCTTCGCCGAGATCATGCAGCTGCTGCTCGGCGGGGCCAGCAGGACGGAGAACGTCGGCCTCTCCCCGGTCGCGACGATCGTCGTCGAGACCGACGGCGCGCTGGAACAGGTCTCCGCGCTCAAGTCGGCGTTCCCCGGCGCTCCGGCCACCGGCCTGCACGTGGAACGTGATCCGTTCGACACGGCGCTCCTCCTGCCGTCCGTCGCGGCCCGGCAGAGCGGACTCGACGCGCTGGCGCCGGCCTGCCGGTCCTGTGCGCTGCGGCGCGTCTGCGGAGGCGGCCTCTACGTCCACCGGTACCGCGCCGGCAACGGGTTCGCCAACCCGTCGGTCTACTGCCCGGACATGTTCCGGCTGATCGAGCACGTCCGCGACCGCGTCCGAGCCGACCTGACCGCCCGTGCCGCCCGACAGGGCTGAGCCGATGCGGTTGGCGCGTCATCGGGTCTCCGGACACGATCTGGAGAAGCTCGCGCGCGGATCGGGCGGCGCGCCGGTGGCGCGCCGACTGGCCGACACCCAGCACAGCACACGGCTGCTCCTGCTATGGGGGGTGATGGACACCGCCCGCCGGACGGGGCACGTCGCGGCCGATCGGACACGGCAGGCATACCTCCTCCTGGCCGACCTCCAGCGGCGCCATCCGGCCGAGGCCGAGACGGTACTGAGCCACCCGGCGGTCGGTGCCTGGGCGCTCGGGGCGGTGCGCGCGCTCCGCGGCACCGCCGGCCCCGACGACCCGCCCGCCGATCCCGCCGGACTCGCCACGATCGCGGCCGCGGTAATGATCAGGGCGGGCGCGCGCGGCGCCGTCCGCGTGCCCGCGGCGAACGGCGCGGTGATGCTGCCGTCGCTGGGCCGGGCGGACGTCCCCGGCGACGACGTCCTGGTCAGGTCGTCCGGCGCCGGCGCCGAGCTGACCGCGCCCGGCGTCCGGGTGACGGTCCCGGCCGATCCGCACACGGACGCACCGGGCTGGCACGGCCTGCGGCCGCTGACCGCCTCCGCGCACGGAATCACCATCCGCGCCGTGATCGACGATCTCGACCCCTGGCGGCTGCCGGGGGCCCAGGTGGACCACCGGATCGACGCCGGCGCGGTCGCCGTGTGGCGATCGCTGTTCGAGCGGGCGTGGGAGCTCGTGGCGCATCATCACTGGACGGCCGCTTCGGAGCTCCAGACCATCCTCCGGGCCGTCGTACCGCTCGCCGCCCCGCCGCGGGACCAGCTCAGCGCGACGTCCCGGCAGGCCTTCGGCGCGGTCGGCAGCTCCCGTCCCGTCGACGCCCTCGGCTTCGCGGTGGCCCTCGCCCACGAGATACAGCACGCCAAGCTCATGACCGTGCTGGACACCGTTCCCCTGGTCCGGCCGGACACCGGACGGCGCTACTACGCCCCGTGGCGGGAGGATCCGCGGCCCGTCGAGGGCCTGCTACACGGAGCGTACGCACATCTGGGGGTCAGTGGCTTCTGGCGACGGCAGCGTCAACACGAGCAGGGTGCGACGGCGATACGAGCGCACGCGGAGTTCGCGCGCTGGCGGAGCGCGGCGCTGCGGGTGACCACGACGCTGCTGGCCAGCGGAGCACTGACCGACGAGGGCACCATGTTCGCGGCCGGGATGCGGCGCACGCTGGAGGACTGGGCGACCGAGCACGTGCCCGCCCCGGCGCTCCGGTGGGCACACCGGGACTCGGAACGGCACCGGACGCACTGGCTCCAGCGCAACCACGCCCGCTCCTGAGCCGACCGGAGCGCCCGGCCGTCGACGCTCAGATCGGCGGTACGTCGAAGTCGAAGTCGAGCCGGCCGCCGGTCGCGGCGACCCGCGTGTCAGGGTGCTCGGGGCCGAGCGTCCGGTTGTAGCTGA
Organism: Actinoallomurus sp. NPDC050550; assembly: GCF_040655075.1. NCBI lineage: Bacteria > Bacillati > Actinomycetota > Actinomycetes > Streptosporangiales > Thermomonosporaceae > Actinoallomurus > Actinoallomurus sp. NPDC050550. The sequence goes on along the minus strand of NZ_JBFAJC010000022.1, from coordinate 53,483 downwards.
GGATCGTGGCCGCCGCGAGCGTCTCGGCCTCGTCCTCGGCGTGGACCGCGCGCAGATCGAGCATGAGGTTGGCCGCACAGCCCAGCGTCACGGGGTGGCCTTCGCCGAGCAGGGACCTCAGCCGGGCGAGGCTGTCGGCGCCGAGTTCACGCGCGCTCTCGTACTCCCCCAGAGCGTTGCGGTCACTGGCGAGATTGATGGCGACCGTCAGCGGATAGTGATGGTCCTTGCCCAGCCTGGCATGCAGACCGGCGAGGGCCTTCTCGTTCAGCTCACGCGCCTGTTCCGCGTCGTCGCGGACGCGATGCAGCAACGCAAGGTTGCCGAGGCAGGCGAAGTAATACGGGTGCTGGTCCCCGTACAGCTTCGGGTACCGATTCACGGTCTCCTCGGCCAGCTGGAAGGCCTCTTCGATCCGCCCGACCGTCCGCAGGATGTTCGACAGGGCGACCGCCGCGGCGAGTGTGTCGGGACGGTCGGCGCCCAGAAGCCGGGTGCATTTGGTGAAGATGTCCCGCGCGAGGTCGAGGGCCTCGTCGTACGCTCCGGACCGCCGCATCGCGATCGACAGATCCCGGCCGGCCCCCAGCGTGCCGCGATTGTCCGCGCTGAGCTCCTGACGCCCGAAGTCGTAGGCGTCCTCACCCAGGAAACGGGCCTCGGTGTATTCGCCGCACAACCGGACCGCCCGGCTGAGGTTGACCCACGACGACAGGACGTTCGACTTGCTGACGCCGGTGGTCGCCTCGCTCTGCGCGTTGAACGCCTGCTCGTGCAGGTCGCGCGCCGTTCGGTAGTCGCTGACCAAGGCGTAGTCGAGCGCGAGGTTGTTCACCGTTTGAAGGGTGCGACCGTCGCGCTCGCCGTAGGCGGACCGGTGCAGGTCCAGCGACGTTTGGTCATGGCGCAGTGCCTCGGCGAACTCCCCGCGCGCCCGGAGCACGGCGCCGAATCCGTTGATGAGGTTGAGGGTGACATGGTCCTCGGGGTCCAGCACGCGCTGCGCCCGTTCCAGGGTGTCCTTGACCAGTTCGTAGGCCTCGGCGTATTCGCCGAGCTCACGGAGGATCGTGCTGAGCCGGCGCTTGGCCAGCAGGACGTCGGGCGCGTCAGGGTTCTCATCGGCATGCCAGGTCTCGAGCAGCTCCTCCACGAAGCCCTTGGCGGTGGCCAGGTCGCCCGAGGTGGTGAGATAGCGCACGATGTCGCTGGCGAACACGCGCACCCGCGGATCGGCCGACTCGGCGACGCGCGCCGGCCGCACGTGCGGGACCAGCTCCGCGTAGCGCGGCCACGCGGCCTCGTTGTCGGGGTCGGCCGGTGCGGCCCCGGCCAGAAGCTGCTGCACTTCCTCCCGGAGCTCCGCCTGCTCGGCGGCGGACAGAGACTCACGGAGGAGCGCCTGGATCAGCCGGTGCACCTGGATGGTACGGCTTTCGGAGTCGATCCTGACGAGGGCGTATCGGCCGAGCATCCGGATCGCCTGGGAGCGGCGGATGGCGTTGCCGAGCACCGGGCTCAGTTTCGACTCACCGGCGAAGGTGTTGCGGCGGAAGACGTCCAGCGGGATGGGCTCCGGCCCGAAGAAGGCGCACGCTCGCAGGAGCTGCATCGCCTCGGGCAGCTGCTGCTCGAGCTTGCTCACCGACAGCTGCCAGGCCGCCGTCATCGAGGCGGGATACTCCGACGCGCGAATCTGGTTGAGCAACTCGGTGGGCTGCTTGTTGAGCAGGTCGAGGTATTCGTCGGGGGCCATCCCGGTGACCGTCTGGAGCGCGCCCGCCTGCTCCAGGGCGAGGGGAAGGTCGCCCAGGCTCTCGGCGAGCAGCTGGGCGTCGGTCTCGCTCATCGACCGAGGCGCCCGGCGGTTCAGGAACTCGACGCTCTCACTCCGGCTGAACACGTCGATCGCGACGGTGTCGACGACGCTCTCCCACTCCTGGTTGCGGGAGGTGATGAGCACGTGCCCGGGCCCCTCCGCGGGGACGAGCCGCAGGATGCCCTCCGGGTCGCCGGCGTTGTCGAAGATCAACAACCAACGGTCGTAGGGATCGCCCCGGCGCAGGGCGTCCAGCACCGCCGCCGCGGAGTCCTCGATCCCCGCCGCCTGCGCCGACTCCAGGCCGAGCCGGGGCGCGAGACCGGCCAGGGAGGAGGGGACCAGGTCGGGCTGGTCGGCGGAGATCCACCAGACCAGGTCGTACTCGGATCGGAAGCGGTGGGCGTACTCGATGACCACCTGGGTCTTGCCGACGCCGCCCATGCCGTGCAGCGCCTGCGGGATGACGGCGGTGACGCGGTTCGTCAGGCCTTTGTGCAGGTTGTCGAGCATCCCCTGGCGGCCGGTGAAGTTCTTGTTGCGCGGCGGGATCCTGCCCCACACCTGAGGCACGCGTCCCGTCGTGCGCCCGCTGCCCAACGTCTCGGATTCCACGTGCCGCCTCCGCCGCCACTATGCACTTCGAATACGGGCTTCATCTAAACACTCATTACCCGGGGTGCACAGCGCCAATGCCGCGAACTCGGAGATGGATGTCCAGTTAAGCAATGAACGCCCCCATAACGTACGTTACCTACGCGGCGCACGATTAGTCACTTACATGCCTTTATCGGGCATCCCAAAATCACGAATGGTCATGGCCCCGTCCCATTGGAACCGATCGACAGGCCCGCGTCCGGGGGTGTATGAGTTAACAGACAGGAAGAGACATGACCCCGCCCGGCCGGATTACCGCTGTGCCGGTGGGGAATGCCTCACGGTGCGACTGCAAGGACGGGCCAGGGAGCGCCGCATGCGCGACGACAGGACGACGCCGAATGACGATCCGGCAGCTCCCGACGAGGGTTTGATCGACCTCACCGGGTTCGACCTCGGCGATCTGGACACCGCCGACGGGTCGTGCCTGGCCGAGGCGCTCCGGCACCTGGTCGACACCCAGTCGCGAAACAGCGAGGCCGTCTCCGGATTCCAGGACTGAGGCGTGTCCGCCACGAGCGCCCTCCGGCCGCCGGAGGCCGAGGCAGCCTCGCCGGGTGACGTGTCACGTGACCTTCGGTGACGGCAGGTGATCTCCATGAGACCGCCTTCATCTCTGATCGGCCGGGCCTCGTGATGATCAATACGATGACGCCCCGGGCGAACGGTCTCCCCTACATCGGGCCGCGCCCGTTCAGCACGGCCGACGCTCGCGGGTTCTTCGGCCGCGAAGAGGCGTCCCACCGGCTGGCCGAGCTATGGCGCGGCCATCGGCTCACCGTCCTGCACGGCCCGTCCGGGTCCGGCCGGACCTCCCTCATCGAGGCCGGGGCGCGGCCCCTGCTGCCCTCCAACGAGGTCGAGGTCCTTCCGACCGGGTGCCTGTCCTACGGTTCGGTCTTCCCGGCGGCGGCCTTGCCCGATCACAACCCCTATACCCTGGCGCTCCTGTCGTCCTGGGCACCCGCCCAGCCGGCCAGTCGTCTCGCGGGATGGTCGGTCGCCGAGTTCCTGACCCGGCAGACCCACCGCGCCGACGTCCTCGGCCGCCGGCTGCCCCTGCTGACCGTCATCGACCAGGCCGAGGAGCTCGTCATCGGGCCGCCACAGGCTCAGGAGCAGGCCCGGCGGGCCTTCGCGGAGGAGCTGGCGGAGGCGCTCGACGAGCACCGCGAGGTGCGGCTGCTGCTGTCCGTTCGCGACGGATCCCTCCCCGACCTCGGGCCCTATGAGCGGATCATCGGCGGCGGCGACGTGGCACGGCTCCACCTGGCTCCTCTGGACTCCGACGCGGCGCTGGACGCCGTCCGCGGGCCGCTCAGGGGGACGGCGCGGTCGTTCGCCCCCGGAGCCGCCGAGTTGCTCGTCGACTACCTGCGTGCCGGCACTCCGGTCGTCGAGCCCACCTTCGCGCAGGTCGTCTGCGAGCGGCTGTGGCGATCGCTGCCCCCGCAGGGCGGCGCGATCACGGCCGACGTGGTCCGGGCGCACACTGACGGCCATCCCGCGCTGACCGGCTACGTCGCGCGGGCTCTCGCCGACGTCGCCGAGCAGTACGAGGTGCCGGTCGGCAGACTCAGATCCTGGATGCAGCGCGCCATTGCCGACACCGGCCGGGAGCCCTCCCCGGAGGTGCGGATGCCCCCGCCCGTGCTGCGCGCGCTCGAGGACCTCCACCTGATCAAGTCGAAGCGCTCGGGCGGAGGGCTCACCTACGAACTCCAGCATCCGCGGCTGATCGGGCCCCTCGGCCGGATGATCGAGACCCGTCCCAGCACGGCGGGGCCGGCCGAGCGGCTGCGCGCGGCCGAGCGTGCCCTGGCGAGCGGCGAGTTCGCGCGGGCCGAGCGCCAGGCGGTCACCGCCGTACGCCTCGGGCCCGCGTCCGATCTGCGGTTGCGCGCGGAGGCCGAGTCCCTGCTCGGCAACGTCGCGCACGGGCGAGGCCTGCGCAAGGAGGCGGAGACGCACTACCAGACGGCGGCCTCCCTGTTCGAGGCCCGGCAGGACCGCGTGGCCGTCGGCCGGCTGCTCGCGGCCATCGGCCAGCTCCGGCTCGCGGACGGCCGTCGAACGGAGGCCCTGGAAGAGCTGCACGCCGCCGCCGAACGCCTCCCCACCGACCTCACCGTGCAGGCCGAGCTGTCCCGGGCGCTCTGGGAGCTCGGGCAGACGCGTGCGGCGATCACCGTCCTGGACGGCGTCCTGTCGGCCGAAGGCGACGCGCCGGAGATCCTGCGCACGCGAGGCGAGTTCCTGGCCGACCTCGGCGACGCCGAAGGGGCCCTGCGCGATCTCGACCGCGTGCGGCGGCTCCGGCCGGTCACCCGGGCGGCCCGGGCGCTCGCGCTGGCCACGCTCGGGCGGTTCGACGAGGCACAGCGGGAGATCACGGTCGCGCTGGACGAGGCCTCCGGCAGCGGCCCGGTGCTGCTGTACGCCGCGCGGGTCGCGAGGCTGCGCGGCGACGACGACGCGGCGGCGGACCTCGCCCGGCGCGCGGAGACCGCCCGCGACCCGGACCTGCCGCCGCGTCAGCGGCGGGACGCCCGCCGTATCCACGCCCACCGGCCGGACGACCCGCGCCCGGACGGGTGACGGTCGCCGAGGTCGGCCTCGACCGCCTGATACATCTCCTCCAGCCTCGCGTCGAAGGCACTGAAGTCGATCGGCGCCCTGATCTCTCCGATCAGGAACCTCGTCTCGGGCCCGGGATCGTACTTCAACTCGGCGTTCCGGGCGGCGAAGGCCACCAGGGCCGTGGCGGCGGCGGCGAGCGCACGGGCGGCGTCGGCCAGGTCGGGAGCGAGCACCGCCACGTGGGAGGCTCGCTGGCCCACCATGCGCGCGTGCTCGTCGACGGCGGCGAGCTTGACGTCCAGGTCACGCCATGATCGCTGGCCGGCCAGCTCGAGCTCGACACGCAGCTGCATCGCCGGGCCGAGCAGCTCGCCGTACGCGGTCTGCCGGGCCTCCAGAGCCAGCCTTCCGCGCTCGCGCTCGGCCTGGACGGACTCCCGCCGGACCGTGCCCCACAGCGTGACCGCGACACCGGCGATCGTTCCTCCGGCCGTGATCAACGCTGCCAAGGAACCGTCGGGCATGACCGCAGTCTGACACCTCACCGGTCCGCCCATGACCCCTTATGCCACACAGCCGCCGTTCCTTCCCATGGTCAGCGTTCGAAGCGGTAGCCCATGCCCGGTTCGGTGATCAGGTGGCGGGGTCGGGACGGGTCCTTCTCCAGCTTGCGGCGCAGCTGGGCGAGGTAGACGCGCAGGTAGCCGGTCTCGTTCGCGTACGACGGGCCCCAGACCTCGCGGAGCAGTTGCTGCTGGCTGACGAGCCGCCCGGCGTTGCGCACGAGCACCTCGAGGACGTGCCACTCGGTCGGGGTGAGGCGTACGTCGGCGGCATCGCGGACGACCTTCTTGGCCGCCAGGTCGACGGTGAAGTCGTCGGTGACGATCACGGCGTCCTCTTCGGGCGGGGCGGCCCGCCGTACGGCGGCGCGGAGCCGGGCCAGCAGCTCGTCCATGCCGAACGGCTTGGTCACGTAGTCGTCGGCGCCGACGTCGAGCGTCTCGACCTTCTCCTCGGAGGCGTGCCGAGCGGACAGCACGATGATCGGCACGCTCGTCCAGCCGCGCAGGCCCTTGATCACCTCGGCGCCCTCCATGTCGGGCAGGCCCAGGTCGAGGACTATGACGTCGGGATGGCGACGCGCCGCCAGGTCGAGGGCGGTGCGGCCGTCGGGGGCGGCGTCGACCTCGTAGCCGCGGGCCCGCAGGTTGATGCGCAGCGCGCGGACGATCTGCGGCTCGTCGTCGACGACGAGTACTCGTGTCACGTTTCCCCCTTGCCTGCCCGCACCGTACCGCTCGTCCCGGTCGGCAGTGAGAACACCATGGTCAGTCCGCCGCCGGGGGTGTCCTCGGCGCGGAGGTCGCCGCCGACGGCCTCGGCGAAGCCTCGCGCCACCGCGAGGCCCAGACCGACCCCGCTGCCGCGCGGCCGGTCGCCGAGCCGCTGGAACGGCTCGAACATCCGGAGTTTGGCGGAGTCCGGGACGCCCGGCCCGCGGTCGGCGATCCGCAGCTCGACCATGCCGCCGTGCTCACTCGCGGTGACGCGGACCGGCTCGGGACCGCCGTGCCGTACGGCGTTCTCGATGACGTTGGCCAAAGAGCGCTCCAGGAGCCCTGGGTCGGCGACGACGGCCGGCAGGTTGTCCGGCACCTCGACCTTGACCTGGTCGCCCGGGACGTTCGCCAGCGCCGGCTGGATCACCTCGTCGAGGGAGACGGTGCGGGCGAGCGGGTTGACGACGCCGGTCTGCAGGCGGCTCATGTCGAGCAGGTTGGCGACGAGGCCGTCGAGGCGGTCGGCCGACTCCTCGATCGTGGCCAGGAGCTCGGCCTCGTCCTCGGGGTCCCACCGCACGTCCGGTGAGCGGAGGCTGCTGACGCTCGCCTTGATCGAGGCCAGGGGTGTCCGCAGATCGTGGGAGACGGCGGCGAGGAGCGCGGTACGGATCCGGTTGCCCTCGGCGAGCCGCCGGGCCTCCTTGGCCTCCTCGGCCAGCCGCTGGCGGTCGAGGGCGGCCGCAGCCTGGTAGGCGAAGGCGGCCAGGACGCGGCGGTCGGCGGCCGGCAGCACCCGGCCGTCCAGCGCGAGTGTCAGGGTGTCGCTGACCTGGACGGTGACGTCCCCGTCGCCGGGCCGCGCGCAGGTCCCCGGGCCGGCCGACGCGACGGGTGCCCAGTCGTCGCCGGAGCGTTCGAGCAGCGTCACCGTAGACAGCCCGAACGTCTCCCTAACGCGCTCGAGCAGCTCGGGCAGGGCGTCCTCGCCGCGCAGCACGCTCGTCGCGAGCATGCTGAGCGTGGTCGCCTCCGCGCGCGCCTGCGCCGCCTGGGAGCTGCGCCGCGCCGCGAGATCCACGACGGTGGAGACGGCGACGGCCACGGTCACGAACACCAGGAGAGCCATGGCGTTCTCGAGCTCGGCCACGGTGAGGGTGTGCAGCGGGGGCGTGAAGAACCAGTTGACGAGCAGGAACCCGGCGACGGCGGCGACGATCGCGGGCCACAGCCCGCCGACGAGCGCCACGCCGACGGCCAGCGCGAGGAAGAACAGCAGCTCCGTGGGGAGCTCGAAGTGCCGCCCGCCCGCCGACAGCAGCGCGGTCAGCGCCGGCGGGCCGAACAGCGCGAGGAACCAGCCGGCCGTTCGGCGTCCGCGGCCCAGCGAAGTGGGCGGGACGGACGCCCGTCCCCTGCCCTTGCCGGCGTAGTCGTGGGTGACGATGTGCACGTCCACGTCGCCGGACAGGCGGGCGACGGTCGCGCCGACGCCCGGCCCGAAGGCGTACTGCCAGCGGCTCCGCCGGCTCGACCCGAGCACGATCTGCGTGGCGTTCACGGCGTTGGCGAACTCCATGAGGGCCTTGGGCACGTTGCCACCGGTGACCTGGTGGTAGGAGCCGCCCAGGCTCTCCACGAGCGCGCGCTGGCGGGCGAGCGCCTCCGGCGACCCGTCGGCGAGGCCCTCTCCTCTGGCGACGTGCACGGCGACCAGGTCGGCCCGGCCGGCCCGGGCGGCGATTCGGGCGGCGCGGCGGATGAGCGTGTCGCCCTCGGGACCGCCGGTCAGCGCGACGACGATCCGTTCCCGCGCCTCCCAGGTCTCGGTGATGCCCTTCTCGTCCCGATAGCGGGCGAGCGCGTCGTCGACGCGGTCGGCGACCCAGAGCAGGGCCAGCTCGCGCAGCGCGGTCAGGTTGCCGATGCGGAAGTAGTTGGACAGCGCCGCGTCGATCTTGTCCGGCTCGTAGACGTTGCCGTGGGCGAGGCGACGGCGCAGCGACTCCGGCGCCATGTCGACCAGCTCGATCTGGTCGGCGCGCCGGGCGACTTCGTCGGGCACGGTCTCCCGGGGCCGTACCCCCGTGATGCGCTCGACGACGTCGGCCAGGGACTCCAGGTGCTGGACGTTGACGGTGGTGACGACGTCGATGCCCGTGTCGAGGAGTTCCTCGACGTCCTGCCACCGCTTGTCGTTGCGGGATCTGGGGATGTTGGTGTGCGCGAGTTCGTCGACCAGCACCACTGCGGGGCGGCGGGCGAGGATCGCGTCGACGTCCATCTCGGTGAAGACCCGGTCGCGGTGGGCCACCTCGCGGACCGGCACCGTCTCCAGGCCGTCGAGCAGCGCCGTGGTACGCGCCCGGCCGTACGTCTCGACGTAGCCCACGACGAGATCGACACCGCGCTCCACCCGCCGCTGGGCCTCGTCGAGCATGGCGTACGTCTTGCCGACCCCCGGCGCGGCACCGAAGTAGATCTTGAGCCTGCCTCGCGTCGTTATCTGATTCACCCCCTTCCTGAATTGTGTCCCCGATGACGGTATTCGAGACGGACGGCCCGGTCCGCAGGCAGTCAACACCTGAAAACGCCTATTTCCGGCGCCCTTGACGGCCCCGTGGCAGCGCCCGGCACCGCCTTAACGCCGTTCTAACGCCCGCCACGGCGTGCGGCTCACGAGCGGGCGACGCGCAGGAGGTGGACGGCGGGCTCGGGAAGTTCGCGGCCGCGCGGCCACACCGCCCGCAGCACCCGGTCGAGCCGCAGCTCGCTGGGCACCTCGACGAGCCGTCCCGCCGCGACCTCATCCGCGACGACCAGGGCGCTGAGCACGGCCGGCGCCGTGCCGGCCATGGCGGCGGCGCGCAGCGGGGCGGTCGCGCCGAGTTCGAGGGCGGGCTCGGCCGGCCCCCCGTACGACGCCAGCGCGGCCTCGAACGTCTCACGGGTACCCGACCCGGCCTCCCGCAGGAGCAGCGGCGTGCTCGCCAACTCGACCGGACGCAACGGCCGGCGCTTGCGCGCCCACGGGTGCCCCGGCACGACGACGATCACGAGACGGTCCCGGCCGACGGCGCGGCTGTGCAGGTCGCGCGGTGCGCCGCGCCCCTCGATGAAGCCCAGGTCCGCCTCGTCCGCCCGCAGGCGCTCGATCACGTGGGTGCTGTTGGCGACGTTCAGCTCGACGTGGACGCCCGGTGCGGCCTCGCGCAGCGCCACGAGCCAGCCGGGGACGAGGTGCTCGGCGATCGTGAGGCTGGCCGACACCCGGAGGCGGTCCTCCTGGCGGGAGCGCAACGCGGCGACGCCCTCGACGAGCGCGTTCGCCTGGACGAGGACGGCGCGCGCCCAGTCGGTGACCACCGCCCCGGCCGAGGTCAGCCGGGAGCCGCTGGTCGAGCGCACGAGGAGCCGCACGCCCAGCCGCCGCTCCAGCGTGCGCATCCGGGCGCTGGCCGAGGGCTGGCTGATGCCCTGCCGGGCGGCGGCCTGGCCCAGGCTGCCGGTCTCGGCGACGGCCACCAGCAGTTCCAGCGCTTCCAGGTCGGGCAGCCGTGTGGTCATAGGGGAACTCTATGACGTGACAGGGAAATGGCTGCTACTGCGGGGGCCGTCCAGGGCCGATGCTGGAAGTCATGTCGATCTCCACGCCGCACCATCCCACAGCCGGGTGGCCGAGCGGAGCGTCCCCCGACGGGCGGGCGGAGCCGGTCGGAGCGTCCCCCGACCGGCGGGCCGAGCCGGTCGGCGGCGCCACGCCGCCGCACGCGCCGGCCGCCGGATCGCCCCTGCTTCGGCGTGGGCGGACGCTGGCGCCGGGCATCGCGGCCAGTGCCCTCGCCGTGGCGGCGGCGTACGGCGTGCACCGGGTGGCCGGGGCGGTGCCGATGCTCACCGCGGCGCTCATCCTCGGCGTGCTCGCCGCCAACCTCGGGCTGCTGCCCACGGCGACGCGACCGGGCCTGCGCTTCGCCGCGACCAGGTTCATGCGCCTGGGAGTGGTGCTGCTGGGGCTGCAGGTGTCGTTCGGGGACATCCTCGCCCTGGGCGCGCAGACGATCGTCATGGTGGTGACGGTGCTCGTGGTGACATTCACCGGCACGCGGTGGATGGGCCGCCGGCTGGGTCTGTCCGAACGCCTCTCCCTCCTCGTGGCGGCCGGCTTCTCGATCTGCGGCGCGTCGGCCGTCGCGGCGGTGGACGGCGCGCTCGGCACCCGTCCCGGCGATCCCGAAGCGGAACGCGAGACCGCCACCGCCGTCGGCCTCGTCACGCTGTGCGGCAGCCTGGCCATCGCCGTCCTGCCGCCCATCGCCCGCCTGCTGGGCCTGTCGCCGTACGACGCGGGCCGCTGGATCGGCGCCAGCGTGCACGACGTCGGCCAGGTCGTCGCCACGGCGGCCATCGCGGGTTCGGCGGCGCTCGTCCCGGCGGTCGCGGTCAAACTGGTCCGGGTGGTCATGCTCGCGCCGATCGCCGCCGGGGTCGCGCTGCGCACCCGCCGGGGCGCCCGCGCCGACGGGCGAGGCCGGCCCGCGGTGCTCCCGCTGTTCGTGATCGGGTTCCTGGCCACGATGGCGCTCCGCTCGACGGTGACCGTCCCGCACGGCGCCCTGTCCGCCGCGACCGTCGCCCGCGACGTGCTGTTCGCGGCCGCCCTGTTCGGTCTCGGCAGCGCCGTACGCCTGCGGGAGCTCGCGCGGACCGGCCGCCGCGCCCTCCTGCTCGGACTGACGTCCTGGGCGCTGATCGCCGGCATCTCCTACGCGGGCGTCCTGCTCACCTCCAGATAACGGGATATCGGCCGAAGTCCCGGGAGCACCGGCGCCGACTGCGACCGCTGGCCGGCGCGCTAAGGGAGCGTTAAGAAATCCGTCGCCGACGGTACCGGCGCGTTAGGACGAGACGGGCCGGGAACGCCCGGCATGAAGATCGCTTCATATCCGCATCACAGGCATGACGGGCGATGAGGCGATGAGCGTGGTGACGTCGGGCGGTCCGGCACTGATCAAGGCCCGGGAATCAAGCCCCGACCCGGCCGTGCGCCGACGGTCCCGGGCGACGACACCGCAGCGGATCTGGGCGCTGACCATCACCGTGGCGGTCCTCGCCATGGTCCTGGCCGCCGTGGTCACGCAGGGGATCACCGGGGTACGCGGCGGGCTGCGGGACATCGGGCATCGCTCCGGTCCGCAGGTGGTCGCGACGTCGGACGCCTACTTCGCGCTGAACGACATGGACGCCCAGGTCGCCAACGTGCTGCTGGTCGGCGACGAGCGGAACCTCGGCGTCGGCCGGGACAAGGCGCTGGGCATCTACGAGCAGCGTCGCCGGCAGGCCGACGCGGACCTCCAGCAGGCCGCGGCCGTCGGCGCCGGAGATCCCGCGGCGCAGCGGGCGATCCGCACGGTGCTGGACGCCCTCGGCAGGTACGAGGCCCTGACCGCCCAGGCCATCCTCGTGGACGGCGACGTCCACCACGTGGCGGGCCGGCCGTCGCCGACCGCGTTGGGGCTGTACCGGCAGGCCACCGATCTACTCAAGAACCAACTGCTGCCCGCCGCGGCCGGCCTGACAGAGGCTAACTCCGGCGCGCTGGAACACTCCTACCAGGCGAAGCACGCGCAAGCGGTGCGGACCGCGGTCTTGACCGCACTGACCGGCGCCGCCCTGATCGGCGTGCTGATCGGGCTGCAGATCATGCTCACCCGTCGTTTCCGGCGACGGTTCAATCCGTTCCTGCTGCTCGCCACGCTGGTCACCGGAATGACGCTGGTCGCGGGGGTGACCACGCTCACCGGCGCGGCCGGGCATCTGCGGGCGGCGAAGAAGGACGCCTTCGACTCCGTTCTGGCGCTCTCGCAGGCGCGCGCGGTCGGGTACGACGCCAACGCCGACGAGAGCCGTTACCTGGTCGACCCCTCGCGCCGGCCGGAATACGAACAGGCGTTCCTGGCCAAGACCCAGCAACTCGCGGCGCTGCCGTCGGTGACCACGCCGGCCGGCTACCCGACCGCGCTGCGCCAGGCGTGGAACGCCTACGGCGCCGATCACACGGACATCGGATGGGGTGGATACCTGGGGACCGAGTTCCGCAACATCACCTTCCCCGGTGAACGAGACCTCGCCGAGCGGACGCTGTCCGCGTTCCTCACCTACCAGCAGGACGACTCGACGATGCGGGCGCTGGCCGGCCGGGGCAGGCTCCACGACGCGATCCGGTTCAACACGGCATACACGCCCGGAAACTCCAACTACGACTTCGACCAGTACGACAAGAACCTGACCGCGCTGATCGACCTCAACCGGTCCCACTTCGCCACGTCGATCCGTGCCGGAGAGAAGGACCTGAGCGGCTGGAGCCTCATCCCCTGGGCCGTCGCGCTCGGCGTGGCGGGCATCGCGTTCGCCGGCGTACGCCCGCGTCTCGCCGAATACCGGTGATGCATTAATTTCACGGATCCTTAGCGCCACACGCCGCGCTCCGGGACCCGCAATTGCAATATCGTTTACCTCGTCACATTTCGGGGTGAATCAGGGGGTTGCACCGTGAGTCCGGATCCGAATTCGGGGAGTGGGTACGACGTGGCCGCTGAGCCGGAACGGCTTTGTCGGCTCGGCCGGGACCTGGAATTCAACGTCGGCACCTATTTCGAGCATGCGTCGAGCGATATCCCGGTGGTGCGGGCTACCGAGCAGGGCCTGTTCACCTCGACCTGCTACGAGTTCGCGGTGGCCTATGTGGAGGCGGTCGAGTTCATGGAAGAGGAGCTCAAAACGAAGAGGAACCACCTCGCGCAGATCCACCAGAGGCTCTGCCTGTCGGGTGCCGCCTGGGCCGCCGCCGAGGACAAGAGCACCATCAGATCAATATGACGGGAGAACGGGGGAATCGCCGGTGAGTACGAGTTCACTGGCCGCCGGGAGCGCACTGAGCGCCGTCACGGCCGCGGCCTTCGTCATTCCCGCGGCATGGCCGCTGGTGGCCGAGATGTTCGAGGACCAGTGCGATCCGGAGGCGATACTCGACAGCGCGAAGAAGTGGTGGGGCATACGCGATGACCTCAGCGATGCCAGGAACACCGTGCGCAGCACGGTCGCCGGACTCACGCCCGAGGAATGGAAGGGCGACGACCGAGCCGCCTTCGAGCGCAAGATGGAAGACTACGAGGCGCAGATCGCATTCGAGATGGCCATGGCGACGGTCGTGGCAGTGGCCATGTTCATCCTCGCGGCGATGCTCTTCATCCTCATCACGCTCATGGTGATCATCGCGGCCGTCATGCTCTGGAACATGGCGTACGTTCTCCTGGCGATGGCCGGCCTGTTCACCGTCGCCGCCGCCGAGGCGACCGCGTCCCAGGCCGCCGTGACGTGCTTCACCTACCTGGACCGGCTCGACACGCTCGAAGAGCGCATCGCCAAGGGGCTCGCCGGCGTCGTCGGCGCGGGCATGGCCGTGGACGTCGGCGGACAGCTGTTCAACGGCAACGACAAGGTGCTGGGCGACCTCCTGCACGGCGCCCTCGACAGTGTCGACAACCTCCTGTCGGGGACTCTCTCCCGCCTGGAGCGCGACCTCAACAAGTCGCTCATGAACGGCGCCAAGTGGCCCTTCGAGAAATTCGGCTTCACGCCCCGCACGTTCCCGCGAACGGCGGGAGCATGGGGAAATGCGACGACGTGGGGCGGAGACCTGTCGTTGACCTCCGGAAACATCAGCGACAATCTCCGCGATCGACTTGGCGACTATGACGACGGTCGATGGAATCGATGACACCTACGCCTGAGAGCGCTGATTCACACCATCAGCTGTAGGGCGATGGCGCATCCAAGGACGACGACGCGCAGCGGGTCGGACACATCGCCGAACGTGACATGGCATCGGCTGGGCGCGCCGCCGCCCTGCGGCGTGGTGACCGGGATCCGGCTGATCTGCGCGACTTCGACGCCACCGGAGTCGACGACGGAGTACCGCAGCGCCAACCGTCCCAATGGCCGTAGCTCGCCGAGCGCGCCTCGATGCGCGTCGACCAGCCGGAAGCGACCCCGGATGGGGTTACGCCACGCCTGCTCGGCCGCTCCCACCGGCGAGCCGTCCGGTCCGAGGACGCGGATCCGCCGCCGGGACGGACCGATCCGGCGGGCATCGGCGATCGAGAACAGCGGCTCGCCGGCCGCCCCCCGAACCTCCAGCCGATGTCCCAGCGGCCGCACCCCCTGCTTCCGATTGGCGAACGTGTAGCCGGCGCGGTACACCCGTTGCCATCGCGACAGCCCCGGCTCGTCGACGGTGGCCAGCACCGTGCCGTTTCCGTCGAACAGGGTCCCCTCCAGCTCCGAGGCACGGTTGGATCCGTTCACGTCGACGACAGCGCTCGCCAGCAGCTCACTCACCGAGCCTCCCGGGGCCGGGTCGATGTGGGACGGCTCAGCGCTCGACGCCGCGGCGCAGCCGTTCCACGAGGGTCAGCATCTCCTGTCCGGTGGACTCGACGACCGCGGACACTCCGTGCAGCGCCCGCCGCATCGCCTCCGGATCCGGCTTGGCCGCCTCGGGCTCGAAGTCGATACCGAACAGCTCACGGGCCGCTTCCTGCTTTCGCCCCGCGAGGTCGCGCATGGCCTGCCGCGTGAGCTCCCGGATGGTCTCGGCCAGTTCTTCCGAACCGAGCCTCATCGCGCGCGGGTCGATGCGCAGCTCCGACAGCCCTTCGTCGGGAGAGAACGAAAGTCGTATCCTGCCGTCGGCGGTCTCGGCGTGTCCGACCAGACCGGAAATCCGGCGCTGCAGTTCAGCCGCTTTCGACGCCTGATCCTGAGCCTGGTCGGCCAGGCCGGCAATGTCCAGGCCGAACACCTTGCCCACGTCGGGCAGTTCCACGACGCCTCCTGTCCACGTTCGTCGAGCGGCTGCACGGAGAGTACGGCTGTTACCTTTCGCGCGCCTGTCGTGCGCCGTCCGTTGCCACCGGAAATCCAGGGTGGACGACAAAGACTATGAGCCGTTCGGTTGCCGCAAAAGGCGCTGGTACGCGGCCATGACGTTTGCAACTAAATTCTTGACAGATTCCTAACATCAATGGTGATGTGAAGCCGTCGGCGCCCTGTCGGCCGGTGCCTCGCGCTCAGCCGACGTCGCGGACGAGGAGGTCCGTCTCGGTCTCGCGGCGGATCAGCAGGCGGCTCTCTCCGGCCCGCACGCCGACGACGGGTGGCCTGGGAACCAGGTTGTAGTTGGAGGCCATGGAGTGGTGGTAGGCGCCCGTGGAGGCGCTGGCGAGCAGGTCTCCCGGGCGCAGGTCCGCCGGGAGCTCCGCGTCCTCGACGAGCACGTCGCCCGCCTCGCAGTGCCGTCCGGCGACGGTGACGAATCGGTGCCCTGGAGCGGCGCGCCGGCCGACCAGCCGTATCGAGTAGCGGGCGCCGTACAGGCTCGGCCGCGGGTTGTCGCTCATGCCGCCGTTGACGGTGACGAAGACACGGCCGGCCGCGGTGTGCTTGACCCCGAGAACCCGGTAGAGGGTGACGCCCGCGCGGGCGCTGATGGCACGGCCCGGTTCGAGGGTGACCCGTGGCAGGGGGAGCCGGTGGGAGTCGCAGGCCGACCGGAGCGCGGTGATCAGGGGTTCGGCCAGGGTGCGCGGGTCGAGGCCGTGTTCGCCCTGCAGGTACGGTACGGCGAAGCCGCCGCCCAGATCGAGGTGGGGCAGCACCACGCCGTGTTCGTCCCGTGCGGCCGCGAGCAGGCTCGCCATCCGGCGGGCGGCCTGCTGGTAGGCGGTGATGCCGGTGATCTGCGATCCGATGTGGCAGTGCAGGCCGGTCAGGGCGAGTGCGGGCTGGGCGAGGACCCGGCGCACGGCTTCGGCGGCGGCGCCGGACGCCAGGGAGAAGCCGAATTTCTGCTCCTCGCCGCCGGTCGCCACGGCCGGGTGGGTCTTCCCGTCCACACCAGGGGTCACACGGATCAGCACCTGCTGGGCGGGCCCGTCCCGGCCGGTGAGGGCGGCCAGCCGGGTGATCTCGGAGGGACAGTCGACGACGATGCGGCTCACGCCGTACGACAGGGCGGCTCGCAGGTCCTCCGGGGTCTTGCCGTTGCCGTGCATGAGGATCCGCTCCGCCGGGAACCGCGCCGATCGCGCCACGGCGAGTTCGCCGGCCGAGCAGACGTCGAGCGCGAGCCCTTCCTCGGCGATCCACCGGGCCATGGCGCGGCACAGGAAGGCCTTGCCGGCGTAGGCGATCTCGGCGTCCGGGAACGCGTGGCGGAAGTCCCGGCAGCGTTGCCGTACGTCGAGTTCGTCCATGACGTGGACCGGGCTGCCGTATCGCTCGGCGATGTCGCTCAGCCGCACGCCGCCGACCATGACGTCGCCGTCCGGGGTGGCCCGTGCCGTCGCCGGCCAGATCGCGTGGTCGAGCGTGCTCCGTTCCCGGGTCAGAACCATCGGATTCCCCTCCTAAAGGATCTCGCGCAGCAGCAGGCAGGTGCTGGTCTGTTCGGCGCCCCGGTGGCGCAGGGCGCGCAGTTCCGCGTTGAGCTCGTCGAGACTCGCCGTGGTGAGGCGGATCTCGTAGTCGCAGTCGCCGCTGAGCGACCAGACGCCCCGTACGGCCGGCCGGTCGCGCAGCCAGGTCTCGAACGACTCCGGCGGCACCTGGTCCGCCATGCGGACCCGGACGATGGCGATCACCGCCACGGCCTGCAGCCCGGCGGTCATCGGTCCACCGCCTGCGCCGTCGCCGGCCTGGGGACGTTCCGCACCGGCGTCGGCCGGTTGACGTCGGCGGCGACCAGCATCGGGTCGAGCTGGATCCGATCGATCCCCAGCGGGGACAGGAGACCGCGCAGAGCGTGCTCGCTCAGCCGGATCCATTCCTGCGCCGGCCCGGAAGCCGCTCGCAGGGCCGCCAGACCGGTGAAGGCCACCCCGACACGCGGGCCGGCGGGAAGCCGCGCGGTCAACGGCGTCAACGTGCCCGCCGAGGAACGGCGGACCGGGACGAAGAGCGGATCAGGGGACTCATTGAACTCTTCCATAACCTTGTGCTTTCTTTCACAAGCAGCCGACGACCTCACGGTAGGCCCAGGAAGAGGCGATGTGAGGTCCCGCTACGGGATCCGCACATGGGGGATGTCATCCCTAACGTCGCCTTAATGTCCGAATCCCGCGACGGTTGACCCTGACGCAGGGGCAACCTCTCAGCATCGTTGGCATGACCACGAAAGCCGATGAGAGCGGCGACAGGACGATGCGGCACTTCACGGTCCACCACGACGGCGTCACGATCCCGGTGTCCCGCGGCGGCCGGGGACGACCGCTGGTCCTGTGCCCTGGACTGAACTCGACACAGGCCGACCTGCGCGAGCTGACGGAGCTGCTGCGGCGCGACCACGACGTGGTGACCTTCGACCTGCGGGGCCATGGCCTCGCCTCGGCCGCCGACCGGTACTCCTTCGAGGCGTTCCTCGGCGATCTCACCGCCGTGCTGGCGGAGCCGGCACGCCTCGGCCTGCCCTCACCGCCCGTGCTCGTGGGCTACTCGCTGGGCGCGGACCTGGCCGTGCACTATGCCACCGAGCATCCCGGCACCGTCGCCGAACTCGTACTCATCGACGGGGCGAACCCGGTGCCCGAACCGTTCATCACCGAGGCCGACCTGCCGGAGTTCCGCGCGATGTGGGAGGACCTGGCGACCCGGCATGAGGCCCTGCGGGGCACCGCGTGTCAGGTGTTGCTCACCGCCCAGGAGATCCTCGACCTGAATGTCGAGATCGATGTTGTTCGGTCCGGGATCCTCGACCGGTACCGGAAGATCGACCGGCCCATCAGCATGATCATGTCGACCTCGATGGCCGGCGACAGCGGCGATCGGCGTACGACGCGGTACAACCAGAACTGGCGTGCCGGCGTCGAGCGGCTCGTCCGCGAGCAGCCGCACGTCTCCACGTCCTGGCTCGACGCCGATCACCGGCTGGTCTTCACGCACGCCCCGGAGATCGCCCAGATCATCCGGAGACCACAAGGCCCGGCCGGCCAGGCCACTTCTTGAACAGCTCCTGGGAGAGTGGTCCGATGCTGACCATCGGCGAGCTGGCGTCGTACGCCAGAGTCACGGTGCGCGCGGTGCGGCACTATCACTCCAAGGGGCTGCTGCCGGAGCCGGAGCGGGACCGCTCCGGCTACCGGAGGTACGATGCCGCCGCCGTGGTCGAGCTGATCAAGATCCGGACCCTCGCCGAGGCAGGCGTGCCACTGGCGCGTGTGCGGGAGCTGCTGCAGGCAGACGAGGAGGAGTTCGCCGCGGCGGTCGCCGACATCGACGAACGGCTCCATGCGGAAATCCGGGAGCGGCAGCGGCACCGGGAGCGGATCGCTCGGCTCGCCGCCGGGGACAACCTGGTGTTGCCACCGGAGGTGGTCGAGTTCCTCGACCGACTTCGGGCACTCGGCGTCGACGAGCGGATCGTCCAGGTCGAGCGCGACGGCTGGATCCCGCTGGCCGCGCGCTCACCCGAGCGAGTCCCGGAGTGGATGGCACGCAAACGGGAGCAGCTCGCCGATCCCCAGCTCATCGGCTTCTACCTCACCCTGGGCCGGGCTCTCGACCAGGCCGACGACGACTCACGTCTGGTCGAGCTGGCCGACGAGCTGGCCGCCTACATCGCGCAGCTGGCCGACGAGCAGGGCGAGGACTACGTCGACGACACCGACATCGAGCCACCGTTGGTCACGCTGATGGACACACTGGCGTTCGACGCCTTGCCGCCGGCCCGTCGACTGATCGAGTTGCTGAAGGAGCGAGGCTGGACCGGCTGGACCAAGCTCGAGCGCGCGGACCCGACACGCGCCGGTTCGAGCAGCCTCAGGTCAGCACGATGATCGAGGCGACCGTCCCGGCGTACAGCCCGGCCCAGCAGCCGATGAAGGGGCCGGAGAACCGGCCGGTACGACGTACGGCGATCACGGCGAGGATCGCACCACCGAGCGCGGCGAACGCGGCGAACCGGGCGGGGGCAGTCAGGTGCCAGTCGGTGAACGCCATCCCGACCGCGACGGGCAGCATCGACTGGAAGACCATGGCGCCGGTGATGTTGCCCAAGGCGAGGGTGTCCTTGCCCTGCCGGATCCACAGCACGCTGTTGATCTTCTCCGGGAGTTCGGTCGCCAGTGGGGCGACCAGGAGCGTCAGGACCAGGGGGTTGACGCCGAGGGCGTGGGCGAGGCGCTCGATCACGGTGACGAACAGCTCCGCGCCGCCGACCAGCAGGGCGACGCCTGCGATCGTCTGCGCGATGATCTGGTATGCCCGTGGCGCAGCGTCCTTGTCGAGGCTGAAGTACAACGGGCCGGGCAGCTCCTCCTCGCCGCCATGCCGCCTGGCCCGGGCGATCGTCGTGGCCAGGTACGCCCCGTACACGGCGACCAGCAGCACCGCGCCGATGACGTGCAGTGGGCGGGAGCGGACGTTGCCGATCACGATGGCGATCGACAGCGTGCCGAGGAAGACGAGCAGGTCCCGGCTCATCGCCTGCCGGTCCAGCCGCAGGCCGGTCCCGTTCCGCCGGACCCGGTAGAACATCGCGGCCGCGCCGCGCCGCACAGCGCCATCGCCAGGGTGCCGAGCAGGAACGGCGCGCCGATGATCGCGCCGATCGCGATCGGGCCGCCCTGCTCGCCTCGGACGATCGCGACGATCGGTACGAGGGATTCGGGCATGGCCGTCGCCACGGCCGCCAGCACACTGCCGACCGCTCCATGACCGAGGTCGAGGCGTATCCCCGCCCATTCCACCGCGTTGGTGAACACGAGCGCACCGGCCACCAGCAGGGCGAAGCCGGCCACGAGCAGCACACCGTCGAGCACGAGAGATGCCTTTCCACCGTCCACTCCGAAGCGAGTCGCGATCGCCGGTCAGGGCATGGCGTTTCGGGAATCTCCGATCGGGGTGAGGCGGAAGCGCAGCCGGCAGACGACCGCGTCGGTGTCGCGGCGCAGCGCGTGCGCGAGCACGGCCCCGCGCTGGTTCTGCAGGATCCGCTGCCAGGCGTGCGCCGGTTCGACCTCGGGGATCAGGACGAACACGTGCGGCTCGTCGACGCCGCGGACGTACTCGACGATCGGTTCGACGAGGCGACGGTGGTCGTCGTTGACCAGGGTCAGGTTGACGTCCGGGGCCCAGCGTTCCCACGCCTCGATGAAGTTCTTGGTGTCTTCGGGCTCGTCGGGGTGCGTGACGCGCACGGCGACGACCCGGTCGCCGATGGACAGCGCGGCCGACATCGCCTCTTGGGTGAGCCGGTTGACCGCTCCGATGGGGACGATCACGAGGGCGCGACGGGGACGCGGACGCGCGGGGACCCGGCTCATCTCGAGCCGTTCCCCGATGCGGTCGTAGGCGCGGTGGATGGCCGCCATGAGCGCGACCATCAGCGGCATCGTGACGACGATCAGCCAGCCGCCCTCGCTGAACTTGGTGGCGGTCACGATGATCGCGGCGAGCGCGGTGAGCAGGGCGCCGAAGCCGTTCAGCGCGGCACGCGGGCGCCACCCGGCGGGTTGCTCGGTCCACCAGTGCCGGACCATGCCCGCCTGCGACAGGGTGAAGCCGACGAAGACGCCGATGGCGAACAGCGGCACCAGCGTGTTCATGTCGCCGCCGGTGCCGATGAGCAGCAGGGCGGCGGTGGCGGTCAGGAAGGCGATGCCGTAGCGATGGACCTGCCGCTCGGCCCGCAGGGCGAACAGGTGCGGCAGGTTGTTGTCCTTGGCCAGGAGCTGGGCGAGGACGGGCATGCCGCCGAACGAGGTGTTGGCGGCGAGGGCGAGGAGCACCACCGTGGAGAACTGGACGACGTAGTACCCGATCCCGTGCCCGAGCGAGCCGGCGGTGACCTGGGACAGGATCGTGACGCCGTGGACCGGGCGGATGTGGAACCGCACGATGAGCGCGGCGATGCCGATCAGCATCAGGCCGAGGATCGCACCGAGCGCGACCTCGGCGCGCTGGGCCCGTTTTACCCGGGGGGTGCGGAAGGTGGGCACCGCGTTGGCGATGGCCTCGACGCCCGTCAGCGCCGCGCATCCGTTGGCGAAGGCCCGCAGCAGCAACAGCACCCCGACGGTCTGCAGCGTGTGCGCCTGCGCGGTGGCGTGCTCGACCGACACGGGGTGGTCCCGGAAGATCCCGACGACGATCACCGCGACGATGGAGAGGACGAAGAGCGCGGTGGGCGCAATGAACAGACGGGCGCTGTGCGCGATGCCCCGCAGGTTGATCGCGGTAACGAGCGCCAGGACCGCCAGGCACAGCCACACCGTGTACGGCAGCAGCGCGGGCACCGCCGAGGTGAGGGCCGCGACGCCCGCGGCGATCGACACCGCCACGTTCAACACGTAGTCGACGACCAGGGAGGCAGCGGCCACCAGCGATGACCTGCGCCCGAGGTAGGTCTTGGACACCCCGTACGCCCCGCCGCCCTCCGGGAAGGCCGCGATCACCTGCCGGTAGGACAGGGTGAGCACGCCCAGCAGCCCGGCGATGGCCAGGGTGACGGGGACGGTGTAGCCGAGGCCGGTGCCGCCCGCGACGGCCAGGACGATGACGATGGCCTCCGGGCCGTACGCGACCGACGCCATGGCGTCCAGTGACAGCGCGGCGAGCCCGCCGACGACCGACAACCGATGCCGGTCGGCCTCGTCCGGAGACCCGGGCCGGGGAGACCGCTTGCGCTCGGACAGCAGTGACATGGCAGAACCCTTAAGGCTGGAAGCGGTAGCCCATTCCGGGCTCGGTGAGCAGGTGCCGCGGATGCGCCGGATCGGATTCCAGCTTGCGGCGCAGCTGGGCCATGTACTGGCGCAGGTAGTTCGTCTTGCGCTCGTACGAGGGTCCCCAGACCTCGGTCAGGAGCCAGCGCTGGCTGATCAGCTTGCCCGGGTTGCGCAGCAGGATCTCCACCAGCCGCCACTGGGTGGGCGTGAGATGGACGTCGGGCGTGATCGTCTTGGCGGCCAGATCGACGAGGTGGTCGCCGATCTGGACGGTCGGCACCGGTTCCGCGGAGCCCGTACGGCGGCTGACGGCGCGGATGCGGGCGAGGAGTTCGTCCATTCCGAAGGGCTTGGTGACGTAGTCGTCGGCTCCGGCGTCCAATGCCGTGATCTTGTCCTCGGCGCCGCTGCGCCCGGACAGCACGATGATCGGCATCTTGCTCCAGCCGCGCAGCCCGTGAATGACGTCGACGCCGTCCAGGTCCGGCAGCCCCAGGTCCAGGACCACGACGTCGGGATGCCAGTCGGTGGCCCGTCTCAGCGCCTCGCTGCCGTCGGCGGCGGTCGCCACCTCGTACTGGCGCGCACGCAGGTTGAGCGTGAGCGCGCGGGCGATCTGTGGTTCGTCGTCGACGACGAGGACGCGTGTCACCGGCTCCGCCTTTCCCGTAGCGCGTCGACGTGCGAGGTGAGTGCCGGATCGGCCAGGTCGGGAGGGGCGACGGGCAGTGTGACGATCATGGTGAGGCCTCCTCCGGGCGTCTCTTCGGGGGTCACGGTGCCGTCCATCGCCTCCACCAGCCCGCGGGACAGGGCCAGGCCGAGACCGACGCCGGTGCCGTTGTCCCGGTCGCCGAGCCGCTGGAAGGGCTGGAAGACGCGGTCGCGGTCGGCCGGCGGGATCCCGGGTCCTCGGTCGATGACCCGGAGTTCGAGGTGGCCGGCGTGGGCGCTGGCCGTGATGAGCACCGGCTCGTCGGGTGGGCTGTGGTGCACCGCGTTGGAGATGAGGTTGACCAGGACCCGCTCCAGCAGGACCGGGTCGGCCAGCGCCTCGGTCAGGTCGTCGGGGATCTGAAGCCGTACGTCAGGGGCGTCGAGCTCGTCGACGGCGTACGGGACGATCTCCTGGACGGCGACGGGCTGGGCGGACACGCCGAGGGCTCCGGCCTGCAGGCGGCTCATGTCGAGGAGGTTGGCGACGAGACGGTCGAGCCGTACGAGGGACTCGTCGGCGGTGTCGAGCAGCTCGTCGCGTTCCTCGTCGGACCAGGAGACGTCGTCGGCGCGCAGGCTCTCCACCGCGGCCTTGGCGGAGGCCAGCGGGGACCGCAGGTCGTGGCTGACCGCCGTGAGCAGCGCGGTCCGGAGCCGGTCGGCCTCGGCCAGCGGGCGGGCCTGCTCGGCCTCCTCGCTGAGGCGCCGCTGACGCAGCGCGACGGCCGCCTGGGCGGCGAACGCCTCGAGCACGCGCCGGTCGGCGGCCGACGGAGTCCGGCCGCGCAGGACGAGTGCCAGGTCGTCGTCGACCGGGATGTCGGCGTCGCCGTCGTCGGGGGTACAGGTCGGTTCGCCGCCGACGGTGGCGATGATCCGCCAGCAGTCCGGGTCGCGCTGGCGATGGGGGGTCAGCGGCGCCTCCGGGCGGCGTTCCAGCAGCGTCACCGACGTGAGGGCGAAGGTGACCCGGAGGCGTTCCAGCAGGTCGTTCAGCGCGCCGTGGTGGCGTCCGTCGGCGTCCCAGCCACGCAGGACACTGCCGGTCAGGTCGGACAGCAGTTCGGCGTCCGCGCTCGCGCGGGCCGCCTCGCGGGTCCGCCGGGCCGCGATCTCCACCACGACGCTGACCGCGATTCCTACGAGGACGTAGGCGACGAGCGCGAGGACGTTCTCGTGCTGGTTGATCGTGAACTTGTAGAGCGGCGGGGTGAAGTAGTAGTTGAGCAGCAGCGAGCCGAGGACGGCGGCGAACAGCGCGGGGTAGATGCCGCCGGCGAGGGCGACGCCGACCACGGCGACGAGGAAGAGCAGGATGTCGCTGGGCAGGGAGAGCTGGCCGCGCAGGCTCGCCAGAAGCAGTGTGAGAAGGGGCAGGCCGGCGGCGGCCACGATGAAGCCGGCGGCCTGACGGCGCCGGGTGATGCCACCGGCGCGGCGGGTGCGCAGCCGGGGCTTGTTCACCTCCTCGTGGGTGACCAGATGGACGTCGATCGGCCCGGACAGCGCCGTGGTGGTGACGCCGACGCCGCGGGAGAACAGCTGGGCGAACCGGCCGCGCCTGGAGGCACCAAGGACGAGCTGGGTGGCGTTGACACCGCGGGCGAAGTCGAGCAGGGCGTTCGGGATGTCGTCGCCGACGACCTGGTGGTACGTGCCGCCCAGGCTCTCGACGAGCGCGCGCTGGCGGGCCAGGTTGGCGGGGCTCGCGCCGGTCAGCCCGTCGCCGGTGGTGACGTGGACGGCGAACAGGTCGGCGCCCTTGGCCCGGTCGGCGATGCGGGCCGCCCGCCGGACGAGGGTGTCGCCCTCAGGGCCTCCGGTGAGCGCGACGACGACGCGCTCCCGCGCCTCCCACGTCGTGTGGATGTCGTGGTCGGCGCGGTACCGGTCGAGCTGGTCGTCGACCTTGTCGGCCAGCCACAGCAGGGCCAGTTCGCGCAGCGCGGTGAGGTTGCCGACGCGGAAGTAGTTGGCCAGCGCGGCGTCGATCTTCTCCGGCTGGTAGACGTTGCCGTGCGCCATCCGGCGGCGTAGCGCCTCGGGCGCCATGTCGACCAGTTCGACCTGGTCGGCGCGCCGGACGACCTCGTCGGGCACGGTCTCCCGCTGGGGGATGCCGGTGATCTGCTCGACGACGTCGTTGACCGAGTCGAGGTGCTGGATGTTGACCGTGGTGATCACGTCGATGCCGGCCTCGAGGATCTCCTCGATGTCCTGCCAGCGCTTCTCGTTTCGGGATCCCGGGATGTTCGTGTGCGCGAGCTCGTCGATCAGCGCGACCCTGGGCGCGCGGGCGATGACGGCATCGGTGTCGAGCTCGGTGAACGTCGTTTCCCGGTACGCCATGGTCTTGCGGGGAACGGCCTCCAGACCCTCCAGCAGTTCTATGGTGCGGGGCCGGCCATGGCATTCGACGTAGCCGACGACCACGTCGGTGCCCCGGTCGTGGCGCCGGTGCCCCTCGGACAGCATGGCGTAGGTCTTACCGACACCCGGCGCGGCGCCGAGATAGACGCGCAAGCGCCCCCGGGTCATCTCGCCTCACCTCCTCGTCTGCGGGGGAACGGCGTGCCGTGCGCTCCCACGCACGGCACACCGGATGCCCGCCGTCATCCACGGAACGGGTACTTCTTGTCGAGCTCGACGTTGAGCTGCAGGACGTTGACGCGGGGCTCGCCGATGAAGCCGAGCGTCCGGCCGTCCTCGTTGTCCTTGATCGCGGACAGGACCTGCGCCTCGGTGATGCCTCGGGCCTTCGCGACCCGGGCGGCCTGCAGCCGCGCATAGGCGGGAGAGATGTGCGGGTCCAGGCCGCTGCCGCTGGCGGTGACCGCGTCCGCGGGCACCTGCGGGGTGGCGGGGGCGGTGCCGCGGATCGGCACGATCTCGCCCGCGGAGTAGTCCGCTCCGGCCTTGGCGCACTCGACGGCGACGCCCTTGTACGTGGCGAGGAACGGCTTGGTCACCACGCCGCACTGCTCGTTGACGCTGACGACGCGGGTGGGCCGGGTCACGTGGCCCGAGCGGTCGCGGGGGCCGATGACCGACAGGACCGCGCCGACGCCGCCCGGGGTGCAGAACGGGCGGGCGCCACTGACGCCCTCGAGCTCGCCGACCGCCCTGCTGCGGGAGCACACCTGGGTGAGCAGGCTGTCCCGGGCGGTCTTGGCGGTGATCTCGTCCGCCTTCTTGGCCGGGTTCTTCGGGAGGGTGTCGACGATGTCCTCCGGGCCCAGGTTGCTCGCGGCCGTGGAGGTCGGGTCGTAGCCCGTTCCGGCGTTGGACGGGCGGCTCTGGACGTACTGCTTGAGCGGGTTCCCGTCCTTGTCGGTGAAGGCCTGGCCGATGAGCCGGCTGCCGACGACCTTGCCGTCCGCGCCCTTGATCATCGAGCCTTCGGCCCGGTCGTGCAGGCCGGGGATGAGGGCGACGGCCCAGACCGCGAGCGGATAGATCACCCCAGTGATCACCGTCAGGACGAGCAGGGCGCGGACCGCGGCGAGATGCTGGCGAATCCAGGTGGGCAGGCGCATGTCAGGACATCCCCGGAAGGAACATGATGAGTAGATCGATGAGCTTGATGCCGATGAACGGCGCGATGATGCCGCCGAGCCCGTAGACGTACAGGTTGCGGGACAGCAGCTTGGACGCGCTGCTCGGGCGGTACTTCACGCCGCGCAGGGCGAGCGGGATCAACGCGATGATGATGATCGCGTTGAAGATGACGGCCGAGAGGATCGCCGACTGCGGGCTGTGCAGCCGCATGATGTTGAGCTTGTCGAGTCCGGGGTACACCGCCGCGAACATCGCGGGGATGATCGCGAAGTACTTGGCGATGTCGTTGGCGATCGAGAAGGTCGTCAGCGCGCCCCGGGTGATCAGCAGTTGCTTGCCGATCTCGACGATCTCGATGAGCTTCGTCGGGTTGGAATCGAGGTCGACCATGTTGCCGGCCTCTTTGGCGGCCGACGTACCGGTGTTCATGGCGACGCCGACGTCGGCCTGGGCGAGCGCGGGCGCGTCGTTGGTGCCGTCGCCGGTCATCGCGACGAGCTTGCCGCCCTCCTGCTCCCTCTTGATCAAGGCCATCTTGTCCTCGGGCTTGGCCTCGGCGAGGAAGTCGTCCACGCCGGCCTCGTCCGCGATGGCCTTGGCCGTCAGCGGGTTGTCGCCCGTGATCATGACGGTGCGGATGCCCATGCGGCGCATCTCGTCGAAGCGCTCGCGCATGCCCTCCTTGACGACGTCCTTCAGGTGGATGACGCCGAGCACGTGAGCCGTCGTCGCGCCGTTGTCACGGACGACCTCACCGACCACGAGGGGCGTGCCGCCGCTGGCCGAGATCCCGTCCACGATGTGGCCGACCTCGTCCGTCGGGTGACCACCGTTGTCGCGCACCCACTTCATCACCGCTGTCGCGGCGCCCTTGCGCAGCATCCTGCGCGTCTCACCCCCGTGGCTACGCCCCACCGCCCCCAGGCCCGGCGTGCCGTCGCCGTCCAGGTCGACCCCGGACATCCGGGTCTGGGCGGTGAACTCGATCCAGGTCGCGTGCGACAGTTCGCCCGGCGTGCGCTCCCGCAGGCCGTACGTCGTCTTGGCGAACACGACGATCGAGCGGCCCTCCGGCGTCTCGTCGGCGAGGCTGGACAGCTGGGCGGCGTCGGCGAGCGTCTGCTCGCTCACACCGTCCACCGGGGTGAACTCGGCGGCCTGCCGGTTGCCCAGCGTGATGGTGCCGGTCTTGTCGAGCAGCAGGGTGTTGACGTCGCCGGCCGCCTCGACGGCACGGCCGCTCATCGCGAGGACGTTGCGCTGGACGAGCCGGTCCATGCCGGCGATGCCGATCGCGCTCAGCAGCGCGCCGATCGTCGTCGGGATGAGGCAGACCAGCAGCGAGACCATGACGATGCCGGTGACGCCGTGCATGTTCAGCGCGAGCGAGTCCGGCACACCCGGCTGGTTCGCCTTGGAGAAGATCGCCAGCGGCTGCAGCGTCGCGACCGCCATCACGAAAATGATCGTCAGCGAGGCCAGCAGGATGTTGAGCGCGATCTCATTCGGCGTCTTCTGCCGGTTGGCGCCCTCGACCAGCGCGATCATCTTGTCGATGAAGCTCTCGCCGGGCTTCTGGGTGATCTTGACGATGATCTGGTCGGACAGCACCTTGGTGCCGCCGGTGACCGCGGACCGGTCACCACCGGACTCGCGGATGACCGGCGCCGACTCGCCGGTGATGGCCGACTCGTCGACGCTGGCGATGCCCTCGACGACGTCCCCGTCGCCGGGAATGACGCCGCCGGCCTCGACGACCACGTGGTCGCCCTGCTGGAGCTGCGGCGCGGGCACCGACTCCTCCCGGATCGCGCTCCCGGGCGTCCAGTCGATCAGGCGGCGGGCCATCGTGTCGGTCTTGGCCTTGCGCAGCGTGTCGGCCTGGGCCTTGCCCCGGCCCTCGGCGACCGCCTCGGCCAGGTTGGCGAAGATCACGGTCAGCCAGAGCCAGGCCACGATAAGCCAGGCGAACCAGCTCGGTTCGGCGACCGCCAGGATCGTCGACCATACGGCGCCGATCTCGACGATGAACATGACCGGGTTCCGCCACATCGTGCGCGGATCCAGCTTCTTGGCGGCGTCCGGCAGCGACGTGAGCAGCTGCTTGGGATCCAGGAGACCGCCCTGGACACGCCCGCCCGAGGGCTTCGGCGGCTCCGGCGCCTTCATCGGAGCTTCAGTGACCTGTGCAGACATCAGTGGATTCCTTCGGCCAACGGCCCGAGCGCGAGCGCCGGGAGGAACGTCAGAGCGACGAGGACCACCGTCACGCCGGCGACCATGCCGACGAACTGCGGACGGTGGGTGGGCAGGGTGCCCTCCGACGCGGGGGTGTGCCCCTGGCGGGCGAGAGATCCGGCCAGCCCCAGCACGAAGATCATCGGCAGGAAGCGCCCGAAGACCATCGCGAGGCCCAGCGCGGTGTCGTACCAGGTCGTGTTGACGGTGATCCCGGCGAACGCCGACCCGTTGTTGTTGGACGCCGAGGTGAAGGCGTACAGCACCTCGCCCAGTCCGTGCGGGCCGCTGTTGGCCATGCCCGCCCGCTCACCGGGCAGCGCCATCGCGAACGCGGTACCGACGAGCACGCAGATCGGGGTGATCAGGAAGTAGGTCGCCGCGAACTTGATCTCACGGCTGCTGATCTTCTTGCCGAGGTACTCGGGGGTGCGGCCGACCATCAGCCCGGCGACGAACACCGTGACCACCGCGAGGATCAGCATGCCGTACAGGCCGGAGCCCGTCCCGCCGGGCGCGACCTCGCCGAGCATCATGTTGAACATCGTCATCATGCCGCCGAGGCTCGTGTAGCTGTCGTGGAAGGAGTCGACCGCGCCGGTCGAGGTCAGGGTCGTCGCGTCCGCGAACGTCGCGGAGTTCGCCACGCCGAACCGCGTCTCGACGCCTTCCATCGACGACCCGATCGCCGTCGGGACCGTTCCATGGTGGGCGAGCTGGAAGGCGGACAGCAGCGTCACGCTGATGATGGCCAGGGTGGCCATGACGGAGACGATCGCGTAGCCCTGCTTGTTGTTGCCGACCATCCGGCCGAACGTCCGGGGCAGGCTGAAGCTGATCACCAGCAGGAGGAAGATCTCCAGCCAGTTGGTCCACACCGTCGGGTTCTCGAACGGGTGCGACGAGTTCGCGTTGTAGAAGCCGCCGCCGTTGGTGCCGAACTCCTTGATGACCTCCTGGCTCGCGACCGGGCCTCCGGTGATCGACTGCTTGGCACCCGCGAGCGTCTGGATCGCGTGGGGGTCGTGGAAGTTCTGGACCACCCCGCCGATGATCAGGACGATCGCGCCGATGAAGGCGAAGGGCAGCAGGATCCGCAGGGTGCCGCGGACCAGGTCCACCCAGAAGTTGCCGAGGTGCTCGGTCTTCTTGCGGGCGAAGCCGCGGACGAGGGCGATCGCCACGGCGATGCCCACGGCCGCCGACACGAAGTTCTGCACGGCCAGGCCGGCCATCTGCACCAGGTGGCCCATGGTCGACTCACCCGAGTACGACTGCCAGTTGGTGTTGGTGACGAAGCTGATCGCGGTGTTCCACGCCTGGTGCGTCATCACCGGCTTGAAGCCCAGGCTCAGCAGCAGGTGGCTCTGCAGCCGCTGCAGGGCGTAGAGGAACAGCACGGACACCGCCGAGAACGCCAGCACGCTCCGGGCGTAGGAGCTCCACGTCTGCTCGGCGTCCGGATGGGCCCCGATCAGCCGGTAGACGACGCGTTCGACCCGCGAGTGCTTCGTACCGGTGTAGACCCGGTACATGTAGTCGCCCAGCGGCCGGTAGGCCAGGGCCAGAGCGAGCACGAGGGATCCCGTGAACAGGACCCCCGCGACCGTCATACTCATCAGAAACGCTCCGGGAACAGTAGGGCGGCCGCGAGGAAGACGATCAGGAGCACGGCCAGGATCAGTCCGACCACGTTCTCCAGACTCAAAGCCGCTCGACCGCCTTCACGACCAGGCCGAACAGGGCGAAGATCGCCACTGTCAGCAGGATGTACACCAGGTCAGCCATTTGTTTCGGTTCCTCAATTCGATCTACGGGGATGACCCCGTCTCGCCGAGCGCCGCCGGGGGCGCGGACTCGATCAGACCGTCGGTCCCCCACGGCCCGGCCGCTCAAAGTCGGATTCGTGGAAGTCGACCCAGACCGGGTCGGCTCGCCGATAGCGACGTCTGGCGTCGACCACCGTGTGGACGGTGGCCGCCAGGACTCCGGTGAAGACGAGCACCGCGGCCCGGACGAGGTCGCCACTCCCGGCGACCTCGATGTGTCCGAGCCGGTGGACGTCGAAGCCGGTGACGCACATCCATGCGATCGCGCCGATCACGGCGCCGACGACGATCCGGCTGCGCCACGCCCAGGCCGCGACGACCACGGCGACCGCCGCGCACGCGGCCTGCCACGGCAGTCCGGCCAGCACGACGGCCAGCGCGAAGACGCAGGCGCTCCCGCCGGCCAGTGACCAGGCGGAGATCTCCAGGCGCGTCATCGCATCCTCCTCGGGCATGCCGGCGGCATGCCCCGCCGATCCCCCTGTGTCAGGGGGCTTACGGCAGGAGTAAACGCCTCGTTTGAGGGGTTTCGGCCCTCATTGACAGAGCCTTAGCGCGCCCCCTCCGCGCCTTAACGCATCTCTAACGACCCCCCGGCTCCCGCCGTTGGGCACTACCCCAATGAGCCGACCGGCGAGACCGATGTCCCTCCGCTGGGACACACCGGTATTGGACTCGGGAACGTGCCCCAACCGACGCCATCCGAGCGCGGGATGAGCAATGAGCCGGAAACGCGTCACGCGCGTCCGGTGACGGGTCGGCCGGTCGGGACGGGGACCGGTCAGTGCGAGTCGCGGGCGACGGCGTCGCCCGAGGAGCCGACGAGGAAGTCCAGGTCGGCGCCGGTGTCCGCGCCCATCACGGTGTCGACGTACAGCCGCTCCCAGCCCCGGCGCGGCCGGGCCACCCCGTCCAGCAGGGCCTTCGAGGGTTCCCGCCGGTCGAGCTCCTCCTGCGGGATGTCGACGTCGATCCGGCGGTTCTCGACGTCCAGGACGATCGGGTCGCCGGTCCGGACCCGGTCCAGCGGGCCGCCCGCCGCCGCCTCGGGCGCGACGTGCAGGACGACCGTGCCGTACGCCGTGCCGCTCATGCGGCCGTCGCAGACGCGGACCATGTCGCGGACGCCCTGCTTGAGCAGCTTCTCG
Organism: Actinoallomurus sp. NPDC050550; assembly: GCF_040655075.1. NCBI lineage: Bacteria > Bacillati > Actinomycetota > Actinomycetes > Streptosporangiales > Thermomonosporaceae > Actinoallomurus > Actinoallomurus sp. NPDC050550. The sequence goes on along the minus strand of NZ_JBFAJC010000022.1, from coordinate 21,869 downwards.
GGCAACGGCATGTTCGAGACCTCCGGCATGCCGGGGTAGCCCTTCGGGCCGCAGCCGCGCAGCACGAGAACGGAGTCGGCGTCGACGTCCAGGTCCGGGTCGTCGAGGCGGGCGTGCAGGTCCTCGATCGAGTCGAACACCACGGCACGCCCGCGGTGGCGCATCAGGTGCGGAGAGGCCGCCGCGGGCTTGATGATGGCGCCGTCGGGCGCGAGGTTGCCGCGCAGGACGGCGATCCCGGCGGCGGCCTGCAACGGCGCCTCCCTGGTGCGGATGACCTCCGGGTCCCAGATGCCGGCGTCGTCGAGGTGGTCGACGAGTGGGCGGCCGGTGACGGTGAGCGCGGCCGGGTCGAGGAGGTCCTGGACCTGGCGGAGGACGGCGTGCAGCCCGCCCGCGCGGTGGAAGTCCTCCATCAAGAACCGGCCGGCGGGCTGAAGGTCGACGAGCAGCGGCACCTCCGCGCCGATCCGGTCGAAGTCGTCCAGGGTGAGCGGGACGCCGAGCCGGCCGGCGATCGCCAGCAGGTGGACGACCGCGTTGGTGGACCCGCCGAGGGCGGCGAGCGCGACGATCGCGTTGTGGAACGATCCGGCCGACAGCACGTCGCCGGGCCGGCGCCCCTCGCGGACCATCTCGACGGCCAGCCGGCCGGTCTCGTGCGACCGGGCGAGCAGGCGGCTGTCCGGGGCGGGCAGGCCCGCCGTGCCGGGCAGCGTGGTGCCGAGCGCCTCGGCGAGCAGGCCCATCGTGGACGCGGTGCCCATCGTGTTGCAGTGGCCCCGGCTGCGGATCATGCAGGACTCCGACTCCAGGAAGTCCCGCTCGGACAGCTCCCCTGCGCGTACCTCCTCGCTGAGCCGCCAGACGTCGGTGCCACAACCCAGCGGCACCCCGCGAAACGTGCCGGACAGCATCGGCCCACCCGGCACGACCACTGCGGGCAGGCCGACCGACGCCGCCGCCATCAGCAGGGCCGGGATCGTCTTGTCGCACCCGCCGAGCAGGACCACGCCGTCGACGGGGTTGCCGCGCAACATCTCCTCGGTCGCCATCGCGGCCATGTTCCGCCACAGCATCGCGGTCGGCCGCAGCTGCGTCTCCCCGAGCGAGACGACGGGCAGGTTCAGCGGGACGCCCCCGGCCTCCCACACCCCCTGCTTGACGCTCTCGGCCACCTCGTCGAGGTGGCTGTTGCAGGGTGTCAGGTCCGAGGCGGTGTTGGCGATGGCGATCTGCGGGCGTCCGTCGAAGGCATGGCCCGGCAGGCCGCGTCGCATCCAGGCCCGGTGGATGTAGGCGTTGCGGTCATGGCCGGAATACCACTGGGCGCTGCGCAGCACAGACATGTTCCATCCCTCCGAACGAGACTCCAGTGAATGGAATCACACGTCCCGCCCACACCGCTGTAGGCCATCTCACTCGGCGGATGCCAGCGGCAGCCCCACCGTTCATTTTCAGTGCGCAGGAGTGGGTTCCTGGTCACTGGCACGTCCCGAACGGTGTTGGGCGTGCTGGTCGCCTGCGTTCGCCGCATGGTCCGGTGTCGTTCGATCGCGATCGCGGCGACGCCGCAGCGCTTGGCCCAGTGCAGCAGGCGGGTGAGGGCGTGCCGGATCTGCGCGTCACGATGATCGGCCGACCCGGACAGGTCATAGGAGAAGCGGCGGGGTGCGCCGATCGGGTTGCCGTGGACATCCAGGCGCCAGGCGGCGAGGTGGTCGTTGTTGGTGTCCACCCCCACCACCCCCTTGGCGAGGGCGGCCTCCAGCGGGATGGTCGTGACGGTGGGGCGTTGCCAGGACGCGGTGACGTACCACCGGCCCCGCTCCGGCTCATGGTGGATGCGGTAGGCCACCGCTCGATCGGTTCCGATCCGGTCCGCCCATTCGCTCCCCCGGTGCGCGAACGCCACCGCGCAGGTGAGGATGTACCGGCCGTGGGGAGCGTTCGCGTAGTACGCGAGCGGTGCGGGGAGTTTGATGCAGACCTGGCCGTCGGGGGTGATGCGGATGGTCTCGTTTCCGAAGCGTTTCCCGCTCTCCCCATCGGCCGCCAAAAGCCAGCGCGCCGCCTCCCATCGCGCCCGCCACTGCTCCTTGGTCAGCCCGGCCTCATCGAGATGGTGACGATTGTTGAGCAGGCGTTTGCCGCCGCGCACAACGCGGACCTGCCCGGCCTGCCAGTCGGCCACCGCGGCGGCATGCCGGGCGCTCAGCGTCGCCAGGCGGCGGGACTTGGCGTGCCACTCGTCCGCCGACCGGTACCCACCCGGAGCGTGTTTGGACCCGGGTTGCCCGACCGGCAGGGACAGCCGATGCCGGATCGTGGCGATACCGGCCTCAAGAGACTTGATGTGGGCGAGTTGGTTACGACGTGCTAGCGCCCACTGATCATGTGTCGCCTTCGTGATCGACCCGGCCCACCGCGACGACGACACCGACGTCAAGGCGCGCTTACGCGCCGCCCACGTGTCACTGTCATGTTCCAGGCCGTCCGCGCACCGGGCTTTGAGATCACGCGACGCTAACGCCCCCAGATGCGCCCCCACCGCTCGCAACACCATCTCATCGTCGGCGCTCAGATGCTTCAGACGGGCACGGATCGCAACACCCGACGGACCAGAGGCCACGAACGGCGCCGCGAACTCGCGGGCATGGCCACCGGGTAGGGGCGGCAGGGGATGCGACAGGGAACGCATGTTCGAAGGCTAGTGACACCATCACCATGACGCCAACTCAAAGTAATCACTTAGATCCGGAGGGTTAGATAGAGGGAGGCATCCGCCATCTGACCATCAACGGCGAGCCCGCGGTGGCGCTGGTCGACGGCGACCGGCTGTACGCCGTCGTTGTCGTCGAGCTGAGCCCGAGAGCGGCCTTGTACGGGACATCTACGGGCTGATCAATCCGGCGAAGCTGACGGGCGTGGCCGACGCCCTGGGGTTGGTCAGGGACGAGCCGGCCGTGCCCTGACGGCCACGGCCACAGGTGCCGGCGGGGATCGTCCCCGGTCAGGCGTCGTCGCCCCACAGCCGTCGTACAGTCTCGAAGACCTTCTGGTTGTGGGAGATCTCCACGACGTTGCCGTCGGGGTCCTTGAGGGCGCAGACGTAGCCGACCGGGCCGGGCATGTCGCGCGGCTCCCAGTGCAGGCAGCCGAGCTCACGGGCACGCTCGGCGAACTCGTCGACGTCCTCCCGCCGGGGCACCTCGACGCCCAGGTGCGCGAACGGGGCCAGCAGTCCCAATCTGCCGCCCTTGTCCGCGTTGAACGACACGAGCACGAGCACGAACGGCGTCTCGACCTGCTTGTCGTTGGACAGCCACGCGCTCTCCCCGGCATCGTCCTTGAAACGCTCGACCACCACGAGGGGCGTCAGCGTCGTATAGAACTCGATCGCCTTGTCGAGGTCCCCGGTCGGCAGCGCGACATGGGTCCAGCGAGCCTGCGTCAGAGCCGTCCCCATGGAGTCCTCCCGAGCACCGTGGCGAACGTGAGCGTCCCCCTCAGGCTACGAACCTGCCCGTTCCCGGTCCACGCCCCGCTGCACCCCGACCAGCCAAGCCGGATCGAAGCCCAGTGCGAACGGCTCCGGCAACTTGAGCGTCTCCCCCGCCTGGGCATCGGCCGTCTCGGCGTACGCCCTGCCGCGCAGTTCGTAGACCCTGACGCGTGGAAGACGGGAAAGCTCCAGCTCCATGTAGTACGGAACGCCGCCATCGGCGTAGCGTTGCGGCTTCCACGCCCGCTCGAAGCCGGTATCGCCCGAATCGAGGATCTCCGTGATCAGAAGGATGTCCTCGGGCTCGACGTGCCGGCTGTCCCGGGGCGCAGAGCGCTTCCGACGTCGCCACGAGCACATCCGGGACGAGCAGGTCCGGCCCGATCCGCAGATCCGTCGCGGGGACCGCCTCATACTCGCGAGGCACTGCGTCGTCGAGAATGAGCGTCAGCTGCTTGGCGGCCCACTGGCGTGGGTTCGGAGGGTTGGGGGATTCCACGCGTCTCCCGCCGACGAGTTCTTGGCGCATGCCGTTCTCCGGCAGGGCGAGTAGCTCTTCGATCGTCCAGCTCGTCCGGTAGTGAGCGGGCCGCTCGGCAGACGCCTCCGACATCAGCGAATCACCTCCATGCACATCACGAGATGTCACTCTATGCATTGAGGCGTTTACAGTACGGAAAACGCGAAATCCCGCCCCTGGTCTCGTGCCAGGGGCGGGATTCGGGGTCGGTCAGCGGACCTCGGTGATCTCCGGGCCGCGCTCAAAAGGGTTGAACGGGGACCTTTCGTCCCCCTCCTCCTCGCCGGCCTGCTCGGCCATCGCCTGCTGCGCCTCGGCGGGCAGGGTCAGCTCGAGCAGCTCGCGGGGCGGCATCGGGGAGTCACCGCGTACGACCACGACGTTGGAGAAGATCTCCTCCATGAGCCGGGCCTGCTCCTCGTCCTGCAGGGCGGCACCCTGGAGGACGCCGCGCAGGAACCAGCGAGGACCGTCCACGCCCAGGAACCGCACCGGCTGCCAGCCGAAGCCCTGCTCGGCGATCTCCGGCGGCACCTGGTCGAGCATCTCCTCCGGGATGGCGACCGGGACCATGGCGTGCAGCTCGGTGCCGAACGGCCCCTCGGCCTCCTGGGTCTCGCCCTGGGCCTGCTTGATCTCCTCGGCGATCTCCTGGCGCAGCTCGTCCCAGATCCCGCTCTTCTTCGGCGCGGCGAACGGCTGGATCTGCAGGCCGCTCTCACCGTAGACGACGGTGACGGCGACGAACTGGCCGCCGACGGGGTTGCCCTCGGCGTCCTCCTCCACCCCGTCGATGTTCAGCTGGATCTCGATGTTCTCCCCGATGGGCACCTGGATCGCGCCGAAGTCGACACGCTCCACCTCGGGGATCCCGTCCGCCTCGGCGTCCCAGGGGCCGCCGTGGGACACTGCCGCGCGCTCCTCCTGCTCCTCCTCGGATCCGGACTCCTCGGACTCCTCGGCCGCGACGGTCTCCTCGTCGGTCGGCTCGAGGTTCTTCTCGGGCTCCTCGTCCCGACGACGGCGTCGAAACACGACTCACGCTCCTTCGCTGTGCTGTACGGCCGCGTCCGCGCGGCCCTCCACGGCTCCTGCGTACCCGCCCGTGGACCCGAAACCACCGTCTCCGCGGGCGGATCCGGGCAGCGCCTGGACCTCATGGAAGACGGCCCGCTCGACGCGCTGGATGACCAGCTGCGCGATGCGGTCGCCGCGCGTGAGCCGCACGGTGTGCTCGGTGTCGGTGTTCAGCAGGGTGACCTTGATCTCTCCCCGGTAGCCCGCGTCGACGGTGCCGGGCGCATTGACGATCGTCAGTCCCAATCTAGCCGCCAGACCGGAGCGCGGGTGCACGAAGGCCGCGTAGCCGTCGGGAAGGGCGATCGCGACCCCGGTCGGCACCATCGCGCGGGCCCCCGGCGGCAGCTCGACGTCCACGGTGGTGACCAGATCTGCGCCCGCGTCACCGGGGTGGGCGTACGACGGCGCGGGCAGGCCGGGATCCAGCCGCTGGATGAGAACGTCCACAGTCAAGTGCTCCACCTCGTCACGATCTGATGGCGGCGCACGCCTCGGCGCGCGTCACAGGGCGTGACACTACCGCCTGCACGGCCTCACACCGGTGAGCACGGCCCGGAGGCGGCTAGGGCCCGTCTCGAAGCCCCGCTGTCCTACTGCGCGGTGTCCGGCCGGTCGTCGTCCGGCGTCCGCTCTGCCGGCGGATGGTCCTCCGAGGCTCCGCCGCCCCGCGCCGCCGATCCGGACCCCGCGGACGGATCGCCGCCGACCGCTCCGCCATCCGGCGCCGCCGACCCTGCCGGCGGCTCGTCCCTCGCCGCTCCGCCATCCGGCGCCACCGACCCGGATCCCGCCGGCGTGCTGCCGGAGGACGCGCTGTCCGGTGTGGTGTCCTTCCGGCGGCTGGTCAGGAGCGGGGGGCGGGCGGGCTCGTCGGCCGGGACGGGCTCGTCCGAGCCGCGGAGCGCCGGCCATGCCCGGTAGATCACCGCCGCCGTGGGCACGGCGATGGCGGCGCCGGGGATGCCGCCGACGACCGCGCCGACCGAGATGGCGATGATGATGGCCAGCGGATGGAAGCGCACCCACCGGCCGACGACGAGCGGCTGGAGGACGTGGCCCTCGAGCTGTTGTTCGAGGATCAGGATGCCGAGGAAGATCAGCGCGGCGACGAAGCCCTTGAAGCTGAAGACGACGAGCACGGCCACCGCCCCGGCGACCAGGATGCCGACGATCGGGATGAAGCTTCCGAAGAACACGATCACGGCGAGCGGCGCGACGAGCGGCACACCCATGATCACCAGAGTGACGGCGATGACGATCGCGTGGATGAGGGCGACGATCACCGTGCCGTGGACGTACTGCGACAGCGTCTCCCACGCCGCGCGCCCGGCCCGGTCGACGCGTTCGCGGTGGCGTCCCATGCCGCTGATCAGCCACCGCCAGATCCCGGGGCCGTCCTTCAGCAGGAAGAACGTGACGAAGAACAGGAAGACGATCGACGCCAGAAGTTCTCCCGCGACGGTGGCGCCGGTGAAGGCCGTGCTCAGCAGCTTGCCGCGCTGCTGCTGGATCTGGCCGAGCAGCTGGTCGACGCCGGCCTGGAGCTGGGAGTTCTTCAGGTGCAGCGGCCCGGTGACCAGCCAGTGCTGGACGTCGGTGGCCGTCCGCTGGATCCGGTTGACCAGGTGCGGGAACTGGTCGTTGGCCTGGATGCCGACGAAGGTGCCCACGCCGCCGAGCACGCTGAACGCCAGCAGCATCGTGAGCCAGGTCGCGGCGAGTGACGGCATCCACCGCCGCAGCCGGCCGGTCACCGGGTACAGCAGGGCGCACAGCAGGATGGCGATCGCGCACGGCAGCACGACCAGCCGCAGCATGTCGAGGATGCGCACGACCGCGTACACCACGACCCCGACGACGATCAGCCGCCAGCAGAACGACGCGGCGGTCGCCAGCACCCCTGGCATTCCCGAATCCCGATCGCTCACTGTTCTCCTCCGACGACGCCCTACCCGGACGGTAGTCCTCGACTCGTCACCTGCACGACGTCTTCATGACCCGGTGCGTTCGCAAGCGCGAGGGCTTGGCCACATTCGGGCATCCCGGCTCCGGTATCTCGCCAACGGGCCGGAATGAGCTTAGTTTGTTTTCCGTCACGACCTTCGTTAAGGCGGGCCGGTCGAACGGGGAAGGTTTGCGTCATGGCGCACGGCGTGGTGCATAGAGCATTGGACGGTTACCGATTTCAGATTTCGGGCGATCTGGATCTTACCCTTCCTTTCACGTCGGTATCGCGGTTCGCCGTGGACGGGAGGATCTACGAGCTGACCTCCGGCGACCACGACGCGGCGGCCTCGTGGACCCAAGATCTCGGCATCCGGCACTTCGACGATGAATTCTCCGTTCAGGGCGGCACCCTCCGGACCACGCGCGTGACTCATTATGACGAGCGCGTCGGTCTCGAAGACCATCTCCTCGCCGTGATATGGCAGGGCCGCAATTTCTCAATGTTCATTCCGATGTACAGTGCCCGGGCCGCCGACGCCGTGCGTCTTTTCCAGCTTCTGCGGATCACCGAGCACGATGATGGCATCACCGTCGCCTCCCGTAATCCGAAACGGGCGGGCATCGCCGAGCCGGCCGACGTGGCCAAGGAGATCCCGGGGCTCGGCCTGCTGGAGATCACCGCGCTCACCAAGACGACGGCGCGGCGGCTCCCGGCGTGGTCCGGCGCTCGCGTGCCGAGCGGTGAGCTGTTCCGGGACACGCTCGACGACGACACGACGTACTTCCTGCTCGCCACCCCGTCCGCCATGGTCACCGTGCTGCCGCACGAGGCCGAGCAGACCGTGAAGGTGGCGAACCGTCTCGGCGGTCTGCGCGTCGAGACTGTCGCCTGATGACCGAGATGCTGGCCGGCGTGTCGGCCGGGACGGTCGCGCTCATCCTGCTGGCGGGGTTCGCCGGGCACCTGCTGCATCCGCGCGTCCTGCCCGCGGCACTGACGGCGCACCGCACCGTGCCGGGCCCGCTGGTGTGGCCGGCGGCCATCGCGGTCGGCGCCCTGGAGGGCATGCTGGGAGCGGTCACCGGCTACGCGCTGCTGGCCGGACGGCCCCGGGCGCTGGAGCTCGGGGCGACCGGCAGCGGCCTGCTGTTCGCGGCGTACGCGATCTACGGGTTGTACATCCTGCGTACGCGGCCAGTCGAGCGAGGACGACGCAGCGAGCGGAGCGGTCGGCCGAGGGACGAGGCCGCCCGCGCAGCGAGTGAGGAGGATCGAGCGACCATAGGTACCGTGCCGTGCGGCTGCGCGGCCGACGACACCCCGATGAGCGGCTGGGTGGCGGGGCGGGCCGCAGCCCTCGCGCTGGCGTCCGTGACGGCGTCGGCCGGTGCGGGCTCGGCCGTCGCCTCCCACGGTGTCCACGTCACGATCGTGGGCCTGTCGTCCGTCGTGTTCGCGGCCCTGCTGTGGTCGCTGCCACCGGCCCTGTCCGATCCCGAGAGGAGCCCCGCCGGATGAGCTTCGAGACCACCGCGCTCCTGGTGACCTGGGCGGCCCTCGTTCTGCTCGCCCTGGTGGTGGCCGGCCTGGTCCGTCAGGTGCACCACCTGACCAGCGGACCGCGGACCCCCGACGTCGGCCCGACCACGGGGATGCCCGCGCCGGGTATCGACCGGCTCGCGCCGGAGCCGGGCCGCCCGACCCTGCTGCTGTTCCTCGGCGACCAGTGCCCGGCCTGCCAGGACATCTTCGAGGAGACGCTCGGCCTGACCGGCGCTCCGCCGATCCGCGCGCTGTTCACCGACGGCGCACTGGACGCCGCGCCGCCGGACAACATGCTGATCTTCGCCGGCCAGGGCGACCTGTTCCAGGAGTACCAGGTCCCCGCGACGCCGTACGCCGTGCTCGTCGGCGCGGACGGGCGGATCCGCACCGCCGAGCCGGTCGGCTCGGTCCGTACGCTGCACGCGCTGATCGTGCAGGCCGGCGGCCGCGTCGCCGACCTCGATGAGCCGACGCCGTCGCTCGCCGAAGAGGACGCGGCGACCCGGGTGAGATGAAACGGGGAGGATGCCCGATGCTCGAACTCGACGAGATTCCCACGCTGAGCGGGCCACGGCCCGAAGGCGCCCTACGGGCCGTCCGGCGGGTGCCGCACGCGACGGCCGAGGGCATGGCGCGCCGGTCCATGCTGGGCGGCGCGCTGGCCGCCGGCACGACCGTCGGCCTGTCCGCGCTCGGGGTGTTCACCCCGGCGCGCAAGGCGCTCGCCGACGGTTACACCCTCAAGGCCAGCGGCTACTACGACATCTATGGCAAGTGCCCGGCCTATGCCGGGCCGTTCGACTGCTCGCCCGGCTGCGGGCCGAGCGTCGTGGTGGCCAGCGCGTGCCGGACGAGCGGCACGTACAGGGGGTTCCACCGCTCCAGCGTCTCCGATCCGGGCAAGTTCAAGCTGCGGCCCAACCAGTGCTATGCGGGCAAGTACGACGGCTGGATCTGGGCGTACGCCCACAAGTGCGGCAACTGCAAGAAGTCCGTCACCTGGCGCTGCCACGACGGCTGGAAGAAGAGCGCCGCCGGGCACTGGTACAAGTCGGTCTGCCGGTGGGCCCTTGCCTGCAACAGCTGAGACCCGGCCCGCCGGCCGCCTGCGCCGGGGGCTGACCGAGCCGCTGCTGCCGTTCGCCGCGCTGGCCCTCTTGGCCGTCGCGGCGGCGGCCGCGCAGCACACGGTGCTGAGCTGGGCGTCGGTCGGCGCGCTGGCCGGATACTCCCTGTCCGGCTCCGTTTGAACGCGCAACAGCGATTTCGTGCTGTTCTCGCCAGGTTGGCGGGCCCACGTACGGCAGGGCGAGGTCCTCGCCGTCTTCTCCCTCGGTCTCCTCATCGGGGGCACGCTCAGCGCGACCGTGCTGTGGCTGCTGTCCGGCTTCGCGGAGCCGCTCCCCCGGGCCGTCCGGATCGCAACGATCATGGCGATCGCGGTGGCGGGCGTCGCGCGTGAGGCGGGCTGGATCCGTGTTCCGCTTCCGCAGAACGCCCGGCAGATCCCCCGGGAGGTCCTGCAGCGCCGGATCAGGCTGGGCTCCCTGCAGTTCGGCTTCGAACTGGGCACCGGGGTGCGCACGTACGTCTCCGCGAGCGCGCCGTACGTCGTCGCGCTGGCGCTCGTACTCGCGCACCAGGGACCGCTCGCGACGATCCTCACGGGCACGGGCTTCGGCGTGGGGCGGGCGGTCACCGCGACCGCCCGCTACGCCAGCCGGAACGACGAGTGGGACGACCGCCGGATCACCCGGATGCCGATCCTGACCAACGCGATCGGCGTCGTGGTCCTGGTCGCCCTGGTACTGCTCTTCTTCTAGGACGCCAGGCTCACGTCGACGGTGAAGCCCTCCTGGGGCGCCGTCTCCAGCGCGAGGTCGGCGATGCGCCCGGCCGCCCGCAGGTCGGCCACTGCCAGGTGCCCGACGTCCGCGCCGCGGACCGCGGCCCGCTCGACGTCGGCGCGCATTGAGACCTTCGCCGTCGACTTGGCCTTGCGGACCTGCCGGAGGACGTCGGAGGTGGCCGCGAGCACCGTCGCGTCGCCGCCGGCGGGCAGCACGTCGGCGGAGGGCCACGCCGCGCGGTGCACCGAGCCGTCCTGCCACCACGACCAGACCTCTTCGGTGACGTAGGGCAGGACCGGCGCGAACAGCCGCAGCACGACCGACAGCGCCTCGCGCAGCGCCGCCCGCGCCGAGATCGCCCCCTGGTCCGGCTCGCCGTCCGACGCGCCGTACGCCCGTGCCTTGACCAGTTCGAGGTAGTCGTCGCACAGGTCCCAGAAGAACCGCTCGGTGCGCTCGAGGGCGCGGGTGTAGTCGTACGCCTCGAACGAGGCCGTGGCCTCGCGGACGGTCTCCGCCAGCGTCGCCAGCATCGACAGGTCCAGCGGCTCGGTCACCGCCGCGCCGGACGGCACGTCGCCGAGGCCGAGCACGAACTTCGAGGCATTGAGGATCTTGATGGCGAGCCGGCGGCCGACCTTGAGCTGGCCGACGTCGAACGCGGTGTCCGTGCCGAGCCGGCCGCTGGCCGCCCAGTAGCGCACCGCGTCGGAGCCGTGCTGGACCAGCAGGTCCATCGGCGTGACGACGTTGCCCTTGGACTTGGACATCTTCTTGCGGTCCGGGTCGAGGATCCACCCGGACAGCGCGGTGTCGGTCCACGGCAGGGAGCCGTGCTCCAGGTGGGACCGCACGACGGTGGAGAACAACCAGGTGCGGATGATGTCGTGCGCCTGCGGCCGCAGGTCGAACGGGAACACCCGGGCGAAGAGGTCCGGGTCGAGCTCCCAGCCGCCGGCGATCTGCGGGGTGAGGGACGACGTGGCCCAGGTGTCCATGACGTCGGGATCGGCGACGAAGCCCTGCGGCTTGCCCCGCTGGTCCTCGGTGAAGCCCGGCGGGGTGTCGGAGGACGGGTCGACCGGAAGGGCGTCCTCCGCGGGCGTGATCGGCCGGTCGTGGATCGGCTCCCCCTCGTCGTCGAGGGGGTACCAGACCGGGATCGGCACGCCGAAGAACCGCTGCCGGGAGATCAGCCAGTCGCCGGCCAGCCCCTCGACCCAGTTGTCGTACCGCGCCTTCATGTACGCGGGGTGCCAGGACAGCTCGGCGCCGCGGGCGAGCAACCGCTCGCGCAACTCCGCGTCGCGCCCGCCGTTGCGGATGTACCACTGGCGCGTGGTGACGATCTCGAGCGGCTTGCTGCCCTTCTCGTAGAACTTCACCGGGCGGGTGATCGGCCGTGGCTCGCCGTCGAGGTCGCCGGACTCGCGCAGCAGCTCCACGACGCGCTCGCGGGCGGCCTGCGCGGTCAGCCCGGCCAGCTCGGTGTACGGCTCCGGGGCGACGCCGGCGGGCGCGTCGGGCAGGATCCGGCCGTTCCAGTCGATGATGGCCCGCGTCGGGAGATCGAGCTCGCGCCACCAGATCACGTCGGTGAGGTCGCCGAACGTACAGATCATCGCGATGCCGGACCCCTTGTCGGGCTCGGCGAGGTGGTGCGCGACGATCGGCACCTCGACGCCGAACAGCGGGGTCCGCGCGGTCGTGCCGAACAGTTCGCGATAGCGCTCGTCGTCCGGGTGGGCGACGAGCGCGACACAGGCGGGCAGCAGCTCCGGCCGGGTGGTCTCGATGTAGATCGGGCGCGCGCCGGAACCGTGAAAGCGGATCCGGTGGAAGGCGCCGGGCTGCTCGCGGTCCTCCAGCTCGGCCTGGGCCACGGCCGTGCGGAACGTGACGTCCCACAGGGTCGGGGCCTCCGAGACGTACGCCTCGCCGCGCGCCAGGTTGCGCAGGAACGCCCGCTGCGCGGCGGCGCGGGCCGGCGCGCCGATCGTCGTGTAGAGCAGGGACCAGTCGACCGACAGCCCGACACGGCGCCAGACGTCCTCGAAGGCCTTCTCGTCGATCTCGGTCAGCCGGTCGCACAGCTCGACGAAGTTGCGCCGCGAGACGGGAATCTGCCGCCCGGGCTTCTCCGGCGGTTCGAAATCCGGGTCGTAGGGCAGAGACGGGTCACAACGGACACCGAAGTAGTTCTGCACGCGGCGTTCGGTGGGCAGGCCGTTGTCGTCCCAGCCGATGGGGTAGAACACCTCGCGGCCGCGCATGCGCTGAAAGCGGGCGATCGTGTCGGTGTGGGTGTAGGAGAAGACGTGACCGACGTGCAGGGAGCCGCTGACCGTCGGCGGCGGCGTGTCGATCGAGTAGATCTCCGAACGCGCCTTCGACCGGTCGAAACGGTAAGTGCCGCGCTCGGCCCAGAGTACGGCCCATTTCTCCTCGAGACCGTCGAGGGTGGGCTTCTCCGGCGGGCGTGGCTGCGCTGTCATGGCGCCAATGGTATTGGGCACGACGGCGGAGTCGATCCATGTCAGGTGATCGCCTGTGAGAGGGTCTGAACAACGTACGGCCCGGAAATCACACGGGTAACGCTGGAAAGGGAGAACGCATGCCGGACAAGGGAGAGCTGGGCTGGCGGCTGGTCGCCGGCGCGGCGGCCTTCGGGGCCGGGTTCGTGGCCCGCAAGGCCATCACGGTCGGGTGGAAGCGAGCCACCGGCAAGGAGCCCCCGGCCAACCCGGAGTCTCCGGAGGTCGCGCTGACGGAGGCGATCGGCTGGGCCGTCGTCATGGGCGTCGGCATGGAGGTCGCACGGCTGCTGGCCACGCGCGCGGCGGCCCACCGCTGGCACAAGAGCACGGGCGAGCTGCCGTCCGCCCTGCGCTCGGCGGTCGACGAGGCCAAGAGCGCCACCTCCTGACGAGGCACACGCGTCGCCCTCTGATCGAGGCCGGGGGCATCGCCTCCCGGCCGACGAGGTGCCGTCCGGCGCCCCACGGGCTCTCCCGGGGGCGCCTGAAAGCGTTCTAGCACGTGGAAGGGTGTCAGGCCGTACGCGTAGTAGTCGACGGCGTCGGCGCATCCGGCGGCGGCCTTGACCTTCTCGGCCAGGTGGCGGGCCGAAGGGGCGCCCGCCATCGCCTTCGCGGCCCGACCCTCAGGCCGGAGGCTCGTCGGTTGGAGGCTCGTCGATCGGCGGCCGGGGATAAGGGTCGCCGATGGTGCGGCGCAGGTCCTTGCGGACGCTGTCGGACAGCCGTTTGGTGGCCGTGCGGTTGAGGGCACCGCCGGCGACGGCGCCGGTCAGCAAGGGGCCCATCGTTGTGAGGTGCCGGCCGAGCGTACGCATGAGGCGCTTACGTACGCCGGTCTTGGCGGCCACGCCGAGCGCGGCGGTGACGCTGCCGGGCTTGAGCGGGTCGAAGCCGCGCTGCTGGGCCCACAGCTGGAGGAACACGGCGCCGCGCGCCGTGCCGCTGCCGGGGACCTGTACGCCGTACACCTCGTGCAGCTCGGCGATCAGCTTGACCTCGATCGTCGCGACGACGACGGTCTCGGCGAGGATCTGGGCGGGCGCGGACAGCAGGAGCGGCGGCGCGGCGAATTCAACGGCGGCAAGCGCGCCACCGGCCGCGCCGACCCCGGTCGTGGCGCGCTGTGCGGCGCGCACCAGGGAGTCGGCCAGCGCCTCCCCCGTCAAATCGTTGTGGTGGGCGCGCAAGGTCTCCAGGTCACGGACGGGAATGCGGGGCGCAATGTCCGCGACCACATCGGTGAGCCAGCGTCCCCGCGCGACGCCCGCGGCCCCTGCCCGGCGCGCGCTCGCCGCCAGTAGGCGGGCGAGCCGACCGAGCAGGCGGCCGCGGGTCTCGCGGTCGACATCGTCGTCGGACAGCCGGCCGACCAGCTCCGCCATTTCCTGGCCGAGCCGGTCGTCACCGTCATTCCATCGGGCGAGCTCTCCCTCGGACACGGGTGACGACCCGGCGTCAGGCGGCGCACTCGCGGCAGATCAACTGGCCGTTCCTCTCCTCCGCCAGTTGACTGCGGTGGTGCACGAGGAAGCAGCGGGCGCAGGTGAACTCGTCCGCCTGGCGCGGCAGAACGCGGAGGCTGAGCTCCTCGTTCGACAGGTCCGCGCCCGGCAGCTCGGTCACCTCGCCGGCGTCCAGGTCCTCGTCGATGACGCCCGTGCTCTTGTCCGCCCGGCGGGCCTGCAGCTCCTGCAGGCTGTCCTCGTTGAGATCGTCATCAGTCTTACGTGGGCTGTCGTAGTCGGTGGCCATCTTCTGTCTCCATCCCCCTCGGTCCTTAGTTATGCGCCCCGTCGCGCGGGTCTAACGCTCGGGAGGCCCATCTTGTGCCCGATCCGGGCGGGAAATTCTGTCACGGCTTTTCACCCCGAACACGCAAGGCGCGTCGCTTCACACCGTGAGTCCCCTCACCACTCATCCGAGTTGTCCGATGTGGCATAAATCACACTGCTCACCGGTGAAGCGGTGATGGTGTTTGCCCTGAACCGGATGTTGACGACGAACGTCACAGGTAACGCGATATGGTTTCCCGCCTGTACGGACCTGGCGGGTGCACAGGATAAGGGTTTCTGATGGGGTCACACATGCCGAATGCCGCTCCACTCGAGCCGGGCGATCCGACCACGCTGGGGCGGTACCAGGTCGTCGGGAGGCTCGGGGAGGGCGGCCAGGGCGCGGTCTTTCTCGGCCGGTCGCCGTCGGGTGACTCCGTGGCGATCAAGCTGCTGCACGAGCAGATGAACTCCGATACCTCCGCCCGGACGCGGTTCGCACGCGAGGCGGAGGCGGCGCAGAAGGTCTCGCCGTTCTGCACGGCGCAGGTCCTGGACTACGACCTGACCGGCAGACCGCCGTACATCATCAGCGAGTTCATCGACGGGCCGCCGCTGTACGACGTGGTGCTCCAGGAGGGGCCCTTCGAGGGGGCCGCGCTCGAGCGCCTGGCGATCGGCACCGCGACGGCGCTCGCGGCCATCCACGAGGCCGGCATCGTCCACCGTGATTTCAAGCCGAACAACGTGCTGCTGGCCTCCGACGGCCCACGCGTGGTCGACTTCGGCATCGCCCGGTCCGTCGACTCCCAGCAGAGCTCGGTCACCGCGACCGGCATGGTCGTCGGCACGCCCGGATACCTCGCCCCGGAGCAGCTCACCGGTGAGCCGCTGACCCCGTCGGTGGACATCTTCGCGTGGGGCGCGACGATGGTCTTCGCCGCGACGGGGCGGTCGCCGTTCGAGGCGGAGACGCTCCCGGTGATCATCAACCGGATCCTCAACCAGGAGCCGGACCTGTCCCGGCTGCAGGGGATCATGCGCGAGCTGGTCGGCGCCGCCCTGGACAAGAACGCTCGCCGCCGCCCGGCCGCGCACCAGCTCCTGCTGCGCCTGCTGGGCCAGGTCGGCGCGACGCCGGGCCCGGCCGCCGACCGGCAGGACCTGCTCGACAAGGGCACCCAGATCGCCGCGCAGCTGCCCCCTCCCCCGCAGATCATCACCCCGCCGCCCGCGATGCCGCCGATGCATCCCGGGCCCTCCACGCCGCCGCCGATGATGCCGCCGGGCCCGAACACGCCGAACCCGATGATGCATCCGGGCCCGGCGACGCCGAACCCGATGATGCGGCCGGGCCCGCAGACCCCGCCGCCGTGGCAGAACCAGGGGCGGCCGACGCATCCGCAGGGCGCGCGGTACGTCCCGCCCCCGCCGCAGAAGAAGAACACCAATGCCCCGATCTTCATCGGCCTCGGCTGTGTCGTGGCGCTCATCCTGGTGGTCGGCCTGCCGATCGCCATCGGCGCGGGTCTGCTCCACAAGACCCAGAGCGACCGCCTGCCGGAGGGCTTCGAGGGCAGTTGGTCCGGCCGGGCGGCGCCCACCAGCAACCTGGCGTTCGGCACCGACCAGTCGCGCGGCATCGACCTGACGCTCTACCAGATCCTCAAGGAGGGCAACGTCAGGTACGACACGTGCTCGGGTGAGCTGAACAGCGCCCAGATCTCGGACGACAAGAAGCAGGTGACGTTCTCGCAGACGCTGACGTCGTACGGGTCGAGCCAGTGCCTGTCCCCGTCGTACGTGACCCTGACCCTCAGCGGCTCGTCGATGACGTGGCAGATGAGCCAGACCGCCGGTGGCGCCACGCTCGCCTCCGGCACCCTCACCAAGGAATAACGGCTCCTGACCAGTCCCAGGGAGGACGCCCATGCCCGGAAGCCCCCTTCGGGCGAACGACCCACAGCGCGTGGGGTCGTACGCCCTCACCGGCCGCCTCGGCGAGGGCGGCCAGGGGGTCGTCTATCTCGGCGAGGCGCCCGACGGCGGGCAGGTCGCGGTGAAGCTCCTGCACGCGCAGTTCAGCGGGGACGCGAAGGTACGGGCCCGGTTCGCCGGTGAGCTGGCCAGCGCCAAGCGGGTCGCACCGTTCTGCACGGCGCGCATCCTCGACGCCGACGTCGAGGGCGACACGCCCTACCTCGTGAGCGAGTTCATCGACGGCCCGTCGCTGCGCCAGGTCGTCGACCGCGAGGGGCCGCGCACGGGCGAGGCCCTGCAGCGCCTGGCCATCGGCACGGTCACCGCGCTCGCCGCCATCCACGAGGCCGGCATCGTCCACCGTGATTTCAAGCCGTCCAACGTGCTGATCGCCGCGGACGGGCCACGGGTGATCGACTTCGGTATCGCCCGGGCCCTCGACGCCACCGGCACGCTGTCGAGCACGGCGGTGGGCACGCCGTCGTACATGTCGCCCGAACAGATCTCCGGGCACGTCGTCGGCCCGGCGACGGACGTGTTCGCGTGGGGCTGCACGATCGTGTTCGCCGCCACCGGCTCTCCGGCGTTCGGTCAGGACTCCATCCCCGCCGTGATGCACCGGATCCTGAACCAGGAGCCGTACCTCGGGATGCTCATGGGGCCGCTGCGGGAGATCGTCACGGCGTGCCTGTGGAAGGACCCGAACCGGCGGCCCACCGCCCAGCAGATCCTGCTGCGCCTGCTCAGCCACGAAGGCGTCGTCCTGCCGGGCGCCGGGACGCCCGCGCCCACGACGATCCTGCAGGAGGGCGCCCAGGTGGCGGCCGAGGGCGCTCCCCCGGGCCCGTACGCCCCGGCCGGCGACACTCCGCCGCCCGGGCCCTATCGGAACGACCTGCCCTCGAACCCGTACGGGGGCGACACGCCACCGCCCGAGGCCTACCGGAACGATCTGCCGTCGAACCCCTACGGAGGCGACACGCCGCCGTACGGCCGTGTTCCGGGGGTGGACACGCCTCCGCCCGGCCCGTACGGCCCACCGACGCCGTACGACCCCTACCGGACGGACCCGGCGTCCCTGCCGTACCCGCAGCAGACGGTGCCCGCCGGGCGGCGGCGGACCCGGCCCGGCATCGTGGCCGCCATCGCCGCGGGCGCGGTGCTGCTCATCGCGACGGGCGCCGTGGCGACGACCGAGCTCCTCAACCAGCACCACCAGAAGCCGACGCCGAGCCCGACCGGCCGGGTGGGCGGCAGCTTCCGGATGGCGATGTTCGCCCCGGCGGCCATCGATCCGTCGAACG
Organism: Actinoallomurus sp. NPDC050550; assembly: GCF_040655075.1. Lineage (NCBI taxonomy): Bacteria > Bacillati > Actinomycetota > Actinomycetes > Streptosporangiales > Thermomonosporaceae > Actinoallomurus > Actinoallomurus sp. NPDC050550. Next base: position 3,825 of record NZ_JBFAJC010000022.1, on the reverse strand, counting down.
CCGTGCTCACCTCGGACGTGTTCGCGGCCGAGAACCTCTTCACCGGCCTGACCACGATCCAGCCGAACGGCTCGGTCGCGAAGGCTCTGGCCACGGAGATGACGCCCAACTCCGGCTGTACGCAGTGGCACTTCACGATCAAGCAGGGCACGACCTTCAGCGACGGTTCGCCCGTCGACGCCGCCGCCTTCGTCCGCGGCTGGAACCGCGCCGCGCGCGGCCAGGGCATGGGCTACCTGATGACGGTGATCCAGGGCTACTCGGACGTGGCGGCGGGCAAGAGCACCTCCATGTCCGGCGTCGTGCAGGAGGGGACGAACGCCCTCCGGGTGACCCTGACCAAGGCCGACTGCGACTTCGCCATGCGGGTGGCCTCTCCCCCGTTCGCGCCGGTCCCGGCGTCCGCCGGGGATCCGAAGAACACCACGTTCAACAACCAGCCGATCGGCAACGGCCCGTTCAAGGTGAGCCAGTACACCCCGAACACCCGGCTGAGCCTCGTACGGAACGACTCCTACGCCTTCGCCAAGCCGAAACTCGACCAGGTCGACGCCACCTTCGTCTCCGACCTCAACCAGCCGCTCACGGACTTCGGCCGCGGACAGTACGACTGGGTCGAGGTCGAGGGCGCGACGATCAACACGGCGCGCTCTCTGCACTCCTCGGACCACAAGCTCGTCACCGCCGCCTCCAGCACGATGACGTACCTCACGCCGATCACGGACAAGGGCCCGATGAGCAAGAAGGAGGCGCGGCTCGCCGTCTCCTACGCCCTCGACCGGAAGGCCCTGGCCACCGCCCTCAACCAGGGCTACGAACCCGCGACGTCCCTGGTGCCGCCCGCGGTCCCCGGCGCCTACGTCAACGGCTGCACCGCCTGCACCTACGACCCCACCAAGGCCAAGCAGCTGGCGCAGCAGGCGGGTCTCCCTCCGGGCTCGAAGATCACCTTCACCTCCACCGACCTGGCCACCTACACGCAGCTGGTGACGCTCGTGCAGAACCAGCTGAAGCAGGTGCTCGGGTGGGACGTGCAGGTGAAGAGGCTGAACTCCGCCGGGTTCTACCCGGACATGTCCGGCAAGAGCGCCGCGGGCCTGTACCGGCTCTCCTGGGCCGCCGACTACCCCTCGGCCGAGAGCGTCCTCGACGCGCTGCTGTCCAGTGACAACATCCAGCGCAAGAACGACGGCTCCATCTCGGGCACCAACTACGCCCGGTACAGCAGTCAGGCGTTCGACTCGGCCCTGAACACCGCCCGCGCCACCAACGACCCGACCCAGCGGACCCAGCGGCTCCAGGCGGCCGAGAAGGTCGCGCTCGACGACATGGCCATCATCCCGCTGTACTCGCACACGCAGTACCGGGTCGCCGACACCACGTCCTTCGTCGGCATGGACCTCGACTACACCGGGTTCCCGGTGCTCACCGCGACGGCCCATAAGTAAGGACCGTCCCTGAGGCCCGCGTACGGGCGGTCAGGCGCGTGGGCGGCGGACGGTCATGATGATCGTGCGGCGCGGCGATCAGGCGTGCGGGAGACGGACGGGCACGATGATCGTGCGGCGCGGCGGTCAGGCGTGCGGGAGGCGGACGGTCACGATGAGGCCGCCGTCCTCGCGCGGCGTGGCGATGACCGTCCCGCCGTGCGCGGAGACCACCGAGCGCACGATGGACAGGCCCAGCCCCGCGCCCTTGGACGACTCGATCCGGTCGGTGTTGAGCCGGCGGAACGGCTCGAACAGGCTCTGCACGTCGTACGCCGGCACCACCGGACCGGTGTTCTCCACCTGGCAGGTGGGCCACCCCTCCAGGACCCCCGTGCGGACGACCACCATGCCGTCGTCGACGTTGTGGCGGATCGCGTTGTCCACGAGGTTCGACACCAGGTGCTCGAGCAGGACCGGATCGCCGATGGTGGGCGCGTCGGTCAGCTCCGACTTCACCTCGATGTCGGGCCGGTCGCCCCGGACCGACGTCTTCAGCACGGTCGAGGCGACCTCGCCCAGGTCGACCGGCGTGCGGGTGGTCAGCTCCCGCTCGCTGCGCGCCAGCAGGAGCAGTCCCTCGATCAGCCGCTCGTGCCGGGCGTTGTTGGCCAGGAGGGTCTTGCCGACCGTCTTCATGTCCTCCGACGCCTCGGGGTCGGTGACCGCGACCTCGAGCAGGGTCCGGTTGATGGCGAGCGGCGTGCGCAGCTCGTGCGACGCGTTGCTGACGAACCGCCGCTGCGTGTCGAACGCCTGGCTGAGACGGTCGAGCATGGCGTCGAACGTGTCGGCCAGCTCCTTGATCTCATCGTCCGGGCCCTGCAAGGCGATGCGCTGGTGCAGGGTGCTCTCCGACAGCTTGCGAGCGGTCGCCGTGACCTTCTGCAGCGGCGCGAGCGCCCGGTCGGCGACGAACCAGCCGAGCGCCAGGGCGATGAGCCCCACGCCCAGCAGCGCGAACGCCGACTGGGTGATGAGCCGGTGCTGGACCCCCTTGATGAAGGCCCGGGCGAAGGCCTCGGCCTGCTGCTGCGTCAGCCCGGTACCCGGCTCGGTCGGCGCCACGGTGAACGGCAGGCTCTCCAGAATGTTGGTGACCAGGACGTAGGCCACCGTCAGCAGCAGCAACCCCGCCGCGAAGAACAGCCCGCCGTACAGCAGGGTGAGCCGCAGCCGCACCGTCATGCGGCGCGGCAGGGAGCCCGGCGAGGGGATCAAAGGCGGTACCCCGCGCCGGGAACGGTCTCGATGACCTGCGGCTCACCGAGTTTCTTGCGAAGCGTCATCATGGTCACCCGCACCACGTTGGTGAACGGATCGATGTTCTCGTCCCAGGCCTTCTCGAGGAGCTGCTCGGCGCTGACGACGGTGCCCTGCCCTCGCATGAGCACCTCGAGCACCGCGAACTCCTTGGGCGTCAGGTCGACCGGCCGATCGTCCCGGGTGACCTCACGGCGGGCCGGGTCGAGCCGCACGCCGGCGCGCTCGAGCACGGGCGGCAGCGGCGGCGCGGAACGTCGGCCCAGCGCCCGGATCCGGGCGATCAACTCGGCGAAGGCGAACGGCTTCGCGAGATAGTCGTCGGCCCCGATCGACAGTCCCTCGACCTTGTCGTCCAGCTCGCCCGCCGCGGTCAGCATCAGGACACGCACCGTGGCCCCTTCGGCGACGAGGCTCCGGCAAACCTCGTCGCCGTGGACCCGCGGTAGATCGCGGTCCAGCACGACCACGTCGTAGTCGTTGACGCTGGTCCGCTCCAGCGCGCTGGCGCCGTCGTACGCGACGTCGACCGCCATCGCCTCGCGCCGCAATCCCGTGGCGATGGTGTCGGCGAGCACGCGCTCATCCTCGACGACCAGGACTCTCACCCGCTTCAACCCCCTGGAAGGCCACGCGCTGGACCGGCGATTCAGTTATGCCACGCCGCGCGTAAGTCCCTGATAAGGGTGTCCAGGATATTCGCAGGTTTACCAGGAGCGGAGACCTGGGTAGGGGTGGCAGACCACCTATCGAAAGGAGACCGCGTGGGCGAGTTGAAGGCCACGATCCAGCAGCGCATGTCCGATGCGTACGATTCGCTTCGGACCGCCCGCGACGCAGGCGACGATCTCCTGATCGATGTGCAGGAGGCAGAGATCGACGACCTGCGCCGTACGGCCGCCGATCACGGGATCGACCTGCCGCGCTGCGGCTGACAACACGGTCGGTGGGCCCCGAGCCCGCCCAGAGACGTCCGGGGGCCTCGCACCTGTCAGGTGCGAGGCCCCCGCGCGCTCTGCCCGATGGCGCTCGCTCCGCGAGCGCGGTTCGCGGCGCCCCACGCGCCGTCTTCCCT
>NZ_JBFAJC010000021.1:0-172724 GCF_040655075.1 Actinoallomurus sp. NPDC050550 | reverse complement strand
GGGCGCGGGTTGGTCGGGAAGGCCCGGGAGGTCGGTCGGGCGCGGGTTGGTCGGGAAGGCCCGGGAGGTCGGTCGGGCGCGGGTTGGTCGGGAAGGCCCGGGAGGTCGGTCGGGCGCGGGTTGGTCGGGAAGACACTGCAGCAGTGGAGAGGCACGAGATGGACGACCCGTTCGGCACAGCGGCGATCCGCGCCCGGGTGCTGGACGCCTGGGCGGCGTCGTCGGCCCGGTTCCGCGAGGACGCCAACGCCGAAGAGGATCACACGCGGGGTGGCTACCGCGACCGGGTGATCGTCGAGCTGGCGCAGAACGCCGCCGACGCGGCCGCCCGCGCCGGCGTTCCCGGCCGGATCCGGTTCATACTGCGTGACGGCGTGCTGAGCGCCGCCAACGTCGGCGCGCCGCTGGACGCCGCCGGGGTCGAGGCGCTGAGCACGCTGCGGGCCTCCGCCAAACGCGACGAGGCACACGCGGTCGGCCGGTTCGGCGTCGGTTTCGCCGCCGTCGTCGCGGTCAGCGACGACCCGTCCATCGTGTCCGGCGGGGCGGCGGTCGCCTGGTCGGCCGAACGCACCCGTGAGGCAGTGGCGCGGATCCCCGGGGTCGCCGCCGAGCTGGACCGGCGCGGCGGCCACGTGCCGGTCCTACGCCTGCCTTTCGCCGCGCCCGCCACACCGGTTCCGGAGACCGCGCCCGCCACACCGGTTCCAGAGACTGCGCCTGCTGGGTCGGCTCCGGGGGCTGCGTCTGCCAGGCCGATTCTCGAAGCCGCGCCCTCCGGGCGGACTCCGGATACAGCGCCCACTGCAACTCCGGACGGGTACGACACGCTCGTTCGGCTGCCGCTGCGCGACTCGGACGCCGAGACGCTGGTCCGGCGGCTGCTCGCCGAGACCGGCCCGGCCCTGCTCCTGTCCCTGCCCGCCCTCGCCGAGATCGCCATCGAGGTCGACGGCGAGGTCCGTACGCTGCACGCGACCTGGGACCCGCCGGCCGAAGGGGCCGCGACCGGCTCGGTCACCGTGAACGGCACGACCTGGCGCACCGCCGAGGCCCACGGCGAGGTCGCGGCGGACCTGCTGGCGGACCGGCCGGTCGAGGAGCGCCCCTACTGGCAGGTGCGCTGGGCCGTCGCCGACGAGCCGCTGCCCGACGACGTGCCGGCCGTGATCCACGCGCCGACGCCGAGTGACGAGCCGCTCGGTTTGCCGGCGCTGCTCATCGCGTCGTTCCCGCTTGCCCCCGACCGGCGGCACGTCGCCCCCGGGCCGCTGACCGACTTCCTCATCGAGCGGGCGGCCGAGGCGTACACCGCGCTGCCGCCGCCGGACCCGCGCCTCCTCGACCTGGTGCCCGGCCCGGTCGCCAAGGGCGAACTGGACGCCCGGCTCCGCCGCGCGATCCTCGCCCGCCTCCCCGACCTGCCGCTCCTGCCGACCGTCCCCGAGACCCGCGGGCCGTACCTCGGCGAGCACGTGCCCGAGGCGGACCCTGCCCGCTCCGGAGTAGAGGCGGGCATCGCCCCGACCGGCGGTGAGGTGGCCGCGGCGGGGGACCTGCCGTGGAGGGACGAACCGGTCCGGGTTCGGGGGCGGGACGCCGTCGTCGTGGACGGTCCGGCGGCGCTCACAGATGTGCTCGCGGAGGTCGTTCCCGGTCTGCTGCCGGCCGGCTGGCCGGCCCGCCACCCGGCCCTGGCCGCCCTCGGCGTCCGCCGCATGACGCTCGCCGACGTCGCTGACGCGCTCGCGGGACTGGACCGCGAGCCCACGTGGTGGCGGCGCCTGTACGCCGCGCTGGACGGCGCCGACCGTGACGCGCTCGCCGGGTTGCCGGTGCCCCTCGCCGATGGCCGCACCGTACGCGGGCCGCGCGGCCTGCTCGTCACCGATCCCGAGGGACTCGACGCCCTCGGCCTGCGCGTCGTCCATCCGGAGGCCGCGCACCCGCTGCTGCTGCGGCTCGGTGCCGTCGAGGCCGGCCCGCGCGCCGTCCTCACCGACGCGGCGACGCGCGGGGCGGTCGCCGCGTCGTACGACGAGGAGGACCCGGAGCCGATCTGGCACGCCGTGCTCACTCTCGTCGCCCGCGCCCACCTGCGGCCGGGGGAGGAGCCGTGGCTGGCCGAGCTCGCGCTGCCCGGCGACGACGGCGAGCCGTACCCGGCCGGTGAGCTGCTGCTGCCGGGCGCGCCGCTGGCACTGGCCGAGGTGATGGCCGACGACGCGCCGTTCGGCGTCGTGGACGCCGACCTGGTCGAGCGGTATGGCGCGGAGGTGCTCGAGGCCGCCGGGGTGCTGCGGACGTTCGCGCTCGTCCGGGCCGAGGACGTCATCGAGCCGGAGTCCCACCTTGACGGCGAGGAGGAGTGGGCGGAGTCGTTCGACGCGGGGTATGTCATTCCGGAGTTCACGGCAGTGCGCGACCTGGAGTTCGTCGCCGACTGGCGGGAGGCGCTCCGCCTCCTGGCCGAGCCGGACCTGCGCGCCGCCGTCGTCGATCCCGTCCGCGTCGTCCTCGCCGACGGCCGCCACGTGGACGTCCCCTCGTACACCGCGTGGTGGCTGCGCCGGCATCCCGTCCTGGACGGCCGCCGGCCCGGGGAGCTGTGCCGGGGCGAGGACCTGGCCGACCTGTACGACCAGGCCCCGGCGGGCCTGGATTCGCGCTTCGCCGTGGCGCTCGGCGTGCGCACCACGGTCGACGCGCTGCTCGCCGAGCCCGACGGCCCCGCCGAGCTCCTCGACCGCCTCGCCGATCCGGCCCGTACGGTGTCCCGCGAGCGGTTGCGGGACCTGTGGGCCGCGCTGGCCCGTACGGACCTGCACGTCGACCCGCCGGACCACGTACGGGCGCTGGTGGACGGCGAGCCGGAGGTCGTTCCGGCCGAGGACGTCATCGTGGTCGACCGTCCCGACCTACTGCCGCTGCTACGCGGCCAGCCGCTGCTGTTCGTCCCGCCGCATGTGGCGGACGCGCTCGAGCTCTCCCTCGGCGGCGAGGAGGTCCCCGGCGTCGTCGAGTCGGCAGGAGAGGAGCGCCCGGTGCCCGCGGTGGCGCTGGCGGTCCTCGCCGAGGCGCCGGAGACGTACGTCCACCATGAGCGCCTCGTCGTGGACGGTCAGGAGGTCGCCTGGTGGTACGCCGACGGCACCGTCCATGCGAGCGGCCCGGCCGGTCTGGCCCGGGGGCTGGCGTGGGCGTGCGACCGCTGGCCCGATCGCCTGCTCGCCGAGGCCGCCCTCCGCGAGCCGGAGAATCTCCCGGACCTCCTCGCCGAGGAGGACCTGGGCGCCTGATCGCGGACGCGCCCGATCCGTGTGAGATCGGTGACCGGTCCGTCACCCGGACCGAATTAGGTCCCAGGTCCCTTGTGTGCCGCCGGAGCAGAGCCGTAGGTTCCGGCTGTCCATTTCGGAGATCTTGGGAGACCCCTGGGTGACGCGGATGGTTACGGAGTGACGCATATCAGTCCGACACCGGACGAATCGGCGGCCGCAGCCGACACACCTGGCGACGAGAACGCCGACGGCCTCCCCGAAGGGGACCCGATCCGGGGGAGCCGGCCGCGCCTGCGGGCGGTCCTCTCGGCGTTGGCCCTGCAGTTCCGGGCCGCTCCCGTCGGTGCGTCGCTGCTCGTGTGCGTCACGGCCGCCTCCGGCGTCGGGCCGGCCGTCATGGCGTGGCTCGGCAAGCTGCTGTTCGACGAGCTCGGTGGTGGCCGCGCCGACGCGGGGCGAGCCGTCGCGTTGGGCACGGCGATGGCGTTGACCGGCGCCCTCACCGCGGTCCTCGGGCAGGTGGGCGGCTACCTCGACGAAATGGTCCGCCAGCGTCTCGTCGTGAACGTCGAGCGTCGGCTGTTCGCCAAGGTGAACGAGTTCCGGGGGCTGCGCAGGTTCGAGGACCCGGCCTTCCACGACCGGCTGAGGCTGGCTCAGCAGGCATCCCAGGACGCGCCGCACAACATCACGCTCTTCGGGCAGCAGGTCGTCCAGGCCGTCGCCTCGGTCGGGGGGTTCCTCGGGGTGCTGCTCGCGGTGTGGCCGCCGATGGCGGCACTGCTGCTCGCCTCGTGTGCCGCCGCGCTGATCTCCCGGCTGGCGATCGCCCGCCGTCAGGTGGAGGTCTCCGAGGCCATGTCGGCGAAGTACCGGCGCCGGATGTTCTACCGTTCCCTGCTCACGGATCCTCGGGCGGCGAAGGAGATCCGACTCTTCGGGCTGGGCGGCTTTCTCCACGGGCGGCTGGTGAGCGCCGTCGGCGGCGCGACGGAGGCGGAGCTGGCGGTCACGCGGCGCGTCGCGCTGACCCAGTCCGGGTTCGCCGTGCTCAACGGCGTGGTGACGGGCTTCGGCATCCTCGTGGTGGTGATCGGTGCGGCTCACCAGCGCTTCACCGTCGGCGACGTGACGCTGTTCATCGCCGCGGTGGCGGGCGTGCAGGGAGTGTTCGGCGGTGTCGTCCTCCAGGCCGGGTCGGCGGCCGAGGCGGTGCGGCTGTTCGGCCATTTCCTGGACCTGATGGAGGACCGCGACGACCTTGTTGCGGGTCACGGGCCGGCACTGCCTCTGCGAGGGCAGGTGGAGCTCCGCGACGTGTGGTTCCGGTACGACCTGGACGGCCCGTGGGTGCTGCGCGGCGTGAATCTGACCCTTCCGGCGGGTTCGTCGCTGGGCCTGGTCGGCGTCAACGGTGCGGGCAAGAGCACCCTCGTGAAGCTGCTGTGCCGGTTCTACGACCCGGAGCGCGGGGCGATCCTGTGGGACGGCATCGACCTGCGGGACATGGACGTCGACGCCCTGCGCAGACGCATCGGCGTGACCTTCCAGGACTACATGACGTACGACCTCACCGCGGAGGAGAACATCGGCCTCGGCGATCTGCCGCGGGCCACGGACCGGGATCGGGTCTGCGCGGCGGCCCGGCTGGCCGGAATCGACGCCACGCTGCGACGCCTGCCGAACGGGTACGAGACGCAGCTCAGCCGCGTCCACCTCGACGAAGAGGACGGCGGCACGGGCGTGACGCTGTCGGGCGGGCAGTGGCAGCGGGTGGCCCTGGCCCGTTCGCTGATGCGCTCCGAGGCGGACCTGCTGATCCTCGACGAACCCAGCGCGGGGCTGGATCCCGAGGCCGAACATCAGATCCACCACACGCTCGGCGAGCACCGCGCCGGACGGACCGGCCTGCTCATCTCCCACCGGCTCAGCGCGCTGCGCGACGCCGACATGATCGCGGTTCTCGAGGACGGGCGGATCTCCGAACTCGGATGCCACGACGACCTGATGGTCCTCGACGGCGGTTACGCCAGGCTCTTCAACCTCCAGGCCGCGGGCTACCGGCCCGCAGCCGTCTCCTCCGCCGCGCGCGGCGCGAACGACCAGAATGAGGTGGCTTCGTGACGCGTCGTGCGGTCGCCCGCCGGCCGGATTCCCTGCCCGTCCTCGCCGGCGTGACGGTGTTGCTCTGCGGCACCGCTGCGATCGTCCTTCGCTCGCGGCTGGCGCTGGTCCGGGTGACGGGGAGCAGCATGGCGCCCACCTTCGCCGACGGCGACCGCCTGCTGGTGCGTCGCACCGTACGACCACGGCGCGGGGACGTGGCGGTCTTTCGTAATCCCGTCGCAGGACCGGACACCGAGCCCGACCCGCCGTGGCTGGTGAAGCGTGTCGCGGCCGTACCGGGAGACCGGGTGCCGGAGGAGACGCTCGCCGCGGTCGGCGCCGCCCGCGGTGCCGTGGTGCCGCCCGGCCGTCTCATCGTGCGTGGCGACGCGGAGCGGAGCCTGGACTCCCGGCAGTTCGGTTACGTCTCCGCGACCACAGTGCTGGGAACGGTGCTACGCCCGCTGTGAACACTGCATCTTCGATCCTGTTCCGCCGAAAGAACGGGCGGCCTCCCATCGGCGTATGCCTTCCGGGAGACCGCCCGAACAACCGGCTTATCGGTTATCGACGACTAGCAAGACCCGTCCCTAACGCATGGGCCGTTGCAGCTGTAGACGTACTTTTTCCCACTCACGCACTTGCAGAACGTGCCGTGCTCGGGAACGCAAGCGCCGGCGGTCTGCTCCTTCAGCACTGCGCTCAGCAGCCTGTCGCTCATCGCGGCGAACATTCGAGCCACTGCAACCTCCTTAAACGACGGAAATCGACTGGCAGCAATATATGTGGCTTCTCCGACCAAGATCAAGTCTTGCGCGGGGCTTTATTTCCGACTATCCATAGAGGTATGTTCGCCCCTTGTTTGCGCGCAATGGGACTGTAGTCGGTAACGCTCGCTCTATTGTTTATTGTCGGCGATTCCGCAACTCTATAAACGTTGAAATGGTGCCGGCTGTTCGAGTCTGATGTCTCATTCACCTGATCGGAGAGTCATCCATGCCCTACGTGGTCGCGGCGCTGATCATCCTCGCTGTGGTCTGCCTGCTGAATCTCCTGCTGACGTACGGCATCATCCGTCGGCTCCGGGCGCAGAGCGGTGGGCATGACCCGGCCGAGGATCTGATGCTGCCGGCGAACGCGGTCGTACCGGAGTTCACCGCGCGCACCACGACCGGTGACACGGTCTCGCGGTCGACCGTGAGCGGCGGTGTCATCGCGTTCTTCTCTCCCGGCTGCGGCGCCTGCGAGGTGCAGCTACCGCGCTTCGTCGACCTCGCCCGAACGCTCGCCGGAGACGAGGACCGGCCCGTCCTCGCCGTCCTCCACGGTGACGAAGAGGAGACCCGGGAGCACCTCGCCGCGCTGACACAGGTCACCGATGTCGTCGTCGAACAGACGGACGGTCCGATCGGCACCGCCTTCGACGTGTCCGGCTACCCGACATTCGCCCTGATCGACACGGACGGGAAGATCACGGCGAGCTCCTTCGCGGTGAACCGGCTTCCGCTCCCGGCCGCGACCGCTTCCGCCGCACGCGCCGAATAGGCGCTGTGGCCGGACGGCGGGATCGCCTCGAGGGTGGACCGGCTGCTCGGGCGGCCGGTCCGCCCTCGTCCGTCTCGGTCTTCCCGCTGTCAGGGTCGGGGGCGTCGCCGTCGGCGGTCAGGGTGTCGAGCCGGCGGATCGGGCGGTCGCCTTCACGGGTCATGATGTGCTCGCCGCGGTCGGCGCGGCCCACGGGCGGTGGTGCCATCCGACTGTCTTGTCGTGCGTGGCGACGCGGAGCGAAGCCTGGACTCCAGGCAATTGGCTACATCTCGGCGGCCACCGTGCTGGGGACGGTGCTGCGGCCCCTTTGAGAACCGCCGTATCGATCGCGGCGCGAAACGAGCGGCCCCCCATCGGCGCGCGCTTTCCGGGGAGCCGCCCGGACGGCCGAATTATCGGCTATCGCCCACTAGCAACGGCCGTCGTCCCATCGGCAGATGCCGTTGCAGTCGAAGATGTACTGCCATCCGTTCACGCATTTGCAGGGTGAGCCGTGCTCAGGAACGCATGCGCCGGCCGACTGTTCTTTGAGGACTGCGCCCAGCAGCCTGTCGCTCATCGCGCCCAACAATCGAGACACCTGCAACCTCCTTAAACCGCCGGAAATCGGTTGGGTGAAACCTATGCCGCTTCCGGACCAAGATCAAGTCTTGTGTGAAAAGGCGGTGCAGCTACCAATTAGGGTATGGTCGCTCCTATTTGTCGGTGCGATCGATATTGGTTTTTCCATCATTCCGATGCCGAATAGGCGAAAGCGGTCACGTACCGGAAGTCAGGGTGTCGAGCCAGCGGATCAGGCGGTCGCCTTCACGGGTCATGATTTCGGGGTCGCGCAGGGCGTTGGTGAGGAGCGACATGCCCTGGTAGCCGGCGACGAGCGTGACGGCGAGGTCGCCGGGGTCGGGGAGGCCGAGCGCGTGGAACTGGTGTTCCGCCCAGTCCAGCAGCACGCGGATGACCCGGCCCACCTCCCGGTCGAGGGTGCCGTCGGCGCGTTTGTCGAGTTCGGCGGCGAGGGTGCCGGTGGGGCAGCCGTAGCGGGCGGCGATGTCGCGTTGGCTCACCCACGCCTCGACCAGGGCCTTGAGGCGGTCGAGGGGGTCGGGGAGCTTGTCGAGCTCGGCGGTGAGCTCGGCCAGCGACCCTTCGTGTTCGGACAGGGCGGCCTGGACAAGCTCGTCCTTGGTCTTGAAGTAGTAGTAGACGTTCCCGACGGGGACGTCGGCGGTCTTCGCGATGTCGGCGATCGTGGTGCGCTCGACCCCTTGCCGGTGGAGGACCTGGGCGGCCGCCGCCGTCAGGCGGCGGCGCTTGTCCACTCCGCGCACCCGGGACTTCGTTGAGTCAGTCACCCAACTAACTATAGACGGTCGCCCTTGGAAGCCGTGCTCAGGTGGCGTCACCGCGCCCCCAGGACCACAACGCCTCCAGGACCGGGGCCAGGGCACGGCCCCGGTCCGTCAGCGCGTACGTGACGCGCGGCGGCCAGGCGGGGGTCCGGCGACGTTCCAGGATCCCTGCCTCGGTCAGCTGCGCCAGCCGTTCGGAGAGCACCTTGTCCGACAGACCCGTGAGGGCGGCGGCGAGCTGGGAATAGCTCAGCTCACCGGAGCGCAGGAACTCACCGAGGATCAGCGGGGTCCAGCGTCCCCGGAGCGCGCCGAGGGTGATCTCGACGGGACAGTTCGGGTTCGGCTCGACGACCGGGCCGGAACAGGCGTCCAGCAATCCCTGGCCGTGACCAACGCCTTGGTGAGCCACGAGCGTGCCTCCTAGCGTCCTCGCGGACGATGTTCGACGAACGACGAGGAAGTGTCATGCGAGTACATCATCTGGACTGTGGATCCATGAGTGTGATCGCCGCGGTCGGTGAGGAGGTGCCGCCCGCGCGGGCGGTCTGCCACTGCCTGCTGATCGAGACGGACTCCGACGGCCTGGTCCTGGTGGACAGCGGATTCGGCGACGAGGATGTGGCGAACGCCCGCGAGAGGCTCGGCGCGGACTTCCTCGCCTTCGCCGAACCGGTCCTCGACCCCGGCCAGACCGCGCTCCGGCAGGTCGCCCGGCTGGGCTTCGACCCTGCGGACGTGCGCCACATCGTGCTCACCCACCTCCACCGCGACCACACGGGCGGCCTTCCCGACTTCCCGCACGCCACGGTCCACCTCCACGAGGAGGAGTACCGGGCCGTCACCGATCCGGCCGCCGAGCATCACCGGGAGAGCGTCGAGCGCTTCATGCCGGCGCACCGGGCGCACGGCCCGCTCCTGACCCCGGCCCGGAGCCACCCCGGCGACTCCTGGTTCGGGATCGAGAACGTCGCCCGCTATAACGACCTCGATGATCAAGCCGTCGGGCCTGCTCCGGCGCAGGTGTCAGCCGGTCGCGTGGTCGGCGGAGTGGCGGTGGGCGGCGGCCTCGCGGGCACGCTGGAGGCGCGGGATGTACCAGCAGCCGAAGAGGCCCATCGCGCAGCCGACCACGCACACCCAGCGCCACCAGTGGTCGCGGGCGGGGAGCGGGACGATCAGGAGCACGATGAACGCCAGGGCGAACGCCGCGGCGCCGGCGGCCGCGGTCAGGACGTCGTTGGTCTTGATGGGCTCCGTGACGTGACGTCGCTCGCGGCTCATGGGAATCAGCGTAACCGGCCGGCGTGATCGCCGTTGGATCGCGTTACGCCCTGGCGCCGTCCGAGCCGTACGGCCCGGGCGGCGAGAATTCGTCGATTTCCGCAGGTCCCGGGGTGCCGCGCGGGGGTGTGGTGCGTTACCTTCCCGGCAAGTGCTCGCCGGAGGGTTCGTCGACGGCCGGGCTCGGTGATCGGTGGCACGTTGTGCCGTTCTCCGGGAGGAGGGGCAGAGTCGTACGCATTGCTAACGACCTTGCGGAATACGAGTCGCACGCGTATCGTTAGCAAGAGTAATGACTCATGCTAAAGAAAATGCCAACATCCCAGACCAGAAGCCGTGCGGGCCTGGCAGCGGCCCTGCGCGTCTCCGTAAGCAGGCTGTCACGACGAATGCGCGCTCAGGCGGGACAGTCGCTGAGCGTCACCCAGCTCGCCGCGCTCGGCGCGGTCTCGCGGCACGGCGCGCTGACGCCGGGGGAGCTGGCGGAGCACGAGAAGGTACAACCCCCCTCGATGACCCGAGTGATCGCCGCGCTGGAGGAGCGGGGCCTGCTGACACGCAACCCGCATCCGACGGATCGGCGGCAGGTCATCCTGAGCGTGACGGAGGAGGGCGAGAAGCTCCTGAAGGAGGAGCGGCGCCGCAAGGAGGCGTGGCTGGCCCAGCGGTTGGCGGAGCTGACCCCCGAGGAACGGGAGATCCTGCGCCAGGCGGCGCCGATCCTGGAGCGCCTCAGCAAGGTCTGAGCCTGTTCCGGTCGCTGCGCAACCGCAACTACCGGCTGTTCGCGGCCGGTCAGGTCGTCTCCAACACCGGCACGTGGATGCAGCGGGTCGCGCAGGACTGGCTGGTCCTCGACCTCACACACGGCAGCGGGGCGGCGCTCGGCATCACGACGGGCCTGCAGTTCCTGCCGCTGCTGCTGTTCGGCCTGTACGGGGGCGTGCTGGCCGACCGGTACCGCAAGCGGCGCGTGCTCATGGTCACCCAGGCGGTTATGGGCGCGCTCGCGCTGGTGCTCGGCCTGCTCGCGGTCACCGGCAGCGCCCAGGTCTGGCACGTGTACGCGCTGGCCTTCGGCCTCGGCATGGCCACGGTGGTGGACAACCCGACCCGGCAGACGTTCGCGGTGGAGATGGTCGGGCGCGCCGACCTGTCCAACGCCATCGCGCTGAACAGCGCGATCTTCAACATGGCGCGGATCCTCGGCCCGGCGGTCGCCGGCGTGCTGATCGCCGCCATCGGCACCGGCCCGGTCTTCCTCGTCAACGCCGGATCCTTCGGCGCGGTGCTCCTCGGCCTCTACCTGATGCGCGAGGACGAGCTGAATCTCCGGGAGCCCGTCCCCCGGGCGAAGGGTCAGCTGCGCGAAGGGCTGCGGTACGTCCGGCAGCGCCGCGACCTGGTCATGGTGCTCACGCTGGTGCTGTTCGTCGCCGCGTTCGGCATGAACTTCCAGATGACGACCGCGCTGATGAGCCGCCAGGTCTTCCATAGCGGCGCGTCCTCGTTCGGCCTCGCCTCGACCATGCTCGCCGTCGGCGCGCTGTCGGGTTCGCTGCTGGCCGCGCGCCGCAAGAACCTAAGAATGCGGCTGTTGTTCGGCGCCGCGACGGTCTTCGGCGTCCTGGAGATCGCGAGCGGTCTGATGCCGGACTACGTGTCCTTCGTCGTGCTGCTGGTGCCCACGGGCATCGCGCTGCTGACGTTCAACACGGCCGCCAACGCGGTCATGCAGCTGAGCGTGCCGTCGGAGATGCGGGGTCGGGTCATGGGCCTGTACATGCTCGTGTTCGCGGGCAGTTCCCCGATCGGCTCGCCGCTCATCGGCTGGCTGGCGGAGGTCTTCGGGCCCCGATCGAGCATGATCATCGGTGGCATCGTGTCCCTCGCCGCCGTCTTCGGAGTCGTCGCCGTCATGGCGCCGCGCCCAGCCCTCGACGCCCTACGGGCCGGCCGGCTCCGGGGACTGCTCGCGACGACGCGGTGACGGCCTGGACGTCGGTCGGCCTGATCGGTCGGGGCGGGGTCGCGGCCGAGGGGCCGGCCTTTCGTCGACGGGTCGGCCTGACAGTCCGTGAATGAGAAGCTGGCGCATGTGAGGCTTTTCGTCGCGCTCATGCCGCCGGAGACCGTGCTCGACGAGGTCGAGGCCGCGTTCCGCCCCCACCGCGCCGCGCATCCGGACCTGCGCTGGACGCGCCGGGCGTCGTGGCACGTGACGCTGGCGTTCTACGGCGAGGTGGACGATCGGGTCGTGCCGCGCCTGCTGCCCCGGCTCGAACGCGCCGCCGGGCGGCATCCGCACCGTACGGTGATGTTCGCCGGCGCGGGCGCCTTTCCGCGCCCCGCGTCCGCCCGGGTGCTGTGGACCGGTCTCGAGTCCGATCTGCGGCGTCTCGCCGACTCGTGCGTGGCCGCGGCCCGCAGGGAAGGCGTCGACGCGGACGAACACAAGCGCTTCCACCCCCATCTCACGCTGGCCCGCGCCCGCGAACCGCTCGACCTGCGGCCGCTCGTGGCCGAGGTCGACGCCTTCGAAGGCAGCCTCTGGACGGTCGGCGAGATCCACCTCGTCCGTAGCCATCTCGGCGGTGAGGCACCACGGTACGAGACCCTGGCCGCGTGGCCCCTCGCATAAGCCGTGCCGCGACGGCACGACAAGAACCGCGTCACATCGTCGCGACCGACCAGGTGACGCCGTAGGGGACGAGGACGTCCAGGAAATCGGCCGCCTTGAACGCCTGCGCGGGGGCCACGACCCCAGAGGCCGCTCCGTCGACGGCCGGCCGGTGAGCGGCCTCCACCGCGATCACCGCGGCGGATCCCTGTATGCCGCGGCCTTCGGCCACTCCCCGCGCCCGGCCGCTCGACCGAGCCGGGGCTCGTAACACGATCAGTTTCGCCCCGACCGCCAGGGTGAGCGGGTGATGCGCTCGTACAGCTCGATGTAGCGGGCGCGGCTCGCCTCGACGATGTCGTCCGGGATCGGCGGGCCCGGCGGAGTGCGGTCCCAGTCGGTGACCGTCGCCGACCAGTCGCGCACGAACTGCTTGTCCAGCGAGTGCTGTGGACAGCCCGGCTCCCACGCGTCGGCGGGCCAGAACCGGGAGGAGTCCGAGGTCAGCAGCTCGTCGGCGAGGACCAGAGTGCCGTCCGGCGCCCGGCCGAACTCCAGCTTCGTGTCGGCGATGATGATGCCCCGCTCGGCGGCCAGCGCCGCCCCCCGGCGGTAGATCTCCAGAGTCGCGTCGCGGAGGCGTTCGGCGGTCTCCGCCCCGATCTCCCGCGCGACCTCGTCGAAGGTGATGAACTCGTCGTGCCCGGTCGCCGCCTTGGTGGTCGGCGTGAACACCGGCTCCGGCAGCCGGGACGCCTCGACGAGGCCCGGCGGCAGCGGCACCCCGGAGACCGTCCCTTGCTTCTGGTACTCCTTCAGACCCAGGCCGGTGAGGTAGCCCCGGGCGATGAACTCGACCGGCAGCATCTCCAGGCGGCGGCAGCGGATCGCCCGTCCCGCCCACTCCGCCGGCACGTCGTCGGCGGAGATCACATGGTTGGGCATGACGTCGGCGAGCTGCTCGAACCACCACAGCGACAGCTGCGTGAGGATCTTTCCCTTGTCCGGGATCGGCGTCGGGAGCACGACGTCGTACACGCTCACCCGGTCGGTCGCGACGAGGATCAGATCGTCGCCGTCCGCGTAGACGTCGCGGACCTTGCCCGAATGCACCAGCTCCATATGTTCTCGCAATCTCACGCCCACGGCCCCGCTCGGACCGACTCACCGCTACCTGATGAACGTACCGGTCGCGCAGGTGAGCGACCCGAGCGGGGATGGAGTGGCGCACGACGGGGACCGAGATGGGATCGCCGGGCGTCAGGCGGCGTGGCCGCCGTCGATGGCGAACGCGGCGCCGGTGACGAAGCCGGCCTCGTCACCGGCGAGGTAGGCGACCATGCCGGCGATCTCGTCGGGCATGCCGTAGCGGCCGACGGCGGTGAGCCTTCGCTGCTCGTCGGCGAACGGGCCGCCGTCCGCCGGGTTCATGTCGGTGTCGACCGACCCGCAGTTCAGGACGTTCACCGTGATGCCGCGTCCGCCCAGCTCGCGCGCCAGGCCCTTCGTGAGGCCGAGCAGGGCGGACTTGCTCATGGTGTAGACGCTCAGCCCCGGAGCGTGCACGTGCGACGTCAGGCCGCTGCCGATGCTGATGATCCGGCCGCCGTCACCGAGGTGCCGGACCGCCGCCTGCGACGCGAGGAACACGCTGCGTACGTTCACGGCCAGCGCCTGGTCGACCTGCTCCAGGGACAGATCCTCGACCGGGCCGACGACACCGATGCCGGCGTTGTTCACCAGGACGTCGAGACGGCCGAGGTCCGCCGCGACGCGGTCGACCGCGCCCACGACCGCCTGCGGGTCCGCCGCGTCGGCCTGGACGGCCATCCCACGCCGACCGGTCGCCTCGATCTTCGTGACCACCTGCTGGGCCTGCTCGTCGGAGTTCACGTACGTGATCGCGACGTCGGCGCCCTCAGAGGCCAGCCGGTAGGCGATCGCCGCACCGATGCCGCGGCTGCCGCCGGTGACCAGAGCGACCTTGCCGTTAAGACGGGACATGCTCATCCTCATTTCTCAGGAGTGGGACGGGTCAGGGTGTCGTTGACGGCCGCGGTGTCCCAGTAGAAGGGCCGGAACTCGGTGATGAGGCCGTCCCGGACCGTGATCAGCTGGAGCACCGTCGTCTCGATCGACCGGCCGGTGGTGCGAGCGGTCAGGCGTCCGTGGTTGGAGACGATGACGGTGTCGCCGTCCACCCACTGCCGGCGTTCGAGGAACTCCAGCGACAGCCAGGCCTCGCTCATCGCGGCCATGAACCGCTCTATGCCGTCGTGACCGCGCCACACGCCGCCGTACGGCAGCGTCGGTGCCTGGTGCATCACGACGTCGGGCGCGAGATGCGCCGCCATGCCACCGAAGTCGGCGACGCCCGGACCACCCGCCGTGATGTAGGCGGCCTCCGCGGCGAAGAACGCGTCGAGCACGGTGAGGACGTCGTCGCGACCGCTCATCGGCATCCGGACCCTTTCTCATCACGTCGGCGTCGCGGCCGGCGCACCCCCGTGGTGCGCCGATCTCGCGTCGCCGCCTCATGAACCCCGCCCGGCCGGGATCGGTTGCACCCGACGGCCGGACTCGTCGCCGAAGAGCGAGCGCGGAGCGCGGCGGAGGATGGAACACGGGGCTCGCGGAGGAGGGACCTAGGGCCCGGCGGAGAGCGGACACAGGGCTCGGTGGAGGCGGCCTCACCGGCCGTGATATGCCGCGAAGCGGCCGGTTCCGCGGTTCCTGCGCGCGCATTGTGCGTGCCCGGGGCCTGGGCGAAACGTGGACGGTGCACGGCGACGCGGTCTATCGTGATCAATGATCGGCCGGGGGCGTACAGGCCGCCGGTCGGGACAGGACGGGTCGGACGGTCAGCGGGGGTGGGCGTGAAGAGCCGCACCTTGCTCCGGGGACGGTTGCTGACACTGCTCGCCGGATTCTTCGGCTTCGTCATGACCGCCGTCCTGGCGGCGATCCCGGGCACCGCCGTCGCCGACGTCATCCGCGTGGGCAGCGGAGAGACCTCCAACGCCGCCGGAACCGGTGGCTCGGCGGCGACCGTCGCCGCCCTCGACCGGGGCTCCGGGCGTTCCCGCGCGGCTCCGGCCGGCACCGCCCACGTTCCGCGCCGACTCGCATCGGCGTTCGTCCGCATGGTGGGGGCCGGCGCCTTCGCCGTTCCGAGAGGGTCCGCCGCGGCGGACGCGATCGAGAGGCCGTCGTTCGGGACGGCGGCCGCCCACCCCGTCGCGGATCGCACCCGCGCCGGGCGGACGGCGGCCGTCCATCTGGTCGCGGATCGCATCGGTGCCGGGCGCGGGACCGTCGCGTCACGTTTGCTGGCCGGTGACGAACCCGCGGCCGACCGGGCCGGTCCGGGCTCCGCCGTACCGGCGGCATCCGTAGATCACGCCCGGACGTCCCGGCGTGTGGCCGCCGTCGTCGCTGCGCACTCGGTGGCGCCGCCGGCCGTCTTCACCTCCGCGGTCAGCCTCCGCGGGCCTCCTTCCCACACGGGTTCCTGACGTTCCCGTTCGTCGTCCGTGGCGTCCTCGTGAGCGCCGCGGCGTTCCCGTGTGGAGGCATGTCATCTCTCGTATCACCGCGCGGCGAGCACATTCGGTGCTCGCCCGATCACGCGCTTTCTCGTACTCGGATCCGTCCGCCCGTCGTATCGGTCGCGGCTCGGCGCTTGCCCTCGGCGCGGCCGTTCCCCACCGTCGTGGCAGGGCCGTCGCCCTCCGCAGCGGCTCGGCCGTTCGCTGGGAGGGCGGATGCTGACCGCCCTCGTCCGGGCCTGCCGGACTCCTGACCTGCGTCGGAAACTGCTGTTCACGCTCGGCATCGTCGTCGTGTTCCGGCTCGGCCAGAACCTGCCCGCGCCCGGCGTCGACGTGTCGGCCGTCAGGGCGTGCGCGCAGGCCGCCGCTCACGGCAGCCGGGCCGACGTCTTCAGCATGGTCAACCTGTTCAGCGGCGGGGCGCTGCTCAAGCTCTCGGTCATGGCGCTGGGCATCTACCCGTACGTCTCCGCGAGCATCATCCTGCAACTGCTGACGGTGGTGATCCCGCGTCTGGAGACCCTCAAGAAGGAGGGGCAGGCCGGCACCACCAAGATCACTCAGTACACCCGCTACCTCACGGTCGCGCTGGCGATCCTCCAGGGCACGATCGTCGTGGCGATGGCGGCGTCCGGCAACCTCTTCCCGGGCTGCGGGCAGCGGATCCTGGGCGCCCCCGGGATGCTGACCGTCGTCACGATGGTGGCCTGCATGGTCGCCGGTACCGCCGTCATCATGTGGCTGGGTGAGCTGATCACCGAGCGGGGCATCGGCAACGGCATGTCCATCCTGATCTTCACGCAGGTGGTCGCCGTCTTCCCGACCGAGTTCTGGAACATCTACACCAGGAAGGGCGGGTTCACCTTCGCACTGGTGACGGTGACCAGCCTCGCGGTGATGGCCGGGGTCGTCTTCGTCGAACAGGCCCAGCGGCGCATCCCCGTACAGTACGCCAAGCGGGTGGTCGGCCGGCGCGCGTACGGCGGTACGTCCACCTACATCCCGCTGAAGGTCAACCAGGCCGGCGTCATCCCGGCGATCTTCGCCTCGTCGCTGCTGTCGGTCCCGGCGCTCGCGGCACAGATGTGGCCTCGGAACATGTTCCTCAACCGCACCCTGGCCCCGCTCACCCGGCAGGACGATCCCTGGCACATGGTCACTCTGTTCGGGCTGATCGTGTTCTTCACCTACTTCTACGTCGCGATCACCTTCAACCCGACCGAGATCGCCGACAACATGAAGAAGTACGGCGGGTTCGTCCCCGGCATCCGTCCGGGGCGGCCCACCGCCGGGTACCTCGACTACGTGCTCACCCGGATCACCGCGCCGGGGGCCCTCTACCTGGGGCTGATCGCGCTCATCCCGATGGTCGCGCTGTCGCTGTTCGGCGCCACGCAGGACTTCCCGTTCGGGGGGACCAGCCTCCTGATCGTCGTCGGCGTCGCGCTGGACACCGTGAAGCAGATCGAGAGCCGATTGCAGCAGCACAACTACGAGGGATTTCTCCAGTAGCGCCGACGCTCGGTGAAGGGGCCGGACGGGCCCGGCTCCTTCACCGAGCGTTCTGCGCGCCCCCTTCGCTACTGGCGGCGGAGGGCACGGGTGATCGCGGCGGCGATCGTCGTGGCGAGGATCCAGCCGACGATGATCAGGCCGTACATCAGCCACTGCGACCATCCGGGCGGCGGGGCGTACGCCTTCCGCTGCCCGAGGTCGATGATCGGCAGCAGCAGGTCGAGCGTGTAGAAGAAGGGACTGAAGGGCGGCGCCGGGCCGGATTCGGCGGCCACAGGGTGGCGTACGTGGAACGCGATCGTCCCGGCGACGAGCATGAGGCCGAGCCAGAGGGCGGCCCGCCACGGGCGATAGCCGTACCCGACGGTGAAGTCCTGCAGATACCCCCAGAGCCGTACGGGCAGCGGCAGGCCCGCCCGGCGGCGGCGTTCCTTCGCGAGCAGGACGTTCCGGGCGTAGGCGTCGTTACCCACACCGCGGTAGGTCTCCGCCAGTTGCTCGTACGGCTGGGGCCGGAAGCCCGGTGGCGCCCGGTCGAGGCAGGCCAGGCCGGCGTCGACGCTCGTGGAGGGCTCGATCGCGTTGTACGTGAGGCCATCGAGCCGGAGCTCCCCGGGCAGGGTCTTCGGCTCGTACTCCAGCAGGCCGAGCCGGGCGTACCGCAGGTCCACCACGCCGCTCGGGCACTCGGCCGGCCGGAGCTTCAGCTCACGGGCCGTGAGCCACCAGCACCCCAGACTGAGGTCGGCGCTCTCCCTGAAGCGGGAGCCCGCGAGGTCCAGCGGGCCGGTGATCCGCGCCCCCGACAGGCGGACGGCGCCCTCGACGAGCAGCCGGCGGCCGTACAACCCGTCCGCGGTCAGCCCGCTGGCGTGCAGCCCGACGCGGTGCGGGTTGCGGATCCGCGCGTCGTCGACGGTGAGGGGGCCGGTGATCCGCGCGTTGAGCAGGTGCACCTCGCCGTCGGCCGCGAAGTCCGCGCCGCAGCGCATCTCACCCCCGACCGTGAGGCGGGCGGCCTGAAGCGCGTAACCGCCGGGGTTGTTCAGCCGCGCGCCGTCGAGGTCGAGCCGGCCTTCGACGGTCGCGCCGTCCATGTTGATCGATCCGTTCGCGGAGAAGGCGCCCTGTCCCAGGAGGTCTCCGCCGACCACGATCCGGGGCGCCGCGAGCGCGCACGCCTTCGGATTGTCGAGCGTCGCGCCGTGGAAGTCGACGCTGTCGCCGACGCGGGCACCGGGGAGGCGCATCTCGCCGTCCGCGTGGAAGCCGTCGCGGCACAGCAGGTCGGCGTCCACCCGCAGCCGGTCCGCCTCGAAGACGGGCCGGCCGCCTCTGCCGCCGAGACGTGTGCCGTTCATGAAGAGGGCTCCGGCGATGTGCGTCGCGATGAGCCGGACGGTCCCGTCGATCAGCGCCTGGTTGAGGAGCAGGTGGCCGTCGATGAACGCGGTCGACGCGTGTAGCCCCTCGCGCACGCGCGATCCCGCCAGATCGATCTCCCGGCAGCGCAGGCCGTGGAGGTTCAGCAGGTCGGTGATGTGGCACGAGCGCAGGCTGAGCGGGTACGACACGGCGGCGAACCGGAGGTCGAGCTCGCCCACGATGCGGGCCCCGGTGAGCCGTACCGCCGGGACGCCCGCCCGGCTCGGTGATCTGGTGCTGACGAGAAGCTCGCGGATCACCTCCGCGCGGATCGTGCGGTCGGGCCCCCAAGAGGCGCCGTGGCGCGGGTCACCGTTTCCCAGAGTCACCCGTTCGCCGGTCGGGAACGCATCCCACAGTCTCCGCTCCGACGAGGTCAGTGACTTGATCCGCACGCGAGCACCCCCATTAAAAATCGTTCGGAGGGCCGCGAACGTCGCATCCATGGCCGGAACCGGCCACCGGCGCGGGCAACCGACGCGGGCGACCGGCCGGCGGAGCGGGTGGCGCGGCAGTCGGCGAGCTTGTTCGCCGACGGTGTACGGCTGGTGGAGCCGGCCGGGGTCTTGGACTCCCTCGGAGACGCGCGGCCCGGTCGGGAGATCAGGCGTCGGGGCGGAGGCGGTGGTCGAGGGCGGTGTGGCGGCGTCCGGCGCCGGCCGTGCGGACGGCGGCGGCCAGGGCCCTGGGGGAGCCGGCCAGCACGACGAGCTTCTTGGCTCGGGTGACGGCGGTGTACAGCAGGTTGCGCTGCAGCATCATCCACGAGCTCGTCGTCAGCGGGATGACGACGGCCGGGTACTCGCTGCCCTGCGAACGGTGGATCGTCACGGCGTACGCGTGGGCGAGCTCGTCCAACTCGGCGAAGTCGTAGTCGACGCTCTCGTCCTCGTCGGTGAGCACGGTCAGCGTCTGCTCCTCCAGCGACATGCCGGTGACCACGCCCACCGTGCCGTTGAAGATCCCGGCGGCGCCCTTGTCGTAGTTGTTGCGCAGCTGGGTGACCTTGTCGCCGACGCGGAACACCCGCCCGCCGTAGCGGCGCTCGGCCTTCCCCTCGCGGTGCGGCGTGAGCGCCTCCTGCAGCAGCGTGTTGAGGTTCCCCGCGCCGGCCGGGCCACGGTGCATCGGGGCGAGCACCTGGACGTCGCGACGCGGGTCGAGGCCGAACTTACGAGGGATCCGCTGCGCCACGATCTCGACGGTCAGCTCCGCGGTGGGCTCGGCCTCCTCGCACGGGAACAGGAAGAAATCCGGGAAACCCCGCGTCTGCGGCGACTGCCCCGCGTTGATCCGGTGGGCGTTGACCACGATCCCGGACTGCTGGGCCTGCCGGAAGATCTTGGTCAGGCGTACGCGGGGGATCACGTCGGCGGCCAGCAGGTCGCGCAGCACCTCCCCGGCGCCCACCGACGGAAGCTGGTCGACGTCGCCGACGAGCAGCAGGTGCGCACCGCGCGGAACGGCCTTGACCAGCTTGTTGGCGAGGATGACGTCGACCATGGAGGACTCGTCGACGACGACGAGGTCCGCGTCGAGCGGGTTGTCGCGGTCGAACTTCGGGTCGCCGCCAGGCTGCAACTGCAGCAGCCGGTGCACAGTCGCGGCCTCGTGACCGGTCAGCTCGGCCAGCCGCTTCGCCGCCCGCCCCGTCGGCGCGACCAGCACGACCTTGGCCTGTTTGGCCCGTGCCAGCTCGACGATGGAGCGCACGGTGAAGCTCTTCCCGCAGCCGGGTCCGCCGGTGAGCACCGCGACCCTCTCGGTCAGCGCCAGGCGTACGGCCTCCTCCTGCTCGGGGGCCAGGTCCATTCCGGTCCGCTGCCGCAGCCAGCCGAGGGCCTTGTCCCAGTCGACGCCCTTGAAGGCGGACAGGCGGTCCTCCCGGGTGCCCAGGAGGTCCAGCAGCCCGGTCGCCAGCGAGCGTTCGGCGCGGTGGAAGGGCACCAGGTACACCGCCGGCACCTCGCCCTCACCGGCCGCCATGCGCTCCCGCACGATCTCTTCCGCGGCGACCGCCTCCTCCAGGCAGGGGCCGACGAGCTCGCGCGGCACCTCCAGGATCTTCGTCGCCTCGGTGAGCAGGTTGGGCTCGGGCAGGTAGCAGTGCCCGTCGTCGGCCGCCTGCGACAGCGTGTACTGCAGCCCCGCCTTGATCCGCTCAGGGCTGTCGTGCGGGATGCCGACCGCCTGGGCGATCGTGTCGGCGGTCTTGAACCCGATGCCCCACACGTCGGCGGCCAGCCGGTACGGCTCCTTCCGCACCACCGAGATCGACTCGTCGCCGTACTGCTTGTAGATCCGCACCGCCAGCGACGTGGACACGCCGTGCCCTTGCAGGAAGACCATCACCTCCTTGATGGCCTTCTGCTCCTCCCAGGCGGCGGCGATGCGGTTGGATCGCTTCGGGCCCAGCCCGTACACCTCGACCAGGCGCTCGGGCTCCTCCTCGATCACCCGCAGGATGTCCGTGCCGAAGTGCTCGACCATCCGGTCGGCCATCACCGGGCCGATGCCCTTGATCAGCCCGGAGCCGAGGTACTTGCGGATGCCCTGCACGGTGGCGGGCAGCACGGTCGTGTACGAGTGCGCCTCGAACTGCCGGCCGTACTTCGGATGCGACGTCCACCGCCCGGTCAGCCGCAGGCTCTCGCCGACCTGCGCGCCGAGCAGCGCCCCCACGACCGTGAGCAGCTCCGGGCCGGTCCGGTCGGTGGCGACCCGCGCGACGGTGTACCCGGTCTCCTCGCTGGCAAAGGTGATCCGCTCGAGCACGGCCTCCAAGACCTGCGTCCCGGGCGCGGAAGATGCCGCCTGTGGCTCCGACACGTGGACATACTGCCCGAGATCAACGACAGATCAGGCGACCTCCCCACACGATCAATGAGATTCGAACTACGCTGAGTTTCGCAACTCGGTGGGAGAGGACACACAGTGTCGGTAATGTTTACGGAGAGTCACGGTCGCTGGACCGTCGACGCTCTCCGCCGACTGCCGGAGGACGAGTTCCACCGGTACGAGATAGACGACGGTGTCCTGATCGTGAGCCCCCGCCCCGCAGCCCCTCACCAGGTGGCCTCCCTTGAGATCGCCGTTGTCCTGAGGGAGCTCGCCAGAGCCGCCGGTCTGGAGGTCGTACAAGAGGTCGAGGTCGTCACTCATCAGCGGGACGACTGGTTGAAGGTTCCTGATCTCGCGGTGGTGCTGGAGGACGCCGTCGATGCGGAGCCGCAGGAGTTCGAGGCGGCCGACGTCGTACTGGCGGTGGAGATCAGCGGGAGCAGGCAGAGCCGCAACCGGGATTTTGGGGAGAAGTTCGAGGCCTATGCCGAGGTGGGCGTTCCGCACTACTGGATCGCCGAACTCCTTCCCGTTCCGCGACTGACCGTCTTCGAGCTGATCGATGGCGCCTATCGGCAGGTGGTCGCGTCGGAGGAGCCGGTCAAGCTTTCCCGGCCGTTCCCTGTGGAGATCGATCCCGCCCGGTGGCGGAGGGGGAAGGTTCGCTGACCGTCCGTCAGGTGCTGCGACGCCTGGGACGGGGGCTGCGCGATTCTCGCGCCGGAGCGCATAGGCTCGGCTTGTGAATCGTGCTCCTCGATGGCTGTTGCCGACCGTGCTGGCGGCGCTCGTCTTCGCCGTCGTCCTCGGCACGCTCCTCCATTGAGGCGGCTGCGCCGGGGCGGGTCACCCGGTCGATCGGCGCCGGTCAGGGCGCGTACGTTCGCCGCTCTCCTGGCCGTGGGCGGTCCGCTGGTGTGGGCGGTGCCCGCCAGGGCGGTGGCGCCCGTACGGGCCCTCGCCGAGGGCGCGAAAGAGCTCTGCACGATCGACGACCCGCGCATCGACGAGTCCAGCGGGCTGGGTGCGAGCCGGCGCCATCCCGGGATCGTCTACACGTTCAACGACTCGGGCGGCTCTAATCAGCTGTTCGCGCTGGGGATCGACGACTGCCGGGTCCGGGCGGCGATCACGCTCGGCGGGGCGCACAACCGAGACTGGGAGGCGATGGCGGTCGGCGCGGACGGCTACCTCTACGTCGGTGACATCGGCGACAACCTCAAGGATCAGCCGTACTCCACCGTCTACCGCATCCCCGAGCCGAAGACGATCCGTACCCAGACGGTGCCCGCCACGAGGTACCGCATCAAGTTCGAGGACGGATCGCACAACGCCGAGACGCTCATGGTCGACCCGCGGACGAGCCAGATCTACATCGCGAGCAAGGAGTTCGGTGGATCGCTGTACGAGGGGCCGAAGAAACTGAGCACCAGCGGCTACAACGTCATGCACCAGGTCGGTGACGCCCCGCTGTACGCGACGGATGGGGCGTTCGCGCCGGACGGGCGCACCTTCGTCATCCGCGGCTACTGGGACGCCGAGATCTACACCGCGCCCGGCAAGGAGCTCACCGGCGTCAAGGTCCCGGACCAGAAGCTCGGCGAGGGCATCACGTACACCGCCGACGGCCGGTCGTTGCTGTTCAGCGGCGAGGGCGTACGGCAGCCGCTGTGGCAGGGGCCGGTTCCGAAGGAGGCGCTGCCGTCGCCCACGCCGACCTCGAAGCACCGGACGACGGCCGACGGGACCGGTGACGGAATGCACAAGGGCCGCACGATGCTGGGCGTAGTAATCGTCGGGGCGCTCGCCCTGGCCGGTGTTGTGGTGTTCGCTCGCAGACGAGCGTCATGACGAATGGGACGCTGACATGTCACGATCTGTTCTCGTGGACCTCGAGCTGATCGGCCTTCGGGCCCCCGCGCGGCGGTCGCGCCCCGTCGCGCCCGGCCCGTTCGCGCTGTTGTCCCTGCTGGTGGCCCTTCTCCCCATCCCGCAGCCCGGCGTGTGGCTGGGGGCCGTCGTCGCCTGCAACCTCATGCCGTGGCTGCTCGGCCTGCGGTCGCGCAGCACCGGCGTCTGGCGGCTGTCCGAGGCGGGCCTCGAACGCCTCGCGCCCGACGGCTCGGTGGAGGAGGCGTACGAGCGGGACCGGATCGAGGAGTTCACGGTCACCGCGGACGACGAGGTCTTGACGATCTTCCACAAGTTCGGGTCGACCGCCGCGGGCACCCTCACCGAGATGGGCTTCGAGCCGCTCACGTTCTACATGACGGCCCGCAGGCTCGGGATCACCACCCACGTCATCGACGGCGACCGCTCGGTCTTCGACGAGGGCGACCTGCCGTCGGAGGAGGACGCGCCGCGCGCGCTCGGCCGCCGCGCCGAGCAGCGCCTGCGCGACCAGGAGGCGACCCTGCTGGCCGTCGCCCACGAACCCCACCCCGCCGCGCTGACCACGCCGACGACCCTGGACACCGCGGTGACCGGGCGGCGGCGCTCCGTCGCGCTCGGGATCCTCCTCTCGCTGCTCGCCCTCACCATGCTCGTCCGGTCCGCCTTCGACGGCGGCCTCGGGTTCGGCGACCGGCTCATGGGCGGCCTGTGGGCGGTCGTCGGCGCGGTCGCGGTCCTCGGCGCGCGCCGCCGCCGGCTGACCGGCGCGCCGCTGTCGTGGTCGATCAGCCCGAACGAGCTGCGCGTCCGGCACGCGACGGTCGCCGAGTGGAGGGTGCGCGCCGACCATGTCGCCGCCGTCGTCGTCGGCCCGGGCACGGCCGTCGACCCGGTGACGGGCCGGCTGACCGGACGGCACACCGTCGCCACGGTGTTCGGGTACCGCTTGCAGGTGCTGGCGCGTCTCCCCGCCGAGGGCCTGGACGCCTTCCAGCTCACGCACGCCCTCAACGAGCGGGGCTACCAGGTCGTCACGCCCGAGCAGGGAGTACGGCGGCCGTCCCAGTACGGCCTCGCGGGACTGCCGGACATCTTCGCCCGGGTACCCGGCGGCCGCCTCGTCGTCGACGAGGACGGCATCGGCTGGGCCGACGGAGCGGGCGACGTCATCCTGCGGATGCCCCGCGAACGCATCGGCGGCATGGAGCTCCTGACCGTCGACGGGCACGCCTGGCTGCGGATGTACGACGATGACGGCGACGAGTTCCTCGCCGCGCCGCTGTCGATGCTCCGCATCTCCCGTACGGACCTGCGCGAGGCCGCCCGGCGGATGCGACTCCCGATCACCGACGCCGAGTACGACGCGTACGTCAACGCCGCCTTCCACGGCTCCATGACCCGCATCGAGGCGGCCCTCGAACCGTCCCCGGCCCTCACGGAGCCGGAGACGAAGACCCTGCCTCCGGTGCAGCTGGACGTGCCCCGGCGCACCCGCGTGCTGGCGTACGCCGTCACCGCGACGCTCTGCGAGCTGGTCGCGGTGCTCGGATCGGTCTGGCTGCGCGGCGACCTCGGCGGGTTCTGGACCGCGCTGTCGTGGGCCGCGCCGACCGGGCTCGTCCTCGGGCTCGCGGGCACGTGGCTGTACGACCGCAACCGGCCGCAACTGCGCATCTCCTCGTCCGGGATCTCGTCGGTGACACGGCTGGGGCGCACGGAGTGGAGCGTTACACGGCAGGCGCTCGGCGGCGTGGGCATCGACGAGTCCGAGGCACCGAGACTGGTGGTGTGGAGCCCGGTGGGCCGGGTCCTGCGGCGGGTGTCGTTCCCGCCGGACCTGGCCGAGCTGCGCCGCGCCTGCGAACGCCACGGCCTGCCCTGGGGCCCGCCCGACGCCGGCCACGGCGCCGCCCCGCCCCCGGAGCTGTGACCGTCGTATCGCTCCGGTGGCCTGGTGACCGGATCGGCCGATCAGGCGCCGTCCATGCCGAATGAGTCGTGGATCGCCCGTACCTCGACCGCCACGACGTGGAAATCGACCACGCGTTCGGCGATGGCACGCGCCCGTTCCGGGCTCGCACAGTCGATCACGTAGTAGGCCGTCAGTTGTTCGGTCGCCTCGATGAAAGGCCCGTCCGTCGTGGCAGATCCATCCCCATCGCGCCACCGGATGGTCGTCGTGTCCTTCGGGTAGGCCAGCCCGGCGCCGTTGAGCATCTCACCCGACCCTTCCAAGTCCTGGTGGAGCGCTTCGTGCCTGCGGAACACGTCGGCCCGCTCCTCCGCGGACATCGCCTCGGTCGCTGCGGGATCGGCGTACATCAGCACCATGTACTTCATGCCCCAACCCTGACACGACCCCTGGGACCGAGGCGATCACCACCGCCTGCCCGTGAGCTTAGAGAGCGACGATCGTTAGGGAGTGCGCAAATCAGGATTCGACCGGGCCATGCATGTATCAATCTCCGGGTTGTAGGGCGCGGTGGGGTTGAACAGAGCGTAGGAGTACGAACAGCAGGGATTATGGCATTCCGCCTCGGTCGGGTAGTCGGCACCGTACGGGGCCTCGACACCGACCGGAACATACGGCCCCGGCGGTAGCTTCGGCACCGCGTCGTAGGTGTTCACCAGCCGGAATGTCTGCACGCCCAAGTCGGTGTAGTAGGCCTGGAACTTCGAATTCCCAACCTTGGGGCTGGCCTGGTTGTAATGCAGGATGTTCGCTTTGGGTATTCCTGCGGCGCATGCCATCGGCACGGTCAAGGTCGCCAGAGTCGAACCGAGGCTGTGCCCGGTCACAATGAGCTTTCCGCCGCTGCGGGCGAGCTCTGACAACGTGCCCATCAAGGCGCCGTGGTCAAGACCGTTGAAGACGCCATAGAACCCTTGCGCCACCTGGATGTCTGTTATAGGCGAGGCCGTCGGCGGAGTATAGGGCACCAGCTTGATCTTGCCGTCCATGATGAAATCGTCGCTCGTCTGAGACCCGCGAAAGGCCAGAAATGCCGTTTGAGTGTCAGGTCCATAGGCGAATATCGCAAATGGTTCGCTGACCGCTTTGCCTTCGGGGGCGAAAGTGCTCCAGATGGGGCCTTGAAACTTCCAGTGATCAACGGGAAACATTGCGCTGGTGATAGGGCAGCTATCGGAGGGTTTCCAGGAAAATTTGTCGGGGCTCGGCTTGCCTGCGGCCTTCCACTGTTCGCACATATCGCAGGCTACGTTGACGATAAAAGAACAGGTTCGGGCGATGTTCAGGTCATAGCCAGGGGGAGGCTTGAGTGGTGTTCCATCTCCGTTGTACAACCGTACCACCTCTTTGATGTTGGGATTTAAGAGTGCGACATTGAGCTACCGTCGCGCCTTTCCTTGGACGTTTTCTACCCCTTCGGTTCGGTGTTACTGATGGGTTTACGGGTTTTTGCTCTCTATGTGCCATATCTATGGCCCTGCCGTCAGTGGGAAATGCAGTACTTCCGGCTTCTCGCTGAGGCGGGCGAGGATCTGCGGGTCACCGATGCGTCCACGGTGCGGCATCTGGCCAGGACCCGCTAAGGCCAGTCCGAGGGCGGCCGGACGTAGGTTCCCTTGCCGGGGACCGTCCTCAGGTATCCGAGCCGTTCGAGATGCGACAGTGCCCGGTGGACGGCCCGCCGGTCGACCCGGAGTATCGGGGCGAGCTCGTCGCCGGAGAGGATCTTCCGGCCGGACGGCCGGTCGCCGCAGACGATGCGGTCCCGCATGGTCTCCGCCGCTCGGCGGGCGTTCACGTCGTCCACGACGCCGTCCACCGAATGCCCTGGCGTCCTCGCGGCCAGCTCGACCTCGCCGATCCGCTGCAGCAGCCGGGACACGGACGGCTCGTCGATGACCACCGGGTCGGTGCTGATCGCGGAGAAGGCGGTGAAGGCCTGCCGCCAGGCCGACCAGATGATGACCCACCCGCCGTACGTGCTCTGCAGGCTCGTCGCGACTGCTTCCGCGTGAAGGTTCCGGCCTGCGCCACCCGATACGCGGGAGCGTCGCCGGGTACGGTTCGCCGAGCGCGTCACCGGTCCTCATGGCCCCAGCTACCGCAGCCAGCACCGCGTTGCCCACGCGAGCAC
Source organism: Actinoallomurus sp. NPDC050550 (assembly GCF_040655075.1). NCBI lineage: Bacteria > Bacillati > Actinomycetota > Actinomycetes > Streptosporangiales > Thermomonosporaceae > Actinoallomurus > Actinoallomurus sp. NPDC050550. The sequence continues at coordinate 145,205 of NZ_JBFAJC010000021.1, read as the reverse complement.
GCCGGCGGCCAGCACCACCAGGAGCGGGAACCGCCCGACCCGGCAAGGCGGCCTGACTGGCACACCGTTCCCTGCCGCGGACCGAGGGCCTCGCCAGAGTCGTTTCTGGCGAGGCCCTCATCAACATCAAGCAGCTACGCGCCTGCTGGCAGCGGATCGATGAAGTCTGCCACGGAGATCATCGAGATTTACCCACTACAACGCACCCCTCGACCGGGTCGTGCCCGCCGACGACCCGCTCCCCCTTCGACGAGAGCTCAGCCGATCGTCTCGCGGAGAATGCGAACGGCCCTCGGGCCGATCCCGTGCAACAGGCCCGGCCCGACAGGCTCAGCCTGGGCGGCGGGTGGGAGCTGCTGGACGGGGTGTTCGCGCCGCACCTGACTCCGGTCACCGAGCTGTTCACCAGTTGGCTGCCCTACCGGGGCCGCCACCCGACCGGTGGCACCCCAAGATCTCCCAAAGTTCGATTGTGCCGCCGCCGCCAGTACCGCAGCGCGTACAGTTCGCCCTCGAGCGGCGCCCCGTACCAGTACATCGGAACAGAAGGCGGCCTGCTGCTTGGGGTCCGGCGGCCTTCGCGCTTCTCCCGCCTGCGCTGCTGCTCGTATCCGCGGAGCTCCGCCATCCACACGTCCCGGCTCGCCTCCAGCAGGTCGAGGGCCCGCAGCAGGGGCCCGTCATCGCCTCCGAACGACCCGGCCTTCTCCTCCAGGAAGCTGGTCGTTTCGTGCCACCCGATCGGGTGGCACAGGGCCACGCACTCGCGGTACGCGCTCTCCCTGCGCGCATAGGGAAGGCTCGGATCCCGCACCTGCCGGGCAAAGGCGGCAAATCTCATCTCCCGCATAGCCAGGGGTCATCGCTGCAGCCTTGGACGGCGCAAGATCACGGGAACCATCTCCGATTCCGCATCCGAGGCGATCGTGCCGTGTGCCAGTCGGGCGGCGAACCGTGCGAGCACATCGACCCCGAATGCCGCCACCTCGCCGGTGGTGGCCCGCTTCTGCTGCGCCGACGCCACCACTTGATCGGCTGTTGGTGGCCAGTTCCGATTCCCCGCCGACGGCCACTTGGCGGGGAGCTAACTGGCCGTGGGTTTCACTGAGTGTCACTGCCTCGGCCGGTCGACCTCAATCGGCTCATTGGGGGCGACACGAGCCGGCGCCCGTTCACCCCGCTCATCCTGTGTCGCCGGGTCGCAGGTGCTGCGCCCAGGACGGCATTCGTTTGCCGAGCTTGACCAGCAACTCCAGTCGGGAGCGATAGGCGCTGACATCTGGGCTGATGCTGTCGAACCAGTGGGTGACCGAGCGCCAGACCGGGTCTGCCGGTTCTCCTTCGGTGATCAGCCAGACCGGCGGATCCAGGTTGCCGAGGTCGGCGCCGTCGATGACGTGGAACTCATATGCCTGGTGCATGACCAGCACCAGCAGCCCGTCCGCGTCCTGGATCGCGCCGCCGTCGCGCGACAGAGTCGCCTGTGCGTATCGCTTGGCATCGCCGCCGACCGCGTCCACACCGAGCGAACTACCAGCCTGCCACAACCCCTTCCGCACACCGATCAGGTGCAGTACCTCACGAACGGTCTCAGGCACCACCCTCACGCCCTGTGCGGCGGCAAACGCCTCGACCTGCTCGTCCGTGGCGCCCGCGACCGACTCCGGCACCAACCCGTCGGCGGTGACCCGATCGAAGACCGCCCGGATCGCCGCCACAGCCTCCTGGCCCCGCTCACCCACGCCGACCTCCTCCCCAAGTACGCCTACACATCGAGATGACCGTTGCCCTTCTAGCACCAACAAACTGCGCCCAAACCTTCCGAGTTCTCGACTGAGAGTAACTGGACTAACTGGCCGTACCCGGGGAATTAATGTTGGCCGCTGTCAATCGGCACCGGCGTCCGCCACGGCCCGTTCGCCAGGATCAAGCAAAGCCCCACCCCGCAGAGCATCAAGTGGCTTCCGATCACCAACGGAACCCCGCAAACACGCCCAACTCAAACGCCACTCCCTGACGCCCACGATCAGCCCGACTGCTCAATTACCTGAGCATCGAACTGATCAAAAACGCCGCCGTTGACACGTAGGCGACGTGCCTCAACTCTCAGTGGCTCTTGGCCGTGCCTTCAGCTGCGGAGATCACCGAGCCAGTTCAAAGCGTTCAGCCCAGGCAGGAAGCAGTATTCGCCGCCACGGGTGATGACGAAGCGGGGCAGCGCTCGCAGGCGCCGTCGCAGCGGCCGTTGAGGGATGGTGAAGTCGTCGGGGCCGTCGCTGGAGCCGATGAGAGGATCGCGTGCGTTGCCCGCGCCGAAGAAGACGCCGTCGTTCATCCATTCGGACTGGACGAACTCGAACTGCCGGCCCAGGTGGGCTCCGATGAAGGCGAACATCAGGCCTCGGTCGGCCCCGTCATCCTCCAGCATCCCGTCGGGTAGCGGCGGTCCGTAGGCGGTGCCGCGCCGGATCATACGGTGCAGCCTCGGCTCTCCGGCCACTGCTGCGTCGCGGGGGTTGCCCCGGCGGATGTGGCAGCCACAGGGGGTGATGAACCCCGCCGGGTCGTCGTGTTCGTACAGGAAGGCGTTGTTGCGGCGAGGGTCGGCGCCCAGGACGGCATCATCGCACGAGGGGCTGAGCGCCAGCGGGGCGCCGCTGCGCCAGCGGCCCATGATCTTGGCGGCCAGTAGTTCCTCGTCCTCGGGTCCGGTGGCGTTGTCCTTCAGGTAGCGGCGGAAGGCCGCGACGCGCTGGTGGAGTTTGCGGAAGGCCGCGTAGGTGCCGTTGCGGCCCAGGATCTCGGGCTGCGGGGCTTGGACGCCACCGAGCTCATCGGGGTAGCCGAGCACGAACTCCCCAGCCTTGAGCGGTGCTTCCAGCGGGTTGGATCCGGCGATGCCGCTGCCTTCGACGGCCGGGTGACTGATGCCGTCGCGGTAGCCGAAGGGTTCGGTCTCGGTGGGCAGCGCATGGCAGTCCTGCCGCCAGATCGCGCTCACCCCGGACAGGTGCTGATAGGCAGGGCGGGCGCGGTCGATGGCCGCCTGAAGGCGGGCACTGTCGGGCGCCAGAGCGGTCAGCACCACATGGACGTCGGGTGCGCCGAGCGGCGCCTCCCAATGCTCGGGACTGCTGTCGCCGACGTCGCCGAGCGCTACGGCCCGGGCGGCCATGCCCTGCCGGAACTCCCAGGCGAAGGTCTCCAGAGCTTGCGGCGGCACGCCCAGGGCCTTGAGGCCGCAGAAGGTGAGCGCGACGCTCACCCAGGTATCGCCCAGCGGGCTCGTGGTGTCGGCGGCCGAGGTCACCACGGCCCGTACGCGCCGCATCAGCTCCCGGCCGTGCGCGCGGTCGTCGATACGAAACAGGATGTAGGTGGCCGCGTACGGGGTCGGCCGGGGGCTGAGGACGCCGCGTTGGATGTCGTCGAGCTCGAGCGCGGCATGCGTTGGTGTACTCACCAATCTCCCTCTCCCGCCGCCTGGGGCGTCACTTCGCCGAGACGATGTTCATCCAGAAGGCACGCAGGCTCTCATCGCCGCCGAACAGCGAGCTGAAGATCGTGGAGTCGGCCAGCAGCACGTCGCCGGCGCGTTCTCCCTCAGGGGGCATCCACAAGCACATGTTGAACTCGGTGTTGCCGGCCTCGGTGAAGGGGTGCGGCGGTCTCGAGGGGTCGATCGGCTGGCGACCCAGCACATAGATGACGTCCGGCTCGTCGGTCGTCACCGCGTAGTGCGGCAGGTGCATGTGGAAGTTGAAGGTGGTCACGCCATCCAGCCATCCTCTGGTATCCAGGTCCTGATTGACCGACAGCGGCGCGATCTTGTTGGCCTGCTGTACCGCGGGCCGCAGCCCATAGCGGTTTTCCACCGGCACCCCGAGGCCGCGCATCAGGTCGCGGACGTAGCGGCCGAAGCGTTGCCGGCGGGGTACCAGGGCGTCTCCATGGTGGTGGTACTCGGCGTCGCGTACGGCCATATCGTCTGAGGCCCCCACGTCGTGGTGCGGTCCCAGCACCAGGCAGGTGCCCTCCCGGGCCAGGAAATGCCGCAGCGCCTCGATTTCTGCGGGCTCGGCCTCTTGCCCGGTGATCATGTGGTCCAGGCCGAAGACGAACAGGGTGTCGGTGTCATCCAGCACCCGCTCGTCCAGCACGGTGCGGAAGCCTGCCTGGTCGATGCGCTGGTACACCGGCACGCAGTGGCCGGTGGCCTCCTCGACGAACTGCTGGAACGGCGCCCATCCCCAAAAGAACAGCTCCAGCGATCCGGCGATGCCCTGCTGGAAGCGCAGCGGATCGGACCAGCGCGGGTCCTCATAGGCCGGCCAGTTCACCCGCCGCACCTCGGTCAGCGTGGAGAACCGGTTGTCGAGCTCGGCCGGGTTCCTGCCCGCCTCGGCCGGATAGCTCCACGAGATGTAGATGCTCACCCGCCGGCGGCCTGGGGTGTAGGGGCGCGGTACGTGGTTCTGGTTGTAGACGCGCGCGGTCCTGGACTCGCTCATCTCGCCTCCGATCACCAGTAGGACGCACCGGGGGCCTGGTCTTACTGCATCTGGTCGAGCATCTCCGACAGGGCGCCTTTGATCCGCAGCGCTTTTTTGATCTCATCGGCGGTGACGTACGGATACTCTCCGTATTCGATGAAGCTCGGGCAGTGGTGCTCGCGGACGAACGTGACGAAGGCCTCGGGATTGGTCTTCCAGTCCTCGGGGAAGCCCACGAGGTTCTCGAACGCCGTGTTCACCCCCGCCTTGGTGAACAACGCGATCGCGTCTTCGGTGTACTTGTCGAAGTCGGTGTCGAAGATCCCCTGGTACATGAACCGGGTGTCGTCATCGAACAACACCCAGCGTAGGTAGTGCAGCTTCAGCGGCGCCAGAAGAGACGGATCGGCCTCCAAGGCCTTGGCCAGCGCGTGACCGTGGTTACGGATGGCTTCGGCGTGGCCGGGCTTGACGTCGGCGATGATCGTGAACCCGTAACACGCCGGGGTCCGCGGGAAGACCGGACCGTACTTGCCCTGTTCGAGGTGGTCGGTCTCCTTGGGAATCACCACAGCCTGCGGCGTGATGTCCATGCCGGCTCCTCCCTCACCCGGTCAGAGGGGGAACAGGCCAAAGGCCACCTGACACGTCAAATCATCCCACAGGCCAGCCTGCGTTCGAAGGGCACGCAACTGCCCGTAGGCCTGACGAACTGACAAATTGAATATATAGTGTCAGTATGTCCACCTCGATGGAGGCGAAGCGGGAGCAGGTCGTGTCCGCCGCGCTCGGTGTGTTCGGCAGGTACGGCTACCGCCGTACGTCGATGGACCTCGTCGCGCAAGCGGCGCGGATGTCACGGCCGGCCGTGTACCAGCACTTCAAGAACAAGGAAGAGATCTTCCGTGCGGTCGGGCAGCTGATCGCCGAGCGGGTCACGGCGGCGGCGCGGGAGGCGGGACGGGCCGGCCGACCGGTCGTGGAGCGGCTGTACGGGACGCTGGTCGTCAAGCTCGACCTGTTCGCGGGCACGATCGACGCCGAGTTCCGCGCGGAGCTGTTCAGCGAGGCGGCGGACATCGCCCAGGACGTCGTCCGAGCCTTCGAGGACGCCTACCGCGACGTGGTCGAGGCCGTCCTCCTCGACTGCGCCGACGAGCTCGACCTGCTCGGCCACGCATTGTCCGCCCGCGACGCCGCCACGCTCCTGCTCGACGCCCTGGCCGGGATCACTCAGGCCCGGGAGGAGCCGGAGGTCCTGCACGCCCGGCTCCGGCAGCTCGTCGAGCTGACCGTTCGAGGCCTCACCGGCACCCCCGAGAAGAGATGATCACATGAGCCTGGTCCTGAGCTTCCTCGCCGGAGTCTTCGGCGCGAACGCCACCCCGCACTTCGTCAAAGGCATCACCAAGGAGCGCTTCCCCTGCCTGTTCGGCAGTGGCCCGCTGGTCAACCTCGTCGCGGGCTGGGCGATGTACGTCATCGCCGCGCTGACGGCGGTCGCCGCCGACATGACGGCCCACCCTGTGCCCGCCTTCTCGGCCGCCGCCGTCGGCGTTCTGGCCATGGGAGTGTTCCATGCCACCATCGGCGCCTTCGGCAGGGGCCGGCCGGCCTCGACTCCCATGCCGTGAGCCCGGATATTCCGACGTGAGTCCTGCTGCCTCAGTGTGCCGTTGGGCGGCCCAGGGCCCGTCGGGTGGCGTCGGCGAGGGCGGTGAGGGGGTCGGGGGCGGAGTTGGGAGTGCGCCAGGCGATCACGTGGTCGGGGCGGACCAGCAGGGCGCCGTGGTCGCTGATGCCGCACGCGTCGGCGGGCCGTGTGGTTGCCGGGGCGATCTGGCGGGGCAGGAGCGTCGCGTCGAGGAAGGTGCCGTGCGGGTCCAGCTGGTGTGCGGCTTGTACCCAGAGGTGTCCTTCGGGTCCGGCGAGGAGCAGGTAGCGGCCGTCGCGGACCAGGTCGAGCGTGGAGCCGGGCCCGTCCTGGCCGATGAGGGGCAGGTGCGGCAGCCGGGTGCCGGGCTCGCCGCGCCAGCGGTCCGGCTCCTCGGCCGCTGGTAGATCGGCCGGGTCGTCGCCGGGTACGGGGTAGCGGTAGCCGAGGGCCACCGCCGCCTCACTGAGCAGCGGACGGTCCTCGATCGGGACCTGGGCGCGGTCGCGGGCGCGCAGCAGCGCCTGCTCGACCGTGATCCGACCCACGGCGCGGCGTTCGGGCTCGTAGTCGTCCAGCAGCCGCGGGTCCGCGTGGCCGCGCAGGACCGAGATCAGTTTGGTAGTGAGGTTCCAGGCGTCCTGGATGCCGGTGTTGGCGCCGAAGCCGCCGGTCGGCGGGGTGACGTGTACCGCGTCGCCGAGCAGGAAGACCCGGCCGGCGCCGTACGAGTCGGCCACCCAGCCGCCCATCTGCCAGGGTCGGCTCCCGGTGAGCGTGAAGCGCGATGACGGCAGCCCGAGCGCGCGTGAGACGATCTCACGGCACCGTCGGCCATCGAATGTCGCCGGATCGGTGAGTGCGGGATCGTAGGTCACCGACACCGTCCCGCGGTCCTGCGCGGTGTTCCAGGACAGGAACGCCTGCTCGGGCGGGCCGGTGAAGGCCAGGGCGAGCCGACGGCCCTCGAGCATCTGGCGCAGATCGGCTTCGAAGCCGATCTCCACGACGTGCGCGATCACCTCGGTGCCGCTGCGGCCGATGCCCAGGCTCTCGCGGACGGCGCTGCCGTTTCCGTCCGCGGCCAGCAGATAGTCGGCCGCCACGGTGTACGTGCTGCCGTCGGCACGGCGTATCAGCGCCGCGACGTGGTCATCGTGCCGGCGTAGTTCGAGAAGGCGGTGGCCGAAACGCAGGTCGGCGCCGGCGGCGCGGGCGTGTGCGCGGACGACCATCTCCAGGTCGGCCTGTTTGACGAAGGCGCTGGGGCACGGCGAGACGCTGCTGAAGTCCTCCGCGGCCGGCAGCCGCCAGCGCCGCAGCTCCGGGCCGGCGAGCGAGGTGACCACCGCGGCATGGTCGGCCGGCGGGAGGCGGTGCTGGACGGCGTAGATGTCCTGGTCGGCCCCGACACTGCGGTACGCCTCCATCGTGCGCGGATAGAACAGTTTGGCGCGAAGCCGGGTCGAGACCGCGGCGTGCTTCTCGACCAGGACGGGGGTGATGCCGCGGACGGCGAGGAACAGCGCGGCCGAAGCCCCCACGATGCTGCCGCCCACGATCAGAACGGGAACGCGTGCGGGCGGCGGATCGGCAGCGACCGGAGCGGTGTCGCTGCCTGCCCTGGCGGCCGCAGTGCTGGCATCGGACATGAGGAACCTCCGCAAACGAATCAGAACAGGTCTGTTCCATTATTACCGCAAGCCGGGAGCAAACGAAACAGCCCTGTATCGTTACTGGAGTGAACGCGGAACTCCAAGGCCGTCGCGGCGGGCGGCAGCGCGACCCTGCCACCGACGCGGCCATCATCGACGCGGTCCTCGACATGGTCGCCGCCGGCGCCACCCTCACCGGCCTGTCGCTGGTGGCCATCGCCAAACAGGCCGGAGTCTCCCGCAACAGCGTCTACCGGCGCTGGAAGACCAAGGACGAGCTCTACCTCGACGTGCTGGAGACGATCAACGAACGACGGCCCTCGCCGCCCGGTGCCGGCACCCGCGACGACCTGGCCGTCCTCCTGCAGGCCCTGGCCGAGCGCGTCGTCGACAAGCGGGCCAGCAGCATGCTGAGAGCCCTCAACGCCGAGGCCGCGACCTTCCCCCGGCTGCACAGCCGCTACTTCGAGGAGATCATCGCTCCCCGCCGGGAAGCCATGAACCATGTCCTGCGACGCGGCGTGGAACGAGGAGAGATCCGCCCGGACATCGACCCCGACCTGATCTCCGAGCTTCTCGTCTCACCTCTCCTCGCCCGCATGGCATCGGGCAACACCGACCAACTCGTCCCGGAACAGGCCAGCCGGCAGATCATCGACCTGGTCCTCGACGGCGCGGCGGCCACACCGGACTGACGGCGAAGAACGCACAGCCCCGCCAGGCTCCTCCTCCGCCTGATCACGTGCCGGGCGATCCCATCTAAAGACGCTCGACGACGTGGTCGACGCAGGCGGTGAGCGCCTCGATGTCGTCCGGGTCGATCGCCGGGTACATCGCGATGCGCAGCTGGTTGCGGCCCAGGCTCCGGTACGGCTCGGTGTCGACGATGCCGTTGGCGCGCAGGACCTTCGCCACCTGGGAGGCGTCGACGCCCTCGAAGTCGATCGTGCCCACGACGTTCGAGCGCTGGGCGGGGTCGGCGACGAACGGCGTCGTGTAGGAGGTCTTCTCCGCCCAGGTGTAGAGCCGCCGCGCGGACTCGGCGCTGCGCCCGGTCGACCAGGCCAGGCCGCCCCGCTCCAGGAACCACTCGATCTGCTCGGCCATGAGCAGCAGCGTCGCGACCGCGGGGGTGTTGTACGTCTGGTCCTTGCGGGAGTTGGTCACCGCGACGGTCAGGTCGTAGAAGTCGGGGATGTAGCGGCCGGAGGCGGCGATCTCCTCGATCCGGCCCAGCGCGGCCGGGGACATCAGCGCCAGCCACAGCCCGCCGTCGGAGGCGAACCCCTTCTGCGGCGCGAAGTAGTAGACGTCGGTCTCGGCGACGTCGACGGGCAGACCGGCGGCGCCGCTGGTCGCGTCTACCAGCACGAGCCCGGAGTCCGACGGGCGCTCGATCGGCATGGCGACGCCGGTGGAGGTCTCGTTGTGGGTGAAGGCGTAGACGTCGACGGAGTCGTCGGCCACCGGTGAGGGGTGGGAACCCGGCTCGCTCTCGATCACCGACGGGTCGGCGAGCCACGGGGCCTTCTTCGTGACCTTCGCGAACTTCGAGGAGAACTCCCCGAACGTCAGGTGCTGGGACCGCTCCCGTACGAGCCCGAACGCGGCGGCGTCCCAGAACGCCGTCGTGCCGCCGTTGCTCAGCACGACCTCGTATCCCTCGGGCGGCGAGAACAGCTGCGCCAGCCCTTCGCGGACGCGCGCGACGAGCGACTTGACCGGCCGCTGCCGGTGCGAGGTGCCGAGGTAGGTGGCGCCGGACGCCGCCAGGGCGGCCACCTGCTCGGGACGGACCTTCGACGGCCCGGAGCCGAAGCGGCCGTCGGCGGGCTTGAGGCTGTCGGGGAGCACGATGTCGGTCACGTGCAGCAAGAATAGTTGAGGCGCAGCGCCGCGCAGCGGCCTTTCCACAGCTTGAGACGCCGGGCCGTACGCGCGCGGGTCAGGAGCGGCGGCGAAGCGCCCAGGCCACCACCAGGCCGAGCAGCACGAGCGCACAGCCCACGGACACGGTCGCCGGGTAGAGCCACGGGCGGCCCGCGCGGTGAGCGTCCAGCGCCGCGCCCCCGGAGTCGTACGACAGCAGCGCGAGGGCCCCGGCCATCACCCAGCCGACGATCTTCCAGGAGAGCGCGTCGCGGTGCCGGACGCGCTCGCGCCGCTCGCGTTCCTGCCGCAGCAGCTCGACGTCACGCTCGTCGGGTTCCTCGTCGCGGGGGCCGGTGTACATGGCCCCATCCTCCCTCCGGCCGAAAGGCGAACGGCCCGTGACGCCGGAGCATCACGGGCCCTACAGGAGGGAACGCCGTCAGCGCTTGTCCAGCACCTCGGACGCGCCCGCGACGTCGGTGACCGGGCGGGACGCCGGGCCGACGTAGTGGGCGCTCGGGCGGACCAGGCGGCCGGTGCGCTTCTGCTCCAGGATGTGCGCGGCCCAGCCCGCCGTACGGGCGCAGGTGAACATGGCCGGCATCATGTGCGGCGGCACCTCGGCGAAGTCGAGGATCACCGCGGCCCAGAACTCCACGTTCGTCTCGATCGGACGGTCGGGACGGCGCTCGCGCAGCTCGGCCAGCGCGGCGTCCTCCAGAGCCTTGGCCGCCTCGAACCGAGAGGCGTTCAGCTCCTTCGCCGTACGGCGGAGCACGCGGGCGCGCGGGTCCTCGGCGCGGTAGACGCGGTGGCCGAAGCCCATGAGCCGCTCGTGGTTGTCGAGGATGTCGGTCACGACCTTGCGGGCGTCACCGAGCTGCTCGACCTTCTCGATCATCGGCAGCACACGAGCCGGGGCACCGCCGTGCAGCGGGCCGGACATCGCACCGATCGCACCGGAGATCGACGCCGCCACGTCCGCGCCGGTCGAGGCGATGACGCGGGCGGTGAAGGTCGAGGCGTTCATACCGTGCTCGGCGGCCGATACCCAGTACGCGTCGATGGCCTTGACGTGCTGCGGGTCCGGCTCACCACGCCAGCGGATCATGAACCGCTCGGTGATCGTCGTGCCTTCGCTGACACGGCTCTGGGGGACCATCGGCAGGCCGAGGCCGCGAGCGCTCTGCGCCACGAACGACAGCGCGGTCACCGACGTACGGGCCAGGTCCTCGCGCGCCTGCTCGTCGCTGATGTCCAGCAGCGGGCGCATGCCGTACGCCGGAGCGATGATCGGCAGCGCGCTCTGGACGTCGACGCGGACGTCGCCCGAGTGCACCGGCAGCACGTGCGGCTCGGCCGGAGCCAGCCCGGGGGTGAAGCTGTTGTCGACCAGCAGGCCCCACGCGTCACCGAAGGAGACGCGGCCAACGAGGTCTTCGATGTCGACTCCCCGGTACCGGAGAGCCCCGCCCTCCTTGTCCGGTTCCGCGATCTCAGTCTCGAAGGCGACTACGCCCTCGAGGCCGGGTTTGAAGTCGGACATGTTCTGTCCTGCCTTTCGTCCCCTTGATGTACAGACGCCAATTGGTAATTGAACCGCTTCATCGGGGCTGGTCCGTACCCAGGGGGGTGTGAGATGCGCAATTTTTTCCGTTTGGGCAACTCTCGCGGGAACCTTGTCGCGTCCTCCACGGCCTCACGCGAGAGGATGTCCTGTCGTGGAGCACCATGATGTCGCAGCCTTCCGAGAGTCCTACATGGGCGGGGGCCTGCACGCCCGAGACCTCGCACCCGACCCGCTGACCCAGTTCGGCACCTGGTTCACCGACGCGGTCGGGGCGGGGCTGACCGAGCCCAACGCCGTGGTCCTCAGCACCGTGGACGCCGACGGCCGGCCCAGTGTACGGACCGTGCTGCTCAAGGGGTACGGCCCGGACGGGTTCCGCTTCTTCACCAACCACCGCTCCCGCAAGGCGCAGGCGATCGCCGCCGATCCCCGGGTGGCGCTGCTCTTCCCGTGGCACCCGCTGCGCCGCCAGGTGATCGTCGAGGGGACCGCCGAGCGCCTGCCACGCGAGGAGTCGGCGGCGTACTTCGCGACCCGGCCGTACGGCTCGCAGCTGGGCGCCTGGACGAGCGAGAACCAGTCCGCGATCATCACCGACCGCGCCGAACTGGAGCGCCGCTACGCCGAGCTGGAGGAGCTCTGGCCGGATGAGGTGCCGCTCCCGGACTTCTGGGGCGGCTACCGGGTGATGCCGAGGAGCGTGGAGTTCTGGCAGGGGCGCCCCGACCGGCTGCACGACCGGCTCCGCTACCGGCGTGCGGCCCCGGGCGAAGAGGGCGAATGGGTCATCGAGAGACTTAGTCCGTGAGCCCCGACCCCGATTCCTCCTCGCGTGACCTGCGTTCCACCGTCGACGATCACCCGTCCACGGCCCGACGCGCCGCCCGGTCGACTCGCCTCGGCGGGCTCGCTCGGCGGGCCGCCATCGACACGCGCCCGCTGCGGCACCCGGCGTTCCGGCGGCTGTGGATCGGACAGGGTGTCGCGTTCGCCGGCTTCGCGCTCACCTCGGTGGCGATCTCCGTCCAGGTGTACGACCTGACGAAGTCCTCGTTCTGGGTCGGGCTGCTCGGCCCGGCCAACCTGATCCCGCTGATCGTCTTCGGCCTGTGGGGCGGCGCGATCGCCGACGCCGTGGACCGCCGGCGGCTGCTCATCATCGCGTCCCTGATCACGTGGGCGTCCACCTTCGGCCTGCTGATGCAGGCGCTGCTCCACGTTGGGAGCGTTCCACTGATCATCGGGCTGGTCGTGGTGCAGGCGGTCGGGGTCGCCATCTCCTCGCCGACCCGCGGCGCGGTCATTCCGCGCCTGCTGCCGGTCGAACTGGTCCCGGCGGCCAACACCCTGAACTTCACCGCCTCGCAGGTGGCCACCTTCGCCGGCCCCATGCTGGCCGGCGTCGTGATCGGGCACGGCGGCTACGCGATGGCGTACGGGATCGACGCCGCGCTGTTCACGGTCGGGCTGTACGCCACCGTTCGCCTGCCGTCGATGCCGCCGATGGGCGACGAGACGGGGCGGCCCGGACTGCGCTCGGTCATCGAGGGCCTGCGTTTCCTCGCCACTAGGCCCGTCCTGATGATGTCGTTCGTCGTCGACATCATCGCGATGGCCGTCGCCCTGCCCAGGGCACTGTTCCCGGAGGTCGCCGAGACCCGCTTCGGCGGGGAGGGGGCCGTGGGCTGGCTCATCGCGGCGATCGGCGTCGGCGGCGTCATCGGCGGCCTGCTGTCCGGCTGGATCGGCCGGATCCGCCGCCAGGGCGTCGCGCTGATCGCCGTCATCGTGGCGTGGGGCCTGGCCGTGGCGGCGTCGGGACTCGCGCACTCACTGTGGCTCGCCGTCCTGTTCCTCGCCCTCGGCGGCGCGGCGGATCTCGTGTCGGGGGTGTTCCGGCAGACGATCCTGCAGACGTACGCCCCCGACGAGATGCGGGGACGCCTGCAGGGGGTGTTCACGGTCGTCGTCGCGGGCGGTCCCCGGCTGGGAGATCTCCGCGCCGGGGCGCTCGCTGCGGGGGTCGGCGCGACCGCCTCCTGGGTCGGCGGCGGACTCGCCTGCGCGGTCCTCGTCGTCCTCGTCGGGCTGGCCGTACCGTCCTTCCGCCGCTACACCGCGGACCGGTAGCCCGGGCCTCGGGCGGAACGGCGCCGGTCTCGTGGGAGCAGCGGGACGGCGGGGGTCTCGGGAACACGGGCGGCGGAGGTCTCGCGGGGACTCGCGGGAAACCGCGGAGCGGCGGAGGCGTGGGAAACCGCGGAGCGGCGGAGGCGCGGGAACGGCCGAGCGGCCGAGCCCGCGAGGATGGCAGTGCTTTGTGAGGCTCGCGGGAGCGGCGGTGCGATGGGAGCTCGCGGGAACGGCCGAGCGGCGGAGCCCGCGAGGATGGCGGTGCTTTGGGAGGATGGCGGTGCTTTGGCAGGCTCGCGGGAGCGGCGGTGCGGTGGGAGCTTGCGGGGGCGCCGGTGCGGGCGGCGGTGCGGTAGGAGATCGCCGGAACGGCGATGCGGCGGGCTCCCGGGAACTCGCCGGGGCAGGGCATTGCCCCGGAGCGACCGGCGCACTACCGTTCGCAGCGCCCACATGATCATCCGTACCCGCCCGGAGATTTCATGCAGCGACGCCTGCGAGCGGCGATGACGCTCGCCCTGATCGGCCTGCCCGCGACCCTGAGTGTGGTCCCCGCCCACGCCGCTTCCCGCACACTGTCGGCCGTCGGCCGTACGCCGGGGACCGTGACCCGTACGTCGGAGACCGCTGCTCGTGCGCCGTGGGCCGCAGCCCGTACGGCCGAGGCCGCCGCCCGCACGCCCGGGGTCGCCGACGTCGACGGTGACGGGTACGGCGATCTGGCGATCGGGGCGCCGGGCGCGTCCGGCGGCGGCAGGGTGGCCGTCGTGTACGGCTCGCGCGGCGGCGCGAACGTCAAGCGCCATCAAATCCTCGCCCCGCTCCGGACGGGAGGCGCGTTCGGCACGGCGGTCGCGACCGCGGACTTCGACGGTGACGGGCACGCCGACCTGGCGGTGGGCGACCCCGGACACGGCACGATCGAGATCTTCACCGGGAGCCGGTCGGGGCTGACCCGGCACGCGGTCCTGACCCTCGGCGACGGGGCGGGGCGGGCCCTCGCGGTCGGCGACATCGATCACGACGGGCACCCCGACCTCCTCGCGGCGACGAAGTCCGCCCTCCTGGTGATCGGGTTCGCCACCGGCGACGCGAAGGTCGTGGCAACGATCAAGGGCAGGGCCGCGGCGCACGTCGCCCTGGCCGCCGGTGACGTGAACGGTGACGGGTACGCCGACGCGGCGTGGAACGCCGACGGCCGCCTGAGTCTCCTCCACGGATCGAAGACCGGGCTGCGGGCGGCATCCGGCACGGCGAGCGTCGGGTCCACCGGCGGCCTGGCGATCGCCGACGTCAACGGAGATCGCCGGGGGGACGTCGTCGCGGGCGCCCCCGCGGGATCCCACGGGGGACTCGTGAAGATCTACCCCGGCGGCGATCTCGGGCACCCGCGGGTGTTCTCGCAGGACTCCAGCGGAGTGCCCGGCAACGGGGAGAAGGGCGACGAGTTCGGCGCCGCGATCGCCGCGCACGACGTCGACGGCGACGGGCGCTCCGAGGTGGTGGTCGGCGCTCCGGGTGAGGCCATCGGCAAGCACCGGAACGCCGGGGCCGTCACCGTCCTACGAGGGAACGCACACTGGAAGCTGGGTTCCGGCTCCTCGGCGTTCAGCCAGAACACCGAGGGTGTGCCGGGCGTCGCGGAGACCGGCGACCGGTACGGCGGCGCCCTCTCCCTCGCCGACCTCGACGGCGACACGAGGCTCGACCTCGCCGTCGGCACCCCGGGCGAGAACAGCGGCGACGGCGGCGTCTCGATCTACCCGGGCCAGGGCATCACGGGCATGATCGTCTTCGGCGGCAAGTCCGCCGGCGTGTCCGCCGCCAAGGCCGCCTTCGGCGCGTCCGTCGCGGGCTGACCGCCCAGGGGGGGCGGTACCCGAGGCCGGTACAGGGCGGGGCCCGGCCTTGGTGCAGGTCTCGGCGCTGGCGTAGGGCCCTGCCCTGTCGCAGGGCCCGGCTCCAGTGCGGGGTTTGGCCCTGGTTGGAACCCCGGCTCTAACCGTGGTCGAGGTGATGGGGATGACAGGGGTGCTATCGGGTGCGGAGTGATTTCTGTCGGTAGCGGGGCGTAGCGTCGGTCGTGATGTTGTGGGCCGTCACCATCGGCCAGGTCACCCGCGAGAAGGGCGTGCAGATCGTGACGGGCCAGACCGGGGACCAGGGGGCGGGCAAGCCTCGCCGGTTCCGCGGGAAGAACAGATCGCCAGCGTGGAAGCGGCCGGAACAACTGGCGGTGATCGTGCTGCCGCTGGCGGTGACCGACCCGCACGATCTGGCTCGGGTGGACAAGCTGTTCGGCGCAGGGTGGCAGGTCAAGCGGGCACTGCAGCGCGATGTCCGCGCCAAGGTCGACGCGTACTGGGCAGCCAGGCACGAGCGGGACCGGGACGGTGCCCGGGCCGTGCGGCAACGCGTTGGATTGACCCGTGAAGCGCTGGAGCGGTGCGCCTATCGGCATCTGGAACGCTCACGCCACCTCAAGCACCACCTCTCCAAGGCTTTGGTCATGCACATCGCCGACGAGGTGTGGAACGGTGTGGACCGGCACCTGTTCCCCGACGCCACGGGCCGCACGTTCGGTCGTCCCAAGGTCGGCCGGTGGTGGGACTTCACCCGTATGCCCGGCCGGGCCCGCTCACACACCACCGCGAACAAGTGGGAGACGTTCCGGCTGGTCGGCACCCTGCCCGGGCACCTGGACACCTACACCGAAGGTGGCCGTCTGATGCAGCCGGGGCGGATGCCCACACCGGTACTGCCCGAGGGGAAGACGGTCCCGACCGGCAAGACGACCGCGTCCGGGAAACCAGGGATGCGCAAGGCGACCTGGTGGGACCACACCGGTGCGCTCGCGGTCGTGTTCGCCGGGGGCCCCGAATCGACCGAGGGTGACCTGGTGCTGCCGGTGCGGCTCAGCCAAGGGCCGGGCCAGCGGGCCCGGCTGGCACACTTCCTGGCCGACCCCAGCGTGTGGCACAAGATCGACCTGGTCCGGCGCCGGGACGCGTCCGCGCCGGGCGGATGGGTGCTGGAAGCCCATCTGATGATCCTCGGCTCCGGCTACTCCTCGCCTCGGGTGCGGGCTATGCGTGCCCAGGCCACCGAGCTGGACCGGCGGGGCGGGGTGGACGGCAACGTCTCCAACCTGTCGATCGTGTCCTTCCCCACCGGTATGGACCTCGCCGATGGTCGCCCGGAATCGACCCGGCTCACCCTCGACGACGATGAACAAGCCCGCCTGGAGGCCGAGGCGCGTAAGCGGCGTCGACGGCAGCGGGCGCTGGACCGGTCACGACGGGCGACCAACGCCCGCCAGTACGCGGCGTCGGCACGGCAGGCTCGCCGCGCCGAACGCCGCGCCGCCCGGGGGCTGAAGGAGCGGCAGGTGCAGGTACCGGCTGGTGCCCGCGACGCCCGCTCCGACGGGAAACCCAAGCAGGCCTACCGCCGCGACGAGTTGTCCAACGGTTACCGTGCGACCCGGGCCCGGCATGCCGAAGCGTTCGCGTCGGCCGCCGAACGCAAGCGGCACCAGGCCCGCCTCCTGGCCCGCACCATCATCACCACCCACGGGCCGAACCTGACGGTGGAGGACTGCGACATCCGCACCTGGTACCGGCTGTGGGGCCGGCGCCTGTCCCAGACCACCCCCGGCATGCTCATTGCCGCCCTGTCAGCCGAATGCACTGTGGCCGGGGGCCGGCTGGTGCGGGCCTCGACGTTCACCACCGCGCTGTCCCAGGACTGCCTGTGCGGACATCGGGTCGCCAAGTCGCTGCGGGACCGTGAGCACCACTGCCCGGCCTGCGGGCTGATCGGTGACCGGGACCTGGTCTCGGCCGCACTCGGCGCGTTCGTCACCTGCACAGACCCCGGCGACCCCGCCACCGCGCGCCGAGATGTCACGATGTCCCGGCACGCCCAGATCGTTTACGGGAAAGGGCTGGAAGGAGCCCTGGTCGAGTCAACCACACCGTGCCCGACGCCCGCCCTTTCCGGGCGGTCCGGGTCGCGTGGCAGCCCCACGAAGCCATCTGGGGCCTCTGCTCGCCGAACGCCGAACGGCAGGACCCGGCGACCCCGGATGAGCCACACCCCCAGCACCATCGGGGGCCTGACCACGCCGGAAAACCAGGCCTTGGCCGCAGCTGCACCTCGTGTCATCCCACGGGATGAATTACGGGACAAGCCTTAGTGCAGGACCTCGGCGGCGACCTTCAGGTCCGAGACCAGGCCGGCGTACGCCGCGTCGCGGTCGTCGGCGCGCAGCACGGCCGACGGATGGATGGTCGCGACGTAGAAGCCGTTCTGCGTGGCCGACTCGTCGTCCAGCGGCGGGCGCGTGATCAGCTGGCCGCGCTGCTTCGTCACGCGGAAGGACGGGCCGAGGAGCGCCTTTCCCGCCGTCGCGCCGAGCACCACGATCACCTCGGGGTCGATGATCCGCAGCTCGGCGGTGAGCCAGGGCTTGCACGCCGAGATGTGCGCCACGTCCGGCGTCTGGTGGATGCGGCGCTTGCCCGGCCCCGACTGGCTGAACCGGAAGTGCTTGACGGAGTTGGTGACGTAGGCGTCGCCCCGCTCGATCCCCGCCTCGGCGAGGGCCTTGTCCAGTAGCCGGCCCGCCGGGCCCACGAACGGCGCGCCCTGGCGGTCCTCCTGGTCTCCGGGCTGTTCGCCGACCAGCACCACGCGCGCGGCCGGGCCGCCCGATCCGAGTACGGCCTGGGTGGCGTGCTCGTACAGGTCGCAACCGTGGCAGTCCTGCACGGCATGGCGCAGCCCGTCGAGATCCGCCCCGGCAGGGACGTAGTGTTCGGCACCTTCGAAACGTGTCATCGCGCGCTCAATCTACCCAGGGCGGGCCGCCTGGACCGGCCGGGAAGAGCAGGTCCGTACGAGACGTTCAAAGAATGAGGACACAAGGATCGCCCCCTGCCCTTTTCGGTTCCCCAACCGTCACTGATCCGCCGTAGCATGGGGCGAGACTGGAGGAAGCCTTGACCGCACACGGCTTGATCGACACCACGGAGATGTATCTCCGTACGATCTTCGAGCTCGAAGAAGAGGGCATCGTCCCCCTTCGTGCGCGCATTGCCGAGCGGTTGTCGCAGAGCGGTCCCACGGTCAGCCAGACGGTCGCGCGAATGGAGCGCGACGGCCTGGTCCGCGTCGAGGGCGACCGTCACCTGGAGCTCACCGACAACGGCCGGTCCCTGGCCGTGCGGGTCATGCGCAAGCACCGGCTCGCCGAATGCCTGCTCGTCAACGTCATCGGCCTGCCGTGGGAGGACGTCCACGTCGAGGCCTGCCGCTGGGAGCACGTGATGTCCGAGGAGGTCGAGCGGCGGATCGTCGCGCTGCTCGGCGGCCCGTCGGCGTGCCCGCACGGCAACCCGATCCCCGGACTGGTCGAGCTCGGCGCCGCCGCCGAGGCACCGGAGGCGGAGCCGCTGGCGCTCATGACCGATGTCGCGACCGAGAGCGGGGTCCCCGTGGTCGTGCAGCGGATCAGCGAGCAGGTTCAGGGCGATCGCGCGCTGATGATCCAACTCAAGCAGATCGGGATTCAACCGGGACGAGAGGTGACGCTTGCGGCCGGCGACGACGGTATCCGAGTGACGCGTGACGACGAAGCCGACAGTCCGTCCGCCGAGATTCCGCGTGGTGTGGCGTCTCACGTCTTCGTGTCGAAGCGCTGAGGTGCCGTCCGTTCGGCGTATCCCGGTGCGGCGTTCGTCGTTCAATAAGTACGGGGGGACGATTGTCCGGGGGGCCGAGTGAGTGATCGCAAGGTGACAGGCCCATGACGCGCCGACGTGATTCGCACGTCGACGCGTTCCTGCCGCCGAAGACCGTGCTGGACGCCATGGAGATGGCGGTCATCGTCTGCGACCGGTACGGCAACGTCATCTATACCAACCCCTTCACCGAGACCCTCCTCGGATTCGGTGGCCCGGAGTACATCGGCCGGTCGTGGCTGTCCCTCGGCGTCGCCGAGGAGGACCACGAGCAGGCCAAGGACCTGGCCCGGCGCGTCCTGCGCGGCGCGGTGTGGGAGGGGACCTTCTGCAACATCCGGGCCGACGGCAGCACCGTCTACACCCGGGCGTACGCCGTGCCCCTGCGTCACCCTTCCGGCAGCGTCGAGGGCCTGGTCATCTTCGGCCGGGAGGCGCTGCGAAGCAACCAGCGCGACCAGGACCGCTATGGCCTGCTCGAGCGGATCGGCGAGCGGCTGGCCGGCTCGCTGGAGTTGCAGCAGACCCTGCGCCGGGTCGCCGACACGCTCGTCCCCCAGTTCGCCGATCACTGCTTCATCGACCTGTTCAGCGGCGACCAGCTCGTCCGGCGGGTGGGCCGGCACGCCGGTGCCTGGACCCCGCCGCCGGGCACCTGGCGGGAGATCGGCGACACGGTCGAGTACCCGCCCGGTCACTTCTGCGCGAAGGCGATGACGCGCCGCGACGCGGTCCTGGTCGACGACGTCGTCGCCGATCGGATGAAGGCGCCGACTCCGGCGAGCAGGCGGCTCGGCGAGGAGGTCGGCGTGACCTCGATCATCGCGGCGCCCTTGCTGGCGCGCGGAGAGCTGCTCGGCGTGATGAGCCTGGCCCTCTCCGGCCTCACCGTACGGCCCGACCCGCACTTCGACGGATTCGACCGCGACCTCATCGGCGCCATCGCGAGCCGGGTGGCGCTGGCGATCGACAACGCCATGCTGTTCGAGGAGGAGCGCGAGACCGCCCTGGCGTTCCAGAAGCAACTCCTGCCCGGCGACCGGCCGCCGCCCCTCGACGGGCTGGAGATCGCCTGGCGGTACGAACCGGCCCGGCCGCTGGAGTCGCACGGCCAGGGCATTCAGACGCAGGTCGGCGGCGACTGGTACGACGTGATCCCGCTGTCGGCGGGCCGGGTCGGACTGGTGATCGGCGACGTCGAGGGCCGGGGAGCCCGTGCCGCCGCCGTCATGGGGCAACTGCGGGCGGCCCTGCGCGCGTTCGCGCAGGACGACAAGCCGCCGGCCGACATCCTTCTCAAGCTGGACGAGTGGGTGCGCACGATGGGCACCCCGGTCAGGTACGCCAACGGTGCCACCCCCGGCGGCCAGGAGACGCCGCTCGTCTCCGTCACGTACTTCGTGTACGACGCCTGGTCCCGCCACCTCTCCTTCGCCAACGCGGGGCACCAGCCGCCGCTGCTGGTCCTCGACGGCGAGGTCGGCGAGCTGGAGGCCAGCGGCAGGGGCGCCATGCTCGGCGTCCGCCAGCCGGGCGTGGGCGGCGACATCCGGTACGAAGAGGAGACCCGCGAGCTGCCGCCCGGCAGCACGCTGGTCCTCTACACCGACGGGCTGATCGAGCGCCGTCCCAAGGAGGACGGCGACCACCACAGCCGGGAGCAGGCGCGCGAGCTGCTGTACCAAGCGGTCCGCAAGGCGGCCCGCGGCGACGTCGAGTCGATCGCCAACGCGGCGTTCGAGGCCGTCCCCGGCGACATCGACGACGATGTGGCCATCGTCGTGGTCCGCACCGCACCGGCCCGGCTGCAGGTCGAGGAACGCACCTTCCCCGCCGAGCCGATCATGGTGTCGGAGGCGCGCCGGCTGGCCGCCGAGACGTTCGCCGACTGGGGCATGCTGGACGAGCAGTCCGACATGGCCTGCCTGCTGGTCTCCGAGGTGGTCACCAACGTCGTGCTGCACGCGGCCAACACCCCGACCCCGCGCCGCGAGTTGGTGCTGGAGGGCGCGCTGAGCCTCGACGGCCCGGGCGGTTTCGACGACCCGTGGGAGCTGCCCGACCTGAGCCGCCGCGAGCCCGTCACCAAGGAGTTCACACTCCGGCTGCGGCGGGGCGGGAAGGCCGTCTGGGTCGAGGTGCTGGACAAGGACATGCGCCTGCCCCGCATCAGGAGCGCCGGGGAGACCGACGAAGGCGGCCGTGGCCTCTACCTCGTCGACCAGCTAGCCGCCCGCTGGGGATCCCGCCCAACAAACGACGGCAAAGCCGTGTGGTTCGAAATCCCCCTGTAGTCCTGAGGCAGGCCTGAGCCGTGAGGCGGGCCAGAGCCGCGGAAGTTCTTTGCCGCCGCTATTGACGTGCAAAGTGGACAAGCCGGGCAGTGGCGCGTCGACACCGGCGGCAAGCTGTCAACGGCGGCGGCAAAGCGACGGGCGGTCCCCGATCAGCTGTCGGCCGACGGCCCCGTCTCCGTTTCGAAGCCGTTAAGCGACCGGCGTTCGTCCTCGGTGAGCGTCTCCTGGAACACTGTGATGTGCAGGCCGGCCGGGGCGTCGAGGCGCGCGTTCAGCGACTGCCAGGGGGTCAGCGTGGGCGGGGCCACCTGTTCGGCGCCGGCGGACACCAGCCGGTCGGTCGTGGCCTGAGCGTCGTCGACCTCGAACGCGACCCGGATCTTGGGCGCGACCTGACGTCCGACCTCGACCTCGTCGATGTACCGCTTGTGCGCCGGGTTCGCGATCTCCAGGGTGGCCCGGCCGACATCCAGGATCACGACGCGGGCGTCCTCGTCGCTGGAGAAGGCCGCCTGCTCGGGGAGGCCCAGCGCGTCGCGGTAGAAGGCGAGCGCGGCCTCGTAGTCCTCGGCCTCGACGACCAGGCGGAGCTGGCGGACGGGTGAGGATCCACGATCATCTGTCATGGACCATGGAGTCTAGGGTGGAGGGGTGCTGGCGTGGGAGGTCCGGCAACCCGGGCCGATCAAGACCGAGCCCCTGCGGGCGGTGGACCGGCCGGTTCCCGAGCCGGGGCCCGGTGAGGTGCTCGTGCGCGTGCGCGCCTGCGGGGTGTGCCGCACCGATCTCCACGTCGCCGAGGGAGACCTGCCGCCGCACCTGCCCGGCGTGACGCCCGGCCACGAGATCGTCGGCGAGGTGGTGACCCCCGGCGAACGGTTCGCGGCGGGGGACCGGGTCGGGGTGGCGTGGCTGCGCGGCACCTGCGGGATGTGCAAGTACTGCCGGCGCGGCGACGAGAACCTCTGCCCCCGCTCGGTCTACACCGGCTGGGACGCGCACGGCGGATACGCCGAGTTCGCGGTCGCCCCGGAGGCGTACATCTATCCGCTGCCCGGCGACCGGGCCGACGTTGAGCTCGCACCCCTGCTGTGCGCCGGGATCATCGGCTACCGCGCGCTGCGCAGCGCCGCGCTGCCGCCCGCCGGACGGCTCGGCATCTGGGGCTTCGGCGGGTCGGCGCACCTCGCAGCGCAGGTCGCCATCGCCGAGGGTGCCGAGGTCCACGTGTTCACCCGGGCGGCGGCGGCCCGCACCCTGGCGCTCGAGCTCGGGGCGGCATCCGCACAGGACTCGTTCGATCCGAGCCCGGTGTCGCTCGACTCGGCGATCATCTTCGCACCCGCCGGCGAGCTCGTCCCGGCCGCCCTCGAGCGCCTCGACCGTGGCGGCACGCTCGCCATCGCCGGCATCCACCTCACCGACATCCCGGCCCTGAACTACCAGGCCGACCTCTTCCAGGAGCGCCGGCTTCGGAGTGTGACCGCCAACACGCGCGCGGATGGCGAGGAGTTCCTTCGGCTCGCCGACCGGCTGCGGCTCAAGGTCACGGTCACGCCCTACCCCCTGACCGAGGCGGACCACGCGCTGGCGGACCTGGCCGCCGACCGGGTAAACGGAGCGGCGGTGCTGCTTCCACCCGGTTCCCGCTGACCGGCTTGACCACGCGATCCGTCGGCAGGCGTGCCGTTGCGACCGCTTACGGTTCGGCGGCGATGTCGCCCACGTTTGGACCGCCGGTCGTCTCGACGGCGGCCTTGCTTGCGTTCCGTCCGCTGGTGGGCTCGACGGCGACGTCGCCTGGGTCCGGTCCGCTGGTGGGCTCGGCGTCGGCGTTGCCTATGCGCGTGCCGCGTCGGCGTTGCCTACGCGCGTGCCGCGTCGGCGGGGTCGGCGGCGACGTAGGCCCACGACTGGGTGAACCACAGCTCCCGGCCGATCAGGCGGGGGCGCGCTCCGGTCTTCGGGCCGCCGTCGAGCTCGGCGGTCAGCTCATTCCGGATCCGGTCGCCGTTCCCGACGTTGGCGAGCCACGGTTCGACCGGACGCTCGATGGTGAACACCTCGAGCCGGCGCGTCTCACCTCCGGCCTCGTGGACCAGGTCCATCAGCTCGCCGAACGTGCGCGTCGTCGTACGGGCCGGGTCACGGAGGCGTTCGATGCGGCCGCTGTCGCCGCCGCGGGTCCGTACGAGGTCGGTGATGATGAGCCGTCCGGAGCAGACGCCGAGGAGCCGCCGGACCAGGGCCACCGGGTCCGTGTCGGGCGTCGGCGTCAGGCGGGCGGTGATCAGCGTGAACGGCCCCTCGGGCAAGGCCGTGGCGTCCGCGCTGGTCAGGTGCTGAACCCGCGGGCCGAGGAGCGGTGTGACGTCGGAGGTGCCGCAAGTGACGTCGAGACAGGTGTCGTCCGGCCGGGGCTCGGCGAAGTCCACAAGTCTGCGCACGTGACAGGCGGCTTCGGTCGCGGGCGCGCTGGCTTGTGGCATGGGGCCCTCCGGGGCAGGACGGTGCTTCGTAAGCGATAAGACGCAGCGTCGGCACCGTGAGTTCGGTGACGGCGCTCACTTTCCGGCGTGGTGCTGTCCCCACATCATGAGCGCCACGATCACGAAGACGACCATGAGCCCGATGACGCGATCACGGGACATGCCGAGCCCGATGCGTTTCGCGACGCGACTGACGATGAACGCCACGAGGATCGCCAGTAGTGCAAGCGTTACGACCCCACTCACGCTTCTCTCCTCCGGTCCGACCCGGAACCCAGACTAACCCGGTGGAGCCCCGTACTGCATGACGCCGCTCATCCGCGGGTACGGCGAGGAACATTACAGATAGTAGTGCGGTAATTACCGACAGGGGGAGACATGCAGCGTCATCCGTACCTGCGCGCGCTTCCGGCGGCGGCTGCGATCGTCACGACGGCCGTCACCGTCACGGCGGCCCCGGCATTCGGCGCCGGCGCCGCGCGGCCGACGTCGGTGACGGCCGCGCCGACGTCCCGGGCTCCGGTGTCCGCCCAGGACCGCGCCTGGCTGCGAGAGGCTCACCAGGCCAACCTCGCGGAGATCGACGCCGGCGGGCTGGCTCAGAAGAAGGGCACGACCCCGGCGGTGCGCTCGGCCGGCCGGATGCTGGTGACCGACCACACCGCCTTCGACGGCAAGGTGACCCGCCTGGCCGAGCGTCTGGGGGTGTCCCTGCCCAAGACGCCCACGCCGGAAGACGCGGCCGCCGCCGACCGGTTGCAGAAGGAATCGGGAAAGGCCTTCGACCAGGACTTCCTCAGCACCATGGCGAGCGGGCACCAGAAGGTCATCGCCGACACCCGGACCCAGGTCTCGCAGGGATCGTCCCCCCGGGTGATCGCCCTGGCCAAGAAGGCCCTCCCCGAGCTGCGCAAGCACTTGGCGATGGTGCGGAAGGCCGAGACCTCCGGCTGAGCCTGGTCTCACGCGCTCACCTTCGCGAGGGCGGAGGCTGACCGACCGCCGCGCGACTGGGCACTGAGGCTACGGCCTGCTACGAGGTCGGCTGCTCCATGGGACGGGGCGTACGCGGTAGGGCCAGGATGAGGGTGAGACCGGCGAGGACGAGGACCAGGGCGAACGCGCATCCGGCCGCGAACGCGTGATCCCAGCCGCGAGGGACCGCACGGAACACCACCACGCCGACCAGGGCGACGCCCACCGAGCCGCCGACCTGCTGGGCCGTGGCCAGCACGCCCGAGGCGGTGCCGACGTGCTCCTCCCGTACACCCTTCAGGGCCACGTTGAGCAGCGGCGTCTGCACCAGCCCCATGCCCGCGCCGAGGACGACCGTCGCCGCCATGATCGAGACCGTGGTGTACGACTCAAGGAGCAGCACGGTGAGCCCGGCCGCCGCGATCACCGCACCCACGATGAGCAGCCGGCGTCCGAGGAGCGGGGCCAGCCGGCCGGCGGCCAGCGACCCCGCCAGGAAGGCCAGCGCGAACGGCGTGAACGCCAGCCCGGCCCGCAGCGGGGTCAGCCGCAGACCCTCCTGCAGCTCCATGGCGATCACGAAGTTGAAGCCGTTCACCATCACGTACCAGGTCAGGACGATCACGACGCCGAGGGTGAACGGGCGGTCCCGGAACAGCCGCAGGTCGACGAGCGGGTCGGCGACCCGGCGTTCCGCGGCGGCGAAGGCGGCCAGCGCGAGGGGCGCGGCGGCCAGGCAGAGCCACGTCCACACCGGCCAGCCCAGCTGACGGCCCTCGATCAGGGGCAGGACGAGGAGGACCAGCGCGCCGCTGAGCAGGGCCATGCCGGGCCGGTCGATCCGGCCCGCGGTGGCGGCACGCGACTCCGGGATCAGGACCCGGGCGGCCAGGAAGATCACCGCTCCGAGGGGCAGGTTTACGAGGAACACCGCCCGCCAGGGCAACGCCTGGAGCATGACCCCGCCGAGCACCTGCCCGGTCACCGAGGCCATGCCGAGGACCGCGCCCATGACCGCGAACGGCCGGTCCCGGCGATCCGGCGGGAAGAGCACCTGAACGAGCGAGAATGCCTGGGGCAGGGCGAGCGCGGAGCCGACCCCCTGGACGAGCCGGGCGGCGACGAGAAGGCCGGCGTCCGGCGCGAGACCGCTCGCCGCCGACGCCACGGTGAACAGCGCGACGCCCGCACAGAACATCCGCCGCCGGCCGTACCGGTCGCCGAGACGCCCACCGGTCACGAGCGTGACGGCGTAGGTGAGCTGGAATCCGGCGAGCACGAGCTGTCCGACGGCCGGTGACGCGTGCAGGGCGCGTTCGATGGCCGGGACGGCCACCAGCACCTTGAACAGGTCGCTGATCGTGAGGAAGACGCCCGCGTACGCCGCGATCAGCGCGGGCCATGGCCGGATCCGGGTCCGTTCGGGGGCTTGCGTGAGAGCTGTCATGCCTCCCACGATGGGAGGAACAGTAAACGGGTACCAGATGTGCTTCATCCTGGTATAAGGAGTACCGCCCAATGTCCAGCCGTGATGAGCTCGCCGCCTTCCTCCGGTTCCGCCGCGAGCGCCTCACCCCTGAAGATGTCGGCCTGCCCGGAGGCGGGCGGCGTCGTACGCCCGGGCTGCGCCGCGAGGAGGTCGCCACGCTCGCCGGCGTCAGCACGACCTGGTACACCTGGCTCGAGCAGGCCCGGGACGTCACGCCCAGCCGGCAGGTGCTCGACGCGCTCGCGCGCACACTGCAGCTGTCGCCGGCCGAGCACGACTACCTGTTCACCCTGGCCGGTCAGC
The DNA here is from genome assembly GCF_040655075.1 of Actinoallomurus sp. NPDC050550. NCBI lineage: Bacteria > Bacillati > Actinomycetota > Actinomycetes > Streptosporangiales > Thermomonosporaceae > Actinoallomurus > Actinoallomurus sp. NPDC050550. The sequence goes on along the minus strand of NZ_JBFAJC010000021.1, from coordinate 118,531 downwards.
CGGCCACGCCGGCGGCCGAGAAGGCCGACGTGCATCCGACGATGCGGGCGTTCGTCGACTCCCTCGACCCACAGCCCGCCTATATCGCCAACGAGACCTGGGACGTCCTCGCCTACAACCGCGCGCAGGCGGCATTGGTCGCCGAGTACCACGAGCTGCCGCCGGAGCAGCGCAACGTGATCTGGCTGATGTTCAACAGTCCCGAGATCCGCGCGCGCATCGTCGACTGGGAGGCCGACGCCCGCTCGATGGTGGCCAAGTTCCGGGCGGCGGCCGCCGAGCAGGCGGGCAACCCGCGAATGCGCGCGCTCACCGACGACCTGGTGAAGAGGAGCCCGGAGTTCCGCGACCTGTGGGCCGGGCACGACGTCCGTGGCCACGACCCGGCCCGCAAGCGCGTCGACCATCCGGCCGTCGGCCTGATCGAGCTCGACTACGTGAAGCTGGAGTGCGTCGGCCGCCCCGGGCAGATCCTCACCGCCCACCTCCCCGCCGACGCCGAATCTGCCGCCAAGCTGCGGGCGCTGGTCGACGCCTCCTGAGGCCAGTCTGCGGGCGCGAGCGGGATCCGACGGCATTGTGTACATTCGTACTTGTACTGATGTACACGAGTGGGTTGGGCCGATCGGGCGGGTCGGACGTAGGGCCCTGGAGGCGGAGGTGGTCTGTGGTCGCTGCCCGTGACCCGGAGGGGCGGCGCCGCGCCATCATCGAGGCGGCGGGGCAGCTGATCGCAGAGGTCGGCGTCGGCAAGCTCACCCATCGGCTGGTGGCCGAGCGCGCCGGCGTTCCGCTGGGCTCCACCACGTACTACTTCTCCTCGCTGGAGGACCTGATCGACGAAACGATCGCGTACGTCGGTGAGCAGTTCCTCCAAGCGATGCGTTCGCTGTCCGAGGGCATCGCCTGCAGCGATGATGTGGCGGCTTCACTCGCGGAGCTGATCGCTGGGCAGATGCGGTGCGTCAAGCAGCCGGTGCTGATGGTCGAGATGTACCTGGCCGCCACCCACCGGCCCGAGTTGCGCCCGATCGCCCGCCGCTGGTTCGAGGAGATGGTCGATCTACTGAGCGCGCGCATTTCCCGACCCGCCGCGTTGGCCATCACGGTGTACGTGGACGGTGTGATGATCCAGGCGATGCTGCACGATGAGCCTCCCCTGGGCCAGGAGGCTCTGGCCGATTCCCTGCGCGCGCTGCTGACCTTGCGGTGACGAAGGCAGTGCACGGCCGGCCGCCCGCTGTACGGCTGGTGATCGACTTTCGGGGCCCGGGTAGCTCGGGCCGTTCTGTGCTGGGGGAACGGTAGAGATGGCTCAGGCCAGGACTGACGTACCTGCTCAGAAGGGCGAACGGAACAGGACGCCAGAGCGCCGCTGGCGGGATTGGTTGCTGGAGGGGCTGGCCGAGCAGAGCACCCGGCATCCGGGTCCGCACGGGACGGTCTCGAGCGAGCAGCACCGGCGCCCATGGTGGCGGGTGATGTGCCTGACGGGCGTCGACTATTTCTCCACTCTGGGCTACCAGCCGGGTATCGCGGCATTGGCGGCGGGTCTGCTGTCGCCACTGGCGACCCTGGTGCTGATCGCGTTGACCTTGTTCGGGGCGCTGCCGGTCTACCGGCGGGTGGCGGCCGACAGCCCGCGCGGCGAGGGATCGATCGCGATGCTGGAGCGGCTGCTGCCCTGGTGGGCGGGCAAACTGATGGTCCTGGTGCTGTTGGGGTTCGCAGCGACCGACTTCATCATCACGATCACGATGTCGGCGGCGGATGCCACCGCCCACATGGTGCACAATCCACTGGCACCCGAGTGGGCCCGCGGCAGCAAAGTGTGGATCACCCTGGTCATGGTGGGCGCGCTGGGTGCGGTATTCCTCAAGGGGTTCCGGGAGGCGATCGGCATCGCCGTCGCGCTGGTGGCGGTCTTCTTGTCGCTCAACCTGGTGGTGCTGGTGACGGCGGCCTCGCATGTGGCGGCCACTCCGGTCGTGATGAAGGACTGGTGGACGGCGGCCACCACCCAGCACACGTCGGCCCTGGGCATGATCGGGGTGGCCCTGCTGGTGTTCCCCAGACTGGCGCTGGGCATGTCGGGGTTCGAGACCGGTGTGGCGGTCATGCCGCAGGTGCACGGCGATGCCTCCGACACCGAGGCCCACCCGGCCGGGCGGATCCGCAACACCCGCCACATGCTGACGACCGCCGCGCTGATCATGAGCGGATTCCTGCTGCTGTCGAGCCTGGCCAGCACTCTGCTCATCCCGGCCCACGAGTTCCAACCCGGCGGGCAGGCCAACGGCCGCGCCCTTGCCTACCTGGCCCACCGGTACCTGGGCGGGGCGTTCGGCACGGTCTACGACGTCTCCACCATCGCGATCTTGTGGTTCGCGGGCGCGTCGGCTCTGGCCGGCCTGCTCAACCTGGTCCCGCGGTACCTGCCCCGCTACGGCATGGCCCCCGACTGGGCACGGGCGGTCCGGCCGCTGGTGCTGGTGTTCGTCGCGATCGCGGTGATCATCACGGTGATGTTCCGGGCCGACGTCGACGCCCAAGGGGGCGCCTACGCGACCGGCGTCCTGGTTCTCATGCTCACGGGGGCATTCGCTGTGACGATCGCCGCCCGCGCCAGGGGCCAGCGCATCGCCACCGTCGGATTCGGCCTCATCACCGCGGTGTTCGGCTACACGCTGGCCACCAACGTGGTCGAGCGGCCTGACGGCATCAAGATCGCTTCGATGTTCATCCTCGGGATCCTGATCACCTCGTTCGCCTCCCGGGTGCGCCGGTCGTTCGAACTGCGCAGCACCCGAGTCACTTTCGACGCCACCGCGACCACGCTGATCGACCGGGCTGTGGCCGCGGGACCGTTGCGGATCATCGCGCATGAGCCCCAGCGGCGCGACGCCGCCGAATACCGCGACAAACGCAACGGCTTCCGCGAGGAGACCGCGACCTCGGCCGCCGACGACCGGCTATTTCTGGAGGTCACCGTCAGCGACTCCTCGGACTTCACGACCGACCTGGAAGTCACCGGCGAAAAACGCTATGGCAACGCCGTCCTGTCCGTCCGGGGACCGGTCGTCGCCAACACCATCGCCGCCGTGCTGATGTCCATGCGCGACCGCACCGGCCAGATCCCCCACGCCTACTTCAACTGGACCGAAGGCCACCCCCTCGGCCACCTCCTGCGCTTCCTGGTCTTCGGCGATGGCGAGGTCGCCCCCGTCACCCGCGAGGTCCTGCGACGTGCCGAACCCGACCCCGAACAACGCCCCCGCATCCACGCCAGCTAAGTGGGAGCAAGCGCGCTCAGTACTCGGTGATGTGCCGCGTCCTGGGGACGCCAACGGTATCCGGCAGCGGGGCTGGGCGGCAGCCGCCGGATGAAATGCGCATTCGATGATATGTCCCCTGATATCCTTTAGGCTGATTCGTCAATGGCCGACCGTCCCGTCGGCCGATAACTCGCCCACCGCCGGCCCGCAATCCCCAGGTTTCGGGATAACGCATTTCCGCTGCCGTTCCTACCTTGGACTCGTCGAGATTCTTCGACCTCCAAGAGAGGAAATCTCATGCGAAACATCGGAATCCCCATGCGAGCCGGATTCAGGACCGCCGTGGCCGCGGCCGTCCTGGGCGGCGGTCTACTCGCGTCCATCCCTCCGGCCAGCGCCGACTCGGCCCGCAGCGTCGAGGTGTTCCTGAACAACCTCACCCGCTGTGACCTGACCCTCGTCACCACCCGGCTCGACCACGGCGAGTTCGAGGTCCGGCCGCCCCAGCTCATCCTGCTGGGCGACCAGGGGCGGTGGGAGTCGGTGTCCGCCGGAATCGCCACCGGGACCGAGGGAGAAGCGGATTACTTCACCCAGTCCTGCCGGAATCCGGCCAACAACAACAAGCGCATCCATTTCCACTGGGACAATCCGTTCATCGGATCGAACTCCTATGACAGCGCCGGCACCGACGGCGCCTTCCGCTCCAACATCGTCGGCGGCTCCGGAAACCACGCGGGCGTGTCCGTGAGTTTCATACCCGCCTGACGGATCCGGCGGGAGATGCCCCATGCGGCATCTCCCGCCACCAGGGCGCGATCCTCGGTGAATCGGCCGTCAGCGGGTCCACGCACGCCTGAAACCCGCATTGAGTCGACTGACCACTGATCAGCCGGGTGAGCGGAGTCCGCGCGGGAGTTACCTCGCCGTTCGCGGCGAGCGAGCTGTGATCTAGATCATCGTTGAGGTTGACCTTGGGTCAGGGTGGAAGCTCCTCGCAGCGGCGCGACGCCGACCCCGACATGACAGATTCCGAGGAGCAGACCGCGATGTCCATCACCCTTTCCGGCCAGGACAAGAGCACCCTGCGGACCGCCGCGTACGGCGCCTTGTCGCTGATGGCCGCCGCCACCAGCTCGCCCCGCAGGGCCGCCGCGAATGCCTCCATCTCCCTGACATCGGCGACCGGTCTGGTCGGGCACGTGCTCGCCGCGAACGCCAAGGACATCGAGCTGAAGGGCAAGACCGTCGCCGAACTCGCCGACCGCGTACTGCCGGCCCTGACCGCGGCCATGAACCTGCTCGGCGAGCAGGCTCCGGCAGAAGCCGACAACTTCCGCAGCACCGTCCTCCTCGCCATCGAAGCCGCCCAGGTCCATCTGGACAAGCCCAGCACCACCACGGCCGAGATGGCCCGCAAGATCACCGCCGCCCTCGACGCCGGGGTGGCCACTGCCGACAGTGAGGCTGCGCCGGCGGCTGCTGCCGGGCAGGATCGCCCGGAGTTGCAGAAGGCGATCGAGGAGATCGTCGATTCCGGTTTCGTCGGGGTGTCGCTGCGTGTGCACGATGAGCGGGGCGAGTGGGCCGGCAGCGCGGGTGCGGCCGAGCTGGGCGGGGCCGCGAAGCCGCCGACGAACGGGCATGTCCGGATCGGCAGCAACACCAAGACCTTCACCGCGACCCTGGTACTGCAATTGGTGGCCGAGGGCAAGATCGCGCTGGACACGCCGGCGGCCGGCTACCTGCCCGAGTTCGGGCTGGACGAGCGGATCACGGTGCGGATGCTGTTGCAGCACACCAGCGGGGTGTTCAACTTCAGCGGCGAGGTCCACGACGACGGGACGGTCGTGCCGGGGATCCCCAACCCCTACGGCATCACGGGCAAAGAGTGGGTGGACAACCGGTTCAGGGCCTACCGGCCGGAGGAGCTGGTACGGCCGGCGTTGTCCAAGCCGGCGCGGTTCGAGCCGGGGACGGGCTGGAGCTATTCCAACACCAACTACGTGCTGGCCCGGCTGCTGATCGAGAAGGTCACCGGCCGCTCACTCGCCGAGGAGATGCGGCGGCTGATCCTGGGGCCGCTCGGCCTGTCGGGCACGGTGGCGCCGGACGCCTCGGCGGAGATCCCCGCGCCGCACGCCCACGCCTACTACCGGTACGAGGACGCCGGCCAGACCAAGACGATCGACATCACTCGCCACAACCCCTCGTGGGTCTCCACCGGTGGTGACATGATCTCGACCACCGAGGATCTGGCCACGTTCATCTCCGCGCTGATGAGCGGCAGGCTCCTGCCGGCCGAGCTGCTGGCCGAGATGTGCACGCCGCATCCGACGGGCATCCCGAAGATGGGCTACGGCCTGGGGGTGTTCGTGCAGGACATGGGCCCGAACGGTGGCACCGTCATCACCCACAACGGCGGCATGGCCGGCTACGCGACGCTGATGTACAGCACCCCCGACGGCAGCAAGACCCTGACCGCCGCGCTGAACTGTGTGGACGACGCCGACCTGTCCATCGCAACAGCTTTCCAGAGCGCCCAGCAACGGCTCGTCAACGAGGTGTTCTGCGGCGGACAGGTCGATCCGGCTCAGTCGACGGACTGACACCTGTGGCCCGTACGCCTTGGGGGTCGATTCCCTCCGGTCGTACATCAGGGAGAACGCGAACCGGGGCCACGCCGAGCCGGGCGAGCTCGGCGTGGCCCGTCCAGATGCTCGGCCGTGGCTTGCGTAGCCGCCGAGCTCGAGCACAAGGCAGGCTGAGCAGATGAGTCACGATCGGGCAGGCTGAGCAGGTGAGGAACGGAGTCACGATCGGGCAGGCGGCGGCATTCGTCGGCGTCACGGTGAAGACGGTGCGGCACTACCACAAGCTCGGCCTGGTCGAGGAGCCGGAACGCGACAGCTCCGGTTACCGGCGGTACGGATCGGCCGAGTTGCTGCGACTGGTGCAGGCCCGGACGCTGGCCGCCGCCGGGGTGCCGCTGGCCGAGATCGGGCCCCTGCTCGACGCCGACGCCGCGCGGTTCGCCGCCGCGCTCGCCGACGTCGAGCGGCAACTCACCGAACGGATCGAGGAGTTGATCGCGCGGCGTGACACACTGCACCGGCTCGCCGATGGCGACCGGGCGCTGCTGCCCGACCGGGCTGTGGCGCTGCTGGAGCGGATGCCCGGCCTCGGCTTCCCCACAGACGAGGTGGCGGCCACCAGGGAGGGCTGGGTGCTGGCCAAGGCCCTGGTCCCCGAAGGCTTCGACGACTACCTCACCCATATCGAGCACGCCCTCGACGACCCACGGTTCGTCGCCTTGTTCAAGCGTGGCGTCGAAGCCGCGGCCTGGGAACCGGACGATCCGCGCATCGACGAGCTCGCCACCGCCTTCGCCGACCACTGCCTCGCCAACCCCGCACAGCTGAAGATCGTGACCGGCCTGCAAGCCCGTACCGAGGCCGCGACCCGGTACCAGCTGATCGCCCACCACGGCGAAGAGCAGGGATCGGCCACGGCCCGGCTGGTCGCGCTTCTCGAGACCAAGCTCCGCTCCGCCGGCGTCCGTATCCCCGGACCGGCCTCCCACTGACCACACCATCGCCGCCGCGGCCGGCGTCGGCGACCAGAACGTGCACGGTCACTTCGGCGATAGGCAGCGTCTGTTCCTGGCCGCCCTGGAAGAGGCGCAGAAGGCGGCCGGCATCGACTCCGACGATCTGGCGAGCCTCATCACCGACATCGGGGATACCCAGGCCGACCTGCGGTCCGCCGGCGAGCGGCCGAAGAGGCAATCGATCTGATCCTTCGCGTCCACCGGCCCTCGCCTGCCAAGCGGCCATGGTCGGCTTCACGAGACAACCGCTCGCTGCAGATCGCCCGAACCGGGGTCGGGACCGTCGCCGGCCACGGTCGCCGGCTCCGGTGTGCGCGCCCGACGGGATCCTCGGGCGAGGGCGACGGCGGGGAGGGCGGCGGCGAGAAGGCTGATGGCCGCGAGTGTCGCGAAGCCGTACCGGGTGTCCGAGTGGTCGGTGATCGTCGCCACGACGAGCATGACGCCGACGGTGCCGGCGAGGGCGCAGGCGTTGGCGACGCCGAAGACCCGCCCGATCCGGTGCTCAGGGGCCGAGGCGAGCAGCAGTGCCCGCGACGCGATGCGCGCCTGCCCGAACCCGCACGCGCCGACGAGCACCAACGGCATCAGCCCGGCGACGCCGTACCGCGGCTGCAGGACCAGCATGCCGTTGCACAGCAGGAACCCGGTCAGGGCGATGCGCAGGTCGCGGAACCTGCGACCGACCAGGCGATACGCCGCCGCCGCGAGCAGGAAGCCGGTACCGCCCAGGGCGTCGACCAGGCCGAGGATCGCACTGCCGCGGTGCAGCTCGCCGACGACGAGGACGGGCAGGAGCGCGTTGAAGACCGTCACGACGACACTGCCCTGCGCGTACAGGAGGATGAGCCAGCCGGTGGCCACGCGCCGGTCCGCCCCGGCGGGCGCGTCGTGCGGGCCGGTCACCGGCGCGGGGGCCGGGTGCGCGGGCCGGCGGCCGACCGCGAACACGCACAGCGCCGACGCGACGAACGTCCCGGCGTTGAACGCGAAGAGCGGTACGGCCCCGAACCACTGGACGGCGAAGCCGCCGACCGACGCCGACAGCAGCATGCCGGCCTGCATCGCGATCTCGTAGTTCGCGTTGAACCGGCGCAGCTCGGTGGGCCGGACCCGCTCCTTGATCAGGCCCGCGCTGACCGGCACGAACAGGGTGGCGACCACTGCCAGCGCCAGGTTGGCGGCGTAGACGACGGCGTTCGTCGGCGCACCGGCCGCCAGCCCGACCGGCAGGGCCAGAGCGGCGAGCGCACCGGCCAGATCGCAGCAGACCCAGAGCGTACGGCGGTCGAACCGGTCGGCGAGGCGGCCGAAGAAGGGGGACAGCACCGCCTGGGGAGCGGCGACCGCGATGAACAGCCAGCCGACCGCCAGCATCGTCCGCTCGGCCCGGACGAGCAGCAGCGCAGCGGCGATCAGCTGGATGTTGTTGCCCAGCGAGGTGATGAAGGTGGCGGGGATCAGCAGGCGCTCGGCCCGCCGGATCCGGGCGTCGTTGTGGGGGTGCACGGCGTCCTCGGCGAGTGTGGTCGATCGGCCGCGGTCGGCGGCCGTACCGATGATCGCCCGTCCCGGCTGACATCTCCTGTCAGGATTCCGCCGGGCCGATGCGTGCCACGTACTTGCCGGTGCCGCGCCCGTCGGCGAGCAGCTGGTGGGCGGCGGGGACCTCGGACAGCGAACCGAGCTCGGTGACCGGGACGTCCAGCCGCCCTTCGGCGATGAGGTCGAGGACGCGGCGCAGCGCCACCGCCACGCGTTCGGGCGCCGTGACCGCCAGGGCGCTGATGCTGAACCCGCTGATGGCGATGTTCCCCGCGCGCAGCCGGTCGAGGCCGGGGAGCGCGGCGGCCTGCCCGCCGCCCGCGTTGCCGAACAGCACGACGCGTCCGCCTGGATTGATCACCTCCACGTCGGCGTCCAGCAGGGCGGTGCCGAGCGGGTCCAGGATGACGTCGACGCCGCCGTCGGCGGCCGCGCGCACTGCCTCGGCAAGGTCGCCATCGCGGGGGACGGCGGCGTCGTAGCCGCTCTTCAGGGCCGTGGGGATCTTGTCGGCGCGGCCCACGGTGCCGACGAGCCGTCCGCCGCCCAACACCGGGACGAGCTGCGCCACCGCGCCGCCGACGCCTCCGCTGGCCGAGTGCACCAGCACGGTCTCGCCGGGGCTGAACCGGGCGGCGTCCGTGAGCAGCAGCAGGGCGGTCGCGAGCATCAGCGGGGCCGCCGCCGCGACGGCCGACGGCACTTCGTCGGGGACCGGGACGGTGAGCGCGGCCGGTGCGAGGGCGACCTCCGCCAGCCCGCCGGCTCCCGGCAGGAACGCGGCCACCCGCTGCCCGGAGGTCAGGCCCGTGACGCCCGCGCCGACCTCCCGTACGGTCCCGGCCACCTCCTTGCCCGGTGCGAAGGGCCAGGACGCGTAGCCGGCGTCGCCGCGGCGGGCCATGACGTCGATGAAGTTGATCCCCGCGTGGGCGACGTCGATGGTCACCTCCCCGGTGCCGGGGCACGGCGCCTCCACGTCCCGGACCTCCGTACGGTCGGGGCCCTGTGACGGCGCGGTCATGACGAGAGCACGCATGACGTCTCCTCGTTCGAGTTTCGATGTTCGTCGTACGACGAAAGTCGTACCACGGTTGTACGATGGTTGTCGAAAGAGAGGTCGTCCCGATGCCCCGATCGCAACGCCGTGTGCTGACTCACCCGGAGGCCGACGAGCTGGACGTGCTGGACGTCCTGCACGCGCTGTCGGATCCCACGCGAATGACGATCGTTCAGACGCTGCGCGCCGACCCGGAACGGGCGTGCGGCACGTTCCCCGTGGACGTCGCGCCTTCGACGCTCACGCACCACTTCCGCGTGCTCCGCGAGGCGGGCGTCATCCGTCAGCGGGAGGACGGCAACCGCCGCTGGACGACACTGCGGCGGGACGACCTCGAGGCCCGCTTCCCGGGGCTGGTCGAGGCCGTCGTCACGGCGTACGAGCGGCAGGCGCCGCCGCCCGGCTCAGCGACGGGTGGCCCTGGTCAGCCGCACTGATCGCCGTCGCAGGCGTCCGTATCCGAGGAGGCCCCGGACCGGGCCGCCGCCGGCTCCCCGGAACGCCCGGCAGAGGCCTTCTCGGCGAGCAGGCGCCGGGGGCCGGAGCCCTCCTCGCCCAGCTGGTCGAACGGGTTGGACAGGCGGCACCGGCTCAGCGACAGACAGCCGCAGCCGATGCAGTCGGTCAGGTCGTCACGCAGGCGCTGCAACTGCTCGATGCGCGCGTCGAGCTCGGTCCGCCACGTGGCGGACAGCAGCTCCCAGTCCTTGCGGGTGGGGGTGCGTTCCTCCGGAAGCCGGCCGAGAGCCTCCCGGATCTGTTTCAGCGGGATGCCGACGCGCTGCGAGACCCGGATGAACGCCACGCGCCGCAGGACGTCCCGGGCGTAGCGGCGCTGGTTGCCCGCCGTGCGACGGCTGCGGATCAGGCCCTTGGCCTCGTAGAAGTGCAGTGCCGAGACGGCGACGCCGCTGCGCGCGGCCACCTGTCCCACGGTGAGCTCGCAGGCGTCCCAACGGGGGTGTTCCATGCGTCCAACCCTAGATTCCTGAGAGCTCCGTCATATGGACGAGTCGCCGGAGCGAGGTAACCTCGTACTGACCGAATTTGGTTCGGTTCTGATTGGGACGGAACCCCGAGAAGAGACTTGGAGGCGTCGTGGCCGAGGCGTACATCGTCGGAGCGGTCCGTACCCCCGTAGGCACCAAGAAGGGCGCGCTGGCCGCCGTGCACCCGGCCGACCTGGGCGCGCACGTGCTCAAGGAACTGGTCGAGCGCACAGGCGTCGACCCCGAGGCGGTCGACGACGTCATCATGGGCTGCGTCATGCAGGTCGGCCCGCAGTCGCTCGACATCGCCCGTACGGCGTGGCTGTCCGCCGGGCTGCCCGAGCGGGTGCCCGGCGTCACCATCGACCGCCAGTGCGGATCGTCCCAGCAGGCGATCCACTTCGCCGCTCAGGGCGTCCTTTCCGGCACCCAGGACCTCGTCGTCGCCTCCGGCGTGGAGAACATGGGCATGGTCCCCATGGGCTCCAGCGTCGCCATGGCCCTCGAGAAGGGCATGCCGTTCCCGTACGGCGAGGGCTGGTCCGCGCGGTACGGCGACCAGGAGATCTCCCAGTTCCGCGGCGCGCAGCTGATGTGCGAGAAGTGGGGTTTCAAGCGCGGTGACCTCGAGGCGTTCGCCCTGGAGAGCCACCGGCGCGCGGTCCACGCCATCGAGAACGGTCACTTCGACCGGGAGACCGCGCCGATCGCCGGCGTGACCAAGGACGAGGGCGCCCGCCCGGACACCTCGCTGGAGAAGATGGCGGGTCTGCAGCCGCTGCGCGAGGGTTGGGAGCTGACCGCGGCCATCGCCTCGCAGATCTCCGTCGGCGCCGGCGCGCTGCTGATCGCCTCGGAGGAGGCCGTCCGCGAGCACGGGCTGACCCCGCGGGCGCGCATCCACACGCTCGTCGTCGAGGGCTCCGACCCGGTGTACATGCTGACCGGGCCGATCCCGGCCACCGAGAAGGCCCTGCGGAAGGGCGGGCTGTCGATCGACGACATCGACGTGTTCGAGGTCAACGAGGCGTTCGCGCCGGTCCCGCTCGCCTGGGCCCGCGAGACGGGCGCCTCGCTGGAGAAGACCAACCCGAACGGCGGCGCGATCGCCCTCGGCCACCCGCTCGGCGCGACGGGCAGCATCCTGATGACCAAGCTCCTGCACGAGCTGGAGCGCACCGGCGGCCGCTACGGCCTGCAGACGATGTGCGAGGGCGGCGGCCAGGCCAACGCCACCATCATCGAGCGCCTCTGACTCACGCCGCTCGGGCGGCCATCCACCGGTAGGGCGGGGTGCGGCACCCCGCCCTACGCTCATTGAGTCGTGTGCTCGGCGACGCGGCACGGCGGATTCGCCACCCGCGACCTGCGGCGGGTGGCCGTGGCCGTGTGCCGTCGCCGCTTATCAATTCGACCGCTCCGCGCTTGTTCATGCGCTCTTCCAGGGTCATGCCGACGGTGTGAAAACCGGCCATGTGACGTGAGGTCCTCGACTCGTCGCATTCGTAGGGTCGGCGCTTCGACCGTTGATGTCGGCTTCGCCGATAAAAGCGGTAATCTGCCTTATCGGGGCAGCGGCGATCTTGCTCGTTGGGGGACGGGGGACTGTGGGCGAACTGGTTGACCAGGCCATCGTCCGTCTCTTCGCCAAGTCCTCCTCGGCCAAGGATGCCGCGCCGGTCGGAATCGGCTTCCTCGTAGGCCCGGGGCGTGTCCTGACGTGCGCACACGTGGTCGGTGCGGCTACGGGCGGGGCGCCCGTGCGTTTGGGAGACGAGGTGACGATCGACTTCCCCCTGGTGGCGCCGGGGGAGGAGCGGGTCGCAACCGTCGTGCATCTCGCCGACGATGAGGTCGATATTGCTGGTTTGTCTGTTGAGTCCGTTCCTGACGGATCCAAGGCACTCCGGGTGGTCACTGCAGATGACGTAACCGGACATCAGGTACGTGCTTTCGGTGTGACCGAAAACCGGGATAGAGGCGTCTGGTCCGAAGGCGTCGTACGCGGGCCGATCGCCGATGGCGTACTTCAGATCGAGGACGATCGAGATTACGGCGTGCCGATGCAGCGCGGATTCAGTGGCAGCCCCCTGGTCGACCTCGATTCGCGTGCGGTCATTGGTATGATAATAGACGTTGAAAATAGGCCGGAGCGTCGCATCGCATACGCCTTGTCCGGGGACGCGCTCCATGATTCTTGGCAGCAGTTGGGTGACATCGCCGCCCAGCCGAGCCCGTTTCGGAGCCTGCAGCCCTTTCGGCAGATGGACGCGGATTACTTCTTCGGCCGAGATGAGCGCATCAGAGGTGTGGCCGATAAACTGGACCGCGACGGATTTCGATTGATTTCCGGTCCGTCGGGATGCGGCAAGTCATCGTTGGTCCTCGCGGGGATCCTTCCTGTTCTTATCAGTGCAGGCGCTGGGGCGGTGGTGTTCCGGCCGGCCGCCGGCAGTAGCCCATGGCGTGCCCTTGCGGGAGCTCTCCTCGATCAGCTGCATCCCGATGAGAGAACGCTGACCAAAATGGAAGAGCTGGCCGATCAACTACAAAAGGGAAGCCTCGACGATGCGCTAAATCGCATTCTAATCACGCGTGACCTACGCCGCTTGGTGATCGTCGTCGACCAGTTCGATGAGGCGCTGGCCCAATATCCGAACGATTCCGAGATGCTTCTGACCGCACTTCTCGATGCGCAGCGCTCCCATCGGCGCGAGCCGCGAGTCGACGTGCTTGTGACGATCAGTTCGGAATCGTTGGACGGGATCCTCTCCAGCCCGCGAGTCGGCCACCGAATCGCCGGCAATATCGAGGTTCTCACCGCACCCAGCGGCCCGGAGTTGCGGACCATGATCGAAGGTCCGCTCGCGGCGCCCGGGATGCCGGTATATGAACGTGGGTTGGTCGATACGCTTCTCCGGGACGTTGGCGAAGAGCGAAACCCACTACCTTTGATCGAGTTTACTCTGACCTTGCTGTGGGAGCGGCAGGAACGAGGGCGGCTCACCCACGCCGTATATCGCGAACTGGGCGGAGTCGTAGGGGCGTTGGCTCTTTACGCCGAGCAGATATGCCAGCGTTACCTCGTCGACGATGCCCGTGCGGCGCGGCTACGTTGGCTGTTGTGCCAGATGGTCAGCCCGGTCGACCCCGATCGATTCGTGCGGCGAATGGTCTCGCTGGAGCAACTCGAGACCGCTGCGGAGCTGGCCCGGGAGTTGGCCGAAAGCAGGTTGGTGACGCTCGGCACGTTGACGGATGATCGGGTTACAGCCGAGCTCGCGCATGAAGCCCTAGTGCGCCATTGGCCCAGGTTGCATGAATGGGTTGCAGAGGATAGGGATTTCCGGTCCTGGCAGGACGAATTGGACCGACAGGTGCAGCGATGGCATCTGCAACCGGGGAATGCCAGGCTCCTGCGGGGCGCTGCTTTGCGCGATGCGCGCATCCAAGGTCGCGCGCACCGGGACGAGATGACGCAGCATCAGCACGCGTTCATCCGAGCCAGTGTGACCTTCAACACGATTCGATGGGCATATCGATATCTCGCGGTCGTACTCGTCGCAGCACTCGGTGCATCCATATTCGCCGTAGTCGTGAAATATCGTGGTCAACAGTCCGACCAGAATGCCATTGATGCGGCTCAGGCTTTGCGTGCCAGGTCTGATCAGTTGGGAGATACTCGGCCGCTGCAGTCCCTGTCGCTCGCCATTCGAGGCTTTCGGACCCACGACGACCTCACGACCCGCTCCCAGTTGTACAGGTGGGCGGATCGGCTCCGGTTCGCAGATGCGATTCTTCCGGGCAGTTACCGTTACCTCGCGGCTGAACCCATCAACTCCGATGCGTCTGGTGTGGTCTTGCAGGCCTCCGACGGCCGGCTGGAAGCGTGGGACTTGACGCGCTCGCGCCCGGTAAAGGTAGACATCCCCGCGCCTCATGGTGCACATACCTCCATCGCCTGGTTGGGTAATTCTCAGCTCATTACCTCATACGCGAATGGCCCGAGCACGGTCTGGGACGCGCATAGCGGTCGCCCCGTGCGGAAACTTCCATTCGGCGGCGATATTTTGATCACGGATGCGACCGGTCGTTGGGTCGGGTACGGCAACAGTGGAGACCGTGCGTTGCGCTTGGTGGATACGGCTCGCGCAGGCGCAGCACGACGCGAAATCCAATTTCCAAGCGAACTCAATTCGAGCGGACAGTTGCCGCCGGGTGCGATCGTTGCGTCGAAGGTCCTCTCGTCCGGTGCCGTGCTGGCTTGGCGTGACGCCAAGCCCATGTTGGTTGATCGGCGAGGAGTCAAATCCTTTGATGTCCCTAATGGGATAGAACTACTGAACGCTGATGCCAAAGAACCGCGGATGATTTCCTGTAAGAGATCCGATGGGTCGCCGGTTATGCGACTGAGTGGTCTGATCAGTGGGCATGTCTACGGCAGCTATAGGGCGCGCGGAGTGGTGGACTGCAATCACGTGAGCGCCACATTCAGTACGGACGGTGAGTATGCCGCCGCTACAAGCTCAGCACTTCAACTGGTCAGCACCGCGGCGGGGAAATCCGGTGAACGGTTTCTGTCATTTTCCACGCCAGACGGATTCTCCCCCGTGAGGATCACCCCTGAACCGTCCGGATCGCAACGCATCCTTTTTGCGGGCGAGGACTCCATGCTTCTGGTGCGTGTGGCGCGCCCAGACCCACTCCAGTCGGCCTTGAGTGATGCCTCCCGCGCTGAGCTTGTGGGAACCTGCCTGATTCTGCTTTTCGCTGACCGTCATATAGAAGCATGGGACGTCAAGACTCGGCGCCGCACCGGCACGGGCACTAGCGTGGTCGGGTCGAAGGCTGTCGAGGAGTTGCACTTGAAGGTCGATCCGAATGGTCGATTGCTCGCCCTCGTCAGCGGCGACTCGACACCGATTCAGCTATGGAGACTCCCGGGCTTGCTGCCGCTGGGGCGAATCGACATGGAGGCGCCGACCACCGTTGATTTCGCGGGAAGTCGTTTGCTGGTGGCGCACTGGGACGAGACCGATGCCAAGGTGAGCATCTGGGATACTCGGGATTTCCGCAGATTGACGGGTCCTATTACAGTTCCTGCAAAGCATGAATCAGAGTCGCAGGGATTCATCATATTTCGCCCTCGCTCGAATGAACTCATCGCTCACGATGGTGACCAGGTGCGGCGTGTGCGTATTTCTGATGGCGCTACCGTCCCCGGATCCGAATTCTCCGTCGGCGGTCACCTTGCGTCCTGGGATATTCCGCCGGCAGTTGACGATAGCGGGCACTTCCTGGCGCTGCTACAGTCCAACTACGTCGATATCTGGAATCTGGGATCGCACCGAAGAGTGGGGCGTTTGTACACGCCACAAGGTACGCAGGTAACGAACGTCAGATTCCGGGAAGACCCGAATAAACTGGAGCTCGCTGTAGCCGATGAAAGTACGGGTCACCCTGTTCAGATGAAGCTTTGGGATCGGAACCGGCTCCTCGGTGTGCCTGGTTGGTTCGGAATCAATGACTCGAAAGTCGACGTCGTACCCGACTCGCTGCCCGCGCGTCTCGACGGGGGGACCGAGGACGAGGGTTATGTCATAGACTCCACCGATCCCTGGCAGTGGCTGCGGGAAATATGTCGCACCTGGTATCCCAATTCGCTTGATCGTGACCTGGCCAACGCGCCGGCCAGTGCTTGGCGGGGGCGAGTTTGCCCGGTCGGCTAACGGATTGCTAGAGGAATATATGTCGCAAAAATATGTGGAAGTTCGAATCTCGGATGGGATTACAATTCCATTCGCGGTCAACGATTCCGGTGACTATGATGGGCCGGTGCCTGCAAGTCGGGTCCGGGAAGGTATCAGCACTCGCGCGGAGGCGGCTCTGGAGAACGGCTTGCATATCGTGCGGGCAGTTGCCAATGAGATCGATAAGGAGACCGCGGCCCTCGCTAATCCGCCGAGCAAGGTATCGATGGAGGTGGGTCTTACGGTAACGTCAGGCGCAGCCATTGTTGTCGCCACATCATCGGCCCAAGCCCACATAAAGATCGGGATAGAGTGGGAGAACGAGAAGGCGAAACCTGGTCCGAATCCCGGAGCCGCGTAGTCGACGGAGCGGCCTCCGCAGGCGGCCGTCTCACTCGTTCACGGATGCGCGTCGATGATCGACCGAAGGCGCCGCGGCAGGTGAACGTCGGTGGCACGCCGGGCGGGAACGCCCCCGCCCGGCCGCGTGATTCGCCGGCACGGAAGGTCCCGGCACCTGGGCCCTGTTCGTAAAGAAGCCCACAACGTGGGCGTGTGCCGTCCGTGCGGCGGGCCCTCCATGCTCCACCATGGGCGCGTCATGGTCCTCACTGAAGAAGAACACCGGCCGCTGTACTCCGTCGGGCAGGCCGCCGCGATGCTGGAGACGCGCCGGAGGTTCCTGCATCGTCTCGATCGGTACGGCGTCGTGTGCCCCCGGCGTACCCCCGGCGGCCATCGTCGTTATTCGGCGTACGAGATCGGCCGGATCCGGCGCGTCATCGAGCTCGCCGATGAGGGCGTCACGCTGATCGGCATCCGGCACGTCATCGGCCTGGAGAAGCGCATCCGGGAGTTGGAGGCGCAGCTCGACGCGGCCTGGGACCGCGTCTTTCAGCTGGAGAAACGCCCGGTGGTCCCACGGATGCGACGCGAGCGGATCCCTCCGATCTGACGGCTCACTGGACCGGCCAGGGCCTGACCTCCAGATCGCCGAGCCGGGCCAGGTCCACCCGGTCCTCCTCAGCGAGGACGCCGATCAGCTCGTCCGCCTCGGACGGCGTCACGTGGCGGCCCCGCGAGCACTGCGCGGTGGAGTCCGGGCTCTCCAGCCACAGCCGGGGCCCGTCCTCCCACATCATCTGCACGATCGCGCCGGACCGGCCCTCGAACGTGGCGAAGTTGCCCTTGCGGGGCCTCAGATCGAGCAGTACGCCGCGGGACTCCGCGAGCGACATCGGGACCGCGTCGTCCTGCGCCCGCCTCCGGGCGTAGTCGCAGTAGGTCACCTTGAGGGGGCCGGCGGTCTCCGGCTCGGGGCCTCCGGGCCAGGCGGCGAGCTCGCCGAAGCGCCGTCGTCGCCAGGTGATGGGGACGTCGATCCGCTTGGTGTGATCGCCGTTCCACGTGGAAGCCAGGCCGTGCCGGTCCAGCGTCGCGACGACCTCCTCGCCGATCCGCGTCGCGGTGGCGACGTCTCCATCGAAGCCGCCGTACGACAGGTAGAGCCCGTGTCCCTCGACGGCGGCCTCGATGTCCTGGCGGTGGCAGAAGGTGTAGCCGCGCATCTCGGCGCCCTCGGGCACCTCGTCGCCGATCTCGGTGACGCCGCAGTTCTGGCAGCAGGTGAAGTCCGCCCGTGCCACGATGCCGGCGGCCTCGAGGTCCTGGAACGCCCGGAGCAGCCGGTCGGAGTCGAGGACGTCCGGCCAGGTCTCCTGGTCGGCGAGGTAGGCCGCGAACTCTTCCTTGGCGATCTCGGTGGCCGCCTCGGCGACCGCGTCGGAGTCGGGCGCGGTGTCGAGGTACTCGACGCACTCCTCGACGATGGTGTCGAAATCGTCGTCGCCGGTCGCCAGGGCTTCACGGATGAAGCTCCGCAGCAGGTCGCGGTCCTCGCTGTCGATCATCCTGCGATTATGGCGGTCGGCGGTGACACTCCGTCGCGGATCCGTGCGATCTCAGGTCCGGGTGCGGTCGTAGTGCCGTCGTGCCTTGGTGCGGTTGCCGCACCGGCGCATCGAGCACCACTGCCGGCTGCGGGCCGGAGAGCCGTCGACGAAGCGGATCCCGCAGTCGTGCGCGGCGCATACCCGCAGCAGGTCGTCGCCGGTGAGCAGTTCGACGGCGTCGACCGCCAGCACGGCCAGTGCCGCCGCCGTCGACTCATCGCGCGGCGCGGCGACGGGACGTTCCGCGGTGTCCAGCGCCAGGCGGGGGACCGGCGGCGCCGCCGCGACCGCCGCGTTGATCACGTCGGCCGCCTCCCGGGCGGTGCGGGGAAGGCCGTCGCCGGCCTCCGCGACGGCGCCGCGGTCCGCTGGGCTCGCGGTGGGGAAAGCCAGGAGGTCGATCGCCTCGCGCAGGCGGCGGGCGGCCCGCAGGTCGTCCTCGCCGGGAACGCCGGGCAGGTCCGCCGTACGCAGCCACGCCTCGAGGTCGGCCGGGGTGCGCAGCGTCTCACGCCCGCCGAGTTTGCGATCGCGGACCGTGTTGACCAGGTCGACGCTCGGCCGTCCGCCGTACCAGAGCCAATCCCCCATAACCGCATCATATGGTTAGAATCGCCATAACCGTATAAGGGGGTTAGAGATGACGATTGCGACGGTGAACGGCATCCGCCTGCACTACCGGCGGACGGGTGACGGACCGCTTCTCGTCCTGCTGCACGGCTGGCCGCAGACCGGGCACTGCTGGCGGCACCTCGTCGGGCCGCTCAGCGAGGCGTACACGGTCGTGGTTCCCGACCTGCGCGGCTACGGGCGTAGCGACCTGCCGACAGACGGCCATGACAAGCGCACCCGCGCCGAGGACCTGCATCGGCTCATCCGCGCCCTCGGGCACGAGTCGGCCACGGTCATCGGCCACGACCGGGGCGCCCGCGTGGCGCACCGCTGGGCGCTCGACCACCCCGGGGACATCGAGCGGCTCGTCGTCATGGACATCATCCCGACGCGCGAGATGTGGCGGCGGATGGACGCGGATCTGGCTCGCCGCACCTGGCACTGGCTCTTCCACCTGCAGCCCGACCTGCCCGAACTGCTCGCCGGGGCGAACCCCGGGGCGTACGTGCGGTACCTCATCGACGGCTGGTCGCACGTGCCGCTCCCGGAGGAGGACATCGCGGAGTACGTCCGGGCGTTCTCGCGGCCGGGCGCGCTGCGCGCCGGGTTCGACGACTACCGGGCGTTCCAGGAGGACGCCGAGCACGACGAGGCCGACGCCGGCCGGCGGATCCCGATGCCGATGCTGGCCCTGTGGGCCGAGCACAGCTTCCTGCGGACGATCGACGTCGTCGCGGTCTGGCGCGACTACGCCGACAACGTCACGGGCCGGATGATCGAGGACTGCGGCCACTTCCTCGCCGAGGAGCGCCCCGAGGCCGTCCTCAAGGAGCTGACGGGCTTCCTGGATCCTTCGAGGAGCTAACGGGATTCCTGAAGCGCTGATCCCCGGCGGTCGCCGCCGCGAGAACCGCGATGCCGACCGCCGGGGATCGGGGCTCGGTCAGCGGAGGGCGGTGTTCGCCCAGCCCATCTCCAGGAACAGCTCCTGCGTGAAGACGGTCCCCGGCTTCATGCCCTGGGTCTCGGCGCCTCGACCGGACACGAGCACGGTCTCCGTGCCGAGCACCTGATACGTGCCGGGCCGCAGCAGCAGCTCGACGTCGAACGTGCCCCGCCCGTCGGAGCTCCGCGTCGCCAGCGCCGTGGCGGTCCGTCCGCGCACGTCCTTGGTCAAACCCTTGTTGCGGATGCCCGGCATGCCGGCGAGCACCCGGAAGACGGCGGCGCGCAGTTTCGGCGAGCCGGGTTCCGCCAGGAAGTGCAAGGCGTTGCCGAGCACGCCGCCCGGCTCTCCTACGCCGCCGGGGCTGAGCAGGCGCGCCCGCAGCGCCGACGGGTCGTCCGCGAGCGCTTCGCGCTCGGCCTGGGGCAGGTCCGGGTTCGGCGGGCACGTCCGCGGCTTGGCGGCGCACTTCTTCCTTGCCTGGGCCACCATCGTCTCGTAGCTCTTCCGCTCCGACGGCGTCGTTCGTACGAGATCCCACTTGTCCGGGGTCGCGGTCTGCGCGATGTACTGGCCGTTGGAGAGCACGCGCCAGGTCGTCGGCGAGCCCGCGCGCTGCCAGGCGGCCCGGTCGGCGGGCGTCTGCGGGATCGCCCCGGCGAACCGGCTGCGGAAGACATCGTCGTCCCGATCCGTCCGGGCGATCCACTGGTCGATCTCGTGCCGGACGCCGGTGATCACGTAGTCGCCCGTCGCGACGTGGTACGCCTGGCCGGTGATCACGTGGGAGTGCCAGTAGCGCCCGACCGGTTCGGACGCGGCCTTCTGCGCGGCGGCGAGCAGCACCTGCTGCGCGGTGAGCTCCGTCGTCGGTGTGGTCCGGGAGGCGGGGGAGCCGCCGCTCATCGTGAGGGCGACCGCGGTCGCGGCGGCCGTCGCCGTCACGCCCAGCCCGCCCAGCCCCAGCCGGAAGGCCGTGCCCCGAGGCTGTGAGCGGGGCTTCGCCTGGGCGAGGACGCGCCGCCGCCCCTCGGCGATCACCTCCGCCGACGGCGGAGCCTCCGCCAGGAAGGTCCGGATCATGCGCTGGTCATCCATCGTTGTCCTCCCCGAGCACGGAGCGCACCTTCTGGCGGGCCCGGCTCAGCCGCGAGCCGACCGTTCCGTACGAGATTTCGAGCGCCTCGGAGATCTCCTCGTGGGAGAGCCCGGAGACGGCACTGAGCAGCAGGACGTCGCGCTGCCCCCGCGGTAGCGCGGCGAGCGCCTTGGCCAGGCGCGGCTGCAGGCCCTCGGCGCGGACCCAGTTGATGACGCGGTTCTCGTGGCTGTCGGCGACCTCTTCGGGGCCGAGCTTGGCCAGGGCGCGGTACCGGCGCATCTCCTGCCGCCGGTGCTGCGCGACGAGCCGCGTCGCGATGCCGAACAACCAGGGCCGTACGGCGCCCTTCGCCGGGTCGTACCCGCCGCGTTTCCGCAGGGCGATAAGGAACGTGTCGGCGGCGATGTCGTCGGCGACGTCCCGGCCCAGGCGGCTCGCGACGTAGTTGTGGATGGCGGGGAAATGCTCGTCGTAGAGCGCGGCGAAGGCGTCGGGCATGTGTGCGGTCGGCTCGGCGATCCGCGCGCCCTTCACGTTCTGACGTCCATAGTGGGCACCTTCCGGTGAGCGGGAGCTGTCACCGGTACTCCGACGAAGGCCCGGAGGCCTTTCCCGCCGCCCGACATGATCGATCCCCGGTGGCCGCCGCACTCTACGCGCGGTGGCCCCCGGGGATCTCGTCGTTCGTCAGGCGACGGTGCGGTGGACGTTCTCGCGTTCGGTCGGGCCGGGCTCGGCCTCGGCGATCCACGGGCCGGGGATCGACGGGTCGAGCACGCCCTCCTCCAGCCAGGTGTGGCGGCCGTCCAGCACCTGCCTGGCGACCTTCCCGTCGAGGGCGTCGGTGTTGTGCCAGAGCCGGTCGAACAGCTCGCCGATCCGCACCCGCGCCTGTTCGCAGAACGCGTCCGCCAGCTCGTACGCCTCGGGCCGGTCGTCGGCCCTCGCCCGGACGCAGACGGCGCTCATCGCGAAGAGCTCGGCGCCGATGTCGACCATGCGGCCGAGGAAGCCCTGCTTGCGTTCGAGGCCACCCTGCCAGCGCCCCGCGGCGTAGAACACCGAGCGGGCCAGCTTTCGCGCGGAGCGTTCGACGTAGCGCAGGTGCCGAGCCAGCGGGCCGAACTCGGCGTACGATCCGGGGCGCTGTCCCGCGCCGGCGAGAAGCGTGGGGAACCAGGTGGAGTAGAAGCCGCCCGCGCGGCCGACCGCCTTGGCCTTCGCCTTCATGTCGGCGTCGGGGTCGATGATGTCGCCGGCCACCGACAGGTGCGTGTCGACCGCCTCACGGGCGATGAGGAGCCGCATGATCTCCGAGGAGCCCTCGAAGATGCGGTTGATGCGCAGGTCGCGCAGGAGCTGCTCGGCGGGTACGCCCCGCTCGCCGCGCGCGGCCAGGGACTCGGCGGTCTCGTAGCCGCGCCCGCCGCGGATCTGCACCAACTCGTCGGCGACGCGGCAGGCCATCTCCGAGGTCCACAGCTTGGCCAGCGCCGCCTCGATGCGGATGTCGTTGCGCTCGTTGTCGGCGAGGGTGCTGGACAGGTCGACCATCGCCTCCAGCGCGTACGCCGTCGCGGCGATGAAGGAGATCTTGGTGGCGACGGCCTCGTGCTCGCCGACCGGGCGGCCCCACTGGACGCGCTCCTTCGACCACTCACGGGCGATCTTCGTGCACCACTTGGCCGCCCCCGCGCACATGGCCGGCAGCGACAAGCGCCCGGTGTTGAGCGTGGTCAGCGCGATCTTCAGGCCCTGGCCCTCCTCGCCGATGCGGTTCGCGGCGGGCACACGGACCTGGTGGAGGCGGGTGACGCCGTTCTCGATGCCGCGCAGGCCCATGAAGGCGTTGCGGTTCTCGACGGTGATCCCCTCGGTGGTCGCGTCGACGACGAACGCCGTGATGCCGCCCCGGTGGCCCTCGGACTTCGGCACCCGCGCCATGACGACGAGCAGGTCCGCGACGACGCCGTTGGTGGTCCACAGCTTGACGCCGTCGATGACGTAGTCGTCTCCGTCCGGGACGGCGGTGGTGCGCAGCCGGGCCGGGTCGGAGCCGACGTCGGGCTCGGTGAGCAGGAACGCGCTGATCTCGTTGACGCAGCGTGGCAGGAACGTCCGCTTCTGCTGGTCGGTGCCGAAGAGCTTGACCGGCTGGGGAACGCCGATGGACTGGTGGGCCGACAGCATCGCGCCGATCGCGGAGTGCGCGGACCCGGCGAGCATGAGCGCCTTGTTGTAGTAGACCTGGCTCAGGCCCAGGCCGCCGTACTGCTCAGGGATCTTCATCCCGAAGGCGCCGAGGGCCTTCAGCCCTTTGATCACGTCGTCGGGGATGCGGGCCTCACGCTCGATGATCCGGGCGTCCACCTTCGTCTCGCAGAACTCCCGGAGCCGCGCCAGGAACTCCTCGCCCTTGCCCCGCTCCTCCTCGTCCACCCGGGGGTGGGGGTGGATGAGGTCGAGCCGGAAGTCGCCGAGAAAGAGCTGCTTGCCGAAGCTCGGCAGCCGCCACGCCGTTTCGCGTGCCTCTTCGGCGACGCGGCGGGCGGTGCGTTCGTCCACGTGCGCCATGAGGATTCACCTCCGTAGGAAGTTACTCCTTGGTTTTACCCGCCAGTAGCTCCGCTATTCGGGGCGACGCGTGGGAGTTCGACGCGGACGACCGTGCCCACGCCCGGCGTCGAACGCAGCGCGGCCTGCCCGCCGTGCGCCGCCGCGATCGCCGCGACGATCGCCAGCCCCAGGCCGCTGCCGTCGCTGCCCTGGGCGTGGTGGAACCGGTCGAAGGCCCGCGCGGCCTCCTCCGGGGTCATCCCCGGCCCTTCGTCGGCGACCTCGAGGACGACCGCGGAGTGCGTCCGCGCCAGCCGTACGGTCGCCGGGGTGCGGGGTGGGGTGTGCGCCCGCACGTTGGCCAGCAGGTTCGCCAGGACCTGGCGGATTCGCGCCTCGTCGGCCACGGCGACCAGCGAGTCCGGCACCTCCAGCCGCACCGGCCGGTCCGGCTCAACGGCCGTCGCGTCCGCCGCCGCCTCCCGCGCCAGCGACGCCAGGTCGACCGGCTCCGGGGACAGCGCCGAACCCTTGTCCAGGCGTGCGAGCTCCAGCAACTCGTCGACGAGACGGCCCATGCGCACCGCCTCCCCGGAGATCCGCCGCATCGCCTCCTCGGCGCTGACCGCGCCCTGCTCGTACAGGTCGGAGTAGCCCCGGATGGTCGTCAGCGGCGTGCGCAGCTCATGCGAGGCCTCGGCGGCGAACTCCCGCACCTTCGCCTCCGAGCGCAGCCGTGCGAGGAACGCCTGCTCGATCCGGCCGAGCATGACGTTGATCGCGCCGGCCAGCCGGCCCACCTCCGACGGCGACTCCTCCATCCGGGCGCGCAGATCGCCGCCGCCCGCGATGCCGTGAGCCGTGGCCGCCATCCGGGACAACGGCGCGAGCCCCCGCCGGACCAGTCCGCGGCCGAGCAGCGCGACCAGACCGAGGATGACCAGCCCCGTGGCCGACTCGGCGACGACGAGACCCGCCACGGTCGCGTGGACGTCGGTGAGCGGGTCCACGATGACGGTGGCGCCCCCGCGCGGCCCCGCGCGGGCGATCGCGCGCATCCCCCCGAACCGGAACGGCCTGCCTCGCCGCCCCTCGGCGACCAGCCGGCCCTGGCCCAGCAGCCGGGCGCGCTCCAGCGCACGGTTCGGGTCGGGATAACCGTTCCCCGCCGCCCAGACCCGGCCCGTCGGGGTCACGTGGAGCACGACGTAGCGGCCGGAGACGCCGTTGTCCACGGTCACGGCCAGCTTGGGGCTCCGCCGTACCGCCTCCAGCTGGTTGTTCACGCGGTGCAGCAGGTACGTCCGCAGTGCGACCGCGCTGGCCAGGCCCATGAGCATCAGCCCCACCGCCGTGACGGCGAGCAGCCCGGCGACGAGCCGCGAGTTGAGCGATCTCATGCCGGGGGCCGCAGGGCGTATCCGACGCCCCGCTGCGTGTGGATCAGGTCGGGCCCGAGCTTGCGGCGCAGGTAGCTGATGTAGGTCTCCACGACCGGCGAGCCCGCCGAGTGGTCCCAGCCCCAGACGTTCTCCAGTAGCTGCGCCCGGGTCAGCACCCGGCCCGGGTTGCGCATGAAGAACGTGAGCAGCCGGAACTCCGTCGGTGACAGCTCGATCTCGGCGCCGGCCCGGCGTACCGTCCAGTGGGAGATGTCGACCTCGAGGTCGCCCACGCGGAGCACCTCGTCGGCGGAGCCGCGCGGCCGGGCGCGGCGCAGTACCGCGCGTACGCGGGCGATGAGCGCGTCCACCGCGAACGGCTTGGTCACGTAGTCGTCGCCGCCGAGCGTCAGCCCCGTCACCGTGTCCGAAGGCGTGTCGCGGGCCGTCAGGAAGATGATCGGCGTCTCGTCGCCGTCGCCCCGCAGGCGGCGGCAGACCTCGAAGCCGTCCAGGTCGGGCAGCATGATGTCGAGCACGATGAGTCCCGGGCGGTCGTCGTGCACGCGACGCAGCGCCTCGGCTCCCGTGGCCGCCGTCACGACGGCGAATCCGTGGAAGCGCAGGGCGACCTCCACCAGGTCCCGGATGTTCGGCTCGTCGTCGACGACGAGCACTCGTGGGTTGTCCATCGGCTCCATCATCGCGCCGTTCCCGACCCGGGGCCCGTGAGGGCGACCAACCGGCCCCGGGCGGGGCGGCCGGTCAGCTGTGGGAGGGAGTCGGCGACGCGGTCTCCTGGGCCGGCACCTTGTTCGGGACGACGACCCGTTTCGCCGTACGGGCGCCGCCGGCGTCCAGGCCCGCGACGAAGACGAAGTCTCCCGTGGCCAGCTGCGACACGGTGGACTTGGCCTTGTCCTTGCGGACCCGGGTCTTGTCGTCGGTCTTCCACTGCCAGGTCACGCCGTCGGCACTGCGGACGCTGAGCGTCCCGCCGCTCGTCGCGGTCAGCCGCCCCCGCTGCCAGTCGACCTGGGCGAACCCCTTCTTCGTACGGACGGTCGCCTGCCCGTGGACGCCACGGATGCCACGGAAACCGCGGACGCCGCGCATCGGATGCCCCTTCGCGCCGTCGGCCGCCTTGACACCGGGGTGTCCGGACGCGCCCGCCGACGCGGGAACGGCCAGGTAGACGCCCGTACCGACGACCGCGATGGCGAACGCGGAGACACCGCCAATGATCTTCTTGTTCAACTTCGGCCTCCTCTCAGGTTGCCCCTCATCCAGTGAAGGAGAAGGTCTTGAAGAACCCGGTGGAGGAGTCTGGGAGAACCGTGGGAGATGGCCAGGAGCGGTCCAAGGCGGGCAGATTGCACAAAGCGCTTGACCCTGGCACGCGAGCCGGGGTTCGCTGTCCGTGATGAATGAGACACGGAGGCCAACCCTCATCGTCTCCGTGCAGCGCGCGCTGCATCTCCTGGAGGCGGTGGCGTCGCACCCCGGCGGCGCACCGGCGAAACAGCTCGCCCGTCAGGCCGGCCTGCCGCTGGCCACGACGTATCACCTGCTGCGCACACTCGTTCATGAGGGATACGTCGTACGGACGAGCGACGGGGCATACCTCCTCGGCGACCGGGTCGACTCGCTCCAGGAAGACCGGCGCACTCAGGACCGCCTCGTACGGATCCGGGAAGAGTTGACCTCCCTCCGTGACGAGCTCGGCGTGGCGGCGTACCTCAGCCTCTACGAGGAGGGGGAGTTCCGCGTCGTCGACATCGCGGACGGCCCGCGGACGCCCCGGGTCGACCTGTCGATCGGCCTGGCCCAGACGGCGCACGCCACCGCGATCGGCAAGTGCGTGCTGGCCCAGCTCGACACGCGGGCCCGGCGGGACCATCTCGCCCGGCATCCGCTGATCGACCTGACGCCCCACACGATCACCCATCGCGGCGAGCTCGAGCGCCGGCTGGGCTCCCCGCTCGCCGTCGACAGAGAGGAGTACCTCCTCGGCACCGGGTGCGCCGCCGTCCCGGTGACCGACGCGTCCGGAAAGACGGTCGGGGCCCTCGCGGTCTCCTGCAGCCCGGCGAGACTGGCGAAGATCGAGGCCTGCGCCCCGCGTCTCCGGGCCGCCGCCGCCCGGATCAGCCGAGCACTCACCATCTGAAAACAGCCATCTTGCGGTCAATCCGGATTATCGTGAACCTATGTGGCATGGGCGGCGGCCCCCCACAGATTCCCGCCCCGGGCCATGGTCCGACCTCGATGTGCTCATGGCCACGGCTGTCGAAGGGTTTGGCCTTCCGGCCACCATGGTCCCGGGGCGGGGCACGACTCCACGCACGCGCGTTCGTGCACGGTGGCCGCATGAGCACCGGCTGTGGATAGACTTCTCACCCACCTGGGCCTGTCGTCGACTTTCAGCGAGTGATCGCATGCCAGCAGAGCAGAAGAATTCCATCGCACGCTCCCTCCTCGGCCTGCTCGGCAGCGGCAAGCCGGCGACCGAGACCTTCGAAGGTGATGATCAGCCCGCCGCCGGAGAGGGGCAGCTGGAGAACCACCTCGGCGGCGATGAGGCGAAGAACTACCGCCAGTACGAGTACGACACGGTGGCTCCGCACGTCGGTAAGTCGCTGCTGGAGGTCGGCTCCGGCCTCGGCCACTTCTCCGAGCAGTTCGCGGGCCGCCTCGACTACCTCGTCGTGAGCGACAACGACCCCTACTGCGTCGAGCAGCTGAACAAGCGCTACCAGGGCAACGACGACGTCGAGGTGCTCGACCTCGCGCTGCCCGCCGAGATCAAGATCAAGCGCAAGGTCGACACCGTCGTCATGATGAACGTCCTGGAGCACATCAAGGACGACGTGCAGGCGCTGAAGGACCTGGCCGCGGTGGTCGAGCCCGGCGGCCGCATCGTCATCTGGGTGCCCGGCTACATGCAGCTGTACGGCGACTTCGACCGCAAGGTCGGCCACGTGACCCGCTACACGCCGAAGACCCTGGCCGCGACGGTCACCGGCGCCGGGCTCGGCATCGACATGCTCAAGCCGATCAACTTCCTCGGCGGCATCGCCTGGTGGGCCGCGGTTCGCCGGGGTGGCGCCGGCTACCCCGACCCGAAGCTCGTCAAGATCTACGACCGTACGGTCGTGCCGACCACCCGCCTCATCGAGCGGTTCGTCCGCCCGCCGTTCGGCCAGACCGTCTTCTGCGTCGCCCGCGTCCCGGAGTGACCCGACGCCGTACGGCGGCGGCCGGATCCCGACGCCCTGCGCCGTCCTCGCTCCTCAGGGCCGGAGGTGTCCCTGAGGGGCGGGGACATCGCGCTAATTGAGGACCTTGAGCAGTTCCCGCGCCAGAGGCGCGGCGGAGGCCGGGTTCTGTCCGGTGTACAGGTTGCGGTCCACGACCGTGTATGGCTTCCAGATCCCGCCGCGGGTGAAGTCGACGCCCATGCCGACCAGCTCGTCCTCGAGCAGCCACCTGGCCTTGGAAGCCAGTCCGACCGCTTCCTCTTCGTCGTTGGTGTAGGCGGTGACCTGGTAGCCGGCGAAGGGTGAAACTCCCTTCCGCCGGGTGGCCAGCATCGCGGCCGGCGCGTGGCAGACGATGGCCAGGGGCTTGCCCGAGGCGAGAGCCGCGGTCAGCAGCCGGCCCGAGTCGGCGTCGCTCCACAGGTCTTCCATGGGGCCATGGCCCCCGGGGTAGTAGACCGCGTCGAAGTCTTCCAAGCGGACGTCCGCCAGCTCGATCGGCCGCCGCAACTCCTCGGCGGATCGCAGGATCTGCTCCTCTTCCAAAGCGACCTGCTCACCACCGGCCATCGAGGGCCGCAGGCTCATGACGTCGACGTGCGGCACCACGCCACCGGGGGTGGCGACCACGATCTCGTGGCCGGCCTCGGTGAGCGCGCTGTACGGGGCGGTGAACTCCTCCGCCCAGTAGCCGGTCGGATGCCGGGTGCCGTCCCTGAGCGTCCAGTAACTCGCTCCGGTCACCACAAACAGGATCTTGGCCATGTGCGGATCCCCCCGTCGCTGCATGAGCGGTATGGCCGCGAATGTGACGTCTGTCACCCTATACACCATTCGCGGCCATCGAGACTTCGGGGCCACGAACGGCGGCCGCAATCGGCGATCACGGCAGTGGCAGCGGGCAGCGCGGTTCGCCGGCGCAGGTGATCAGGTCGTCGCACCCGGCGGCGAGTGCCGTCCGTAGGGTGTCGGCGATGACGGTGAGGTCGGCGATCCTGGCCTCCACCTCGGCGAGCTTGGCGCGCGCCCGTTCGGACAGCCCGGCTGCGTGGCGGCGGTGGCCACGGGCCTGGAGCAGTTCGGCGACCTCCTCCAGGGTGAATCCCAGTCGCTGCGCAGCCTTGATCACATGCAGCAGCGTGACCGCCTGCGGCGGGTACAGCCGGTGCCCGCCGGCCGTGCGCCGCGGCTCGGGCAGCAGCCCGCGCCGCTCGTAGTACCGCAGCGTCTGCGGGTTGACTCCGGCGGCCGCCGCGAGCTGCCCGCTGCGCATCCCGACCGCGTCGGTCATGCCCGGCTCCCCGCCAGGTGGCTTCGCGCACGGGCCGCCAGCGCCCGCAGCACCCCGGCATGCTCGTCGCCGACGGTGATGTCCAGGGCGAGACCGGCGCCGGTGGCGGTCAGCGTGAAGGTGAAGAACGAGCAGCACGCGGTCTCCCGTACCGCGAGCTCGGCGGTGCGGGCGGCGACCGACGTCTCAGGGCGCAACCGCATCCGGATCCGGGCCGGCCCGACCTCCTCCAGCCCGGTCACCACCTCGGCGAACAGCTCATCGAACTCGGCCACCCGCAGCGGCTGCTCGGCCGTCGGCAGCGTGCACGCCTGCGGCACCCAGCCCGGATCGGCGACCGGCGTCTCCTGGTTCATCTCCATGCGTCGACGGTAAGCCTGTACCCAGGTACCGGATGCAACCTCGCGGTCGAGGACACTGGCGTCATGGATGAGCGAGCGGAGCTCGTGCGCAGGCTGGACTCCGCGGTGCAGGTTCTGCGACATGGCCGCTTCGGGCTGTACGGCCCGGTGATCCGGGACCGCTTCCTGGGTGGACTGCCCGATGCTGTGTCTCCGACCGGGTACCGCGTCCTGCGGTTCATCGAGGTCAGTTCTCCGCCGCCGCCCAGCGTGTCCGATGTCGCCGCCATGCTCCTGGTCGATCGCGCACGCGCGGTGCGCGTCGTCGACCGGCTGGCGGCGGACGGCCTGGTGGCCCGGGTCCGCGACGACCTGGATCGGCGGATCCGCCGGGTCGCGCTGACCGAGGACGGACATCGCCATCTACGGTTGGCCGGCGCGCGGCGAGCGGAGCTCCTCGGTGAAGCGCTGTCGGACTGGTCGGGAGCGGACCTGGAGCACCTGGCGGCCTACCTCGAGCGGCTGAACGACTCCGTCGTACGCCATCTCCCCTGGCCGGAGGAGACCTGAGCCGACCGCCGAAATGGTTGTCCGGGTTAACCGCCAGGTCGTCGCGCCAGTAGCGGTCAGTGGCGCACTGTTCGCCGTCCGCCGGTACCGGGCGGACCGCGCCGATCTGAAGAGTTGTCCCCATGACGACGACATCGACGGGCGGCGGGCACACCGCGGACAACGGCGAGCAGAGCACGGCCAGGGGCCTCCCGGGTGGGGTGAGCCGACGTGGCCTACTGGGAGCGGCGGGTACCGGCGCGGCGGCGGGCCTCGTCGCCGTCACGGGCGTCCGGCCGGCGGCCGCCTCACCGATGCTGTGGAGCCGGCCCGCAGGGTCGGGCATGCCGCCTGTCAGCGGCCTGCACCTGCAGTTCGGCGAGGACGCCGCCAGAGAGGTCGTCGTGTCCTGGCAGACATCGGTGCCCGTCCGGCGGCCGAAGGTTCTGCTCGGCACACCGGCCGATGGCTTCGGCCGTGAGGTGGCGGCCGAGACGTCGTTCTACAAGGACGGCCAGTCCGGGCAGACCATCTACGCGCATCACGCGAGCCTGAGCCGGCTGCGCCCCGACACCGACTACGTGTACGCCGCGGTTCACGACGGGGCGACCCCGGAGCCCGGGTCGTTCCGGACCGGTCCCCGCGGCAGGGCGCCGTTCACCTTCACCAGCTTCGGCGACCAGGGCACCCCCACCGTCGGGAAGCTGAACGGCCCGAAACCGCCGAAGATCACCGAGAAGCAGATATATCTCAACGACAACCTCGGCTCGCCGTACGCGGGCGACGTGACCACCGCCGTCGAACGCGTCGCGCCGCTCTTCCACCTCATGAACGGTGACCTCTGCTACGCGAACCTGGCCACCGACCGCCTCCGTACCTGGTCGGACTGGTTCGACATGACGACCCGGTCCGCGCGGTTCCGGCCCTGGATGCCCGCAGCCGGCAACCACGAGAACGAACTCGGCAACGGGCCGATCGGATTCGCCGCCTACCAGACCTACTTCGCGTTGCCCGGCAACGGCGGCGACGCGGAGACCAACGGGCTCTGGTACGCGTTCACCGTCGGGTCCGTCCGCGTGGTGAGCCTGGCCAACGACGACATCGTGTACCAGGACGCCGGCAACTCCTACGTCCGCGGCTACTCCGGCGGTGCCCAGCGGCGCTGGCTGGAGGCCGAACTCGCGCGCACCCGCGCGAACAAGGACATCGACTGGATCGTCGTCGTGATGCACCAGGTCGCCATCTCCACCGCCGACCATCCCGGCAACGGCGCCGATCTCGGCATCCGTCAGGAATGGCTACCGCTGTTCGACAAGTACGGCGTCGACGTCGTCGTCTGCGGTCACGAACACCACTACGAGCGGTCCCACCCGATCCGCGGCCACGACTCCAACGACACCATGACACCCGACCCGGCGGAGACCCGTACCGACGTCGTCGACACCGGCAAGGGAACCGTCCACATGATCATCGGTGGCGGCGGTACCTCGATCCCGTCGACGGACGTGCTCTTCGACAAGCCCCAGTGCAATGTGATCACCGGCGTGGGCCCGGCCGGCGCCAACGGCAAGAAGACCCCGGTCTACGTCACGGAACCGGCACCGTGGTCGGCGGTCCGCGACCGCGTGAACCCGTACGGCTTCGTCGCCTTCTCCGTCGACCCGGGCACCCGGCCAGGCGGCCGTACGACGATGGCCGTGACCTACTACGCCGTCACCGGTCTGTACGGCCAGACCACCCCGGTCGACACCTTCACCCTGCAACGGACCCGCCAGGACGGCTGACGGGCGCTCTGTCAGTGGGTGTTGCGACGCTGCGGGGATGACTCCCTGGAATCTGCTGGAACTCGACAAGGCTCTGCGCATGAGCTGGGCCGCCGACACCTGTTCGCCCGACGACCTGGACGACTGGCGGCCTGACAACCCGGCTCGAGGCCACTGCGACGTCACGTCTCTGATCGTCAACGACGTCTTCGGCGGCGACCTCATGGTCGGCGAGGTGTACCTCGACGGAGTCCAGCACGGTTACCACTGGTGGAATCGGCTGCCCAGCGGCATCGAGCTCGACCTGACCCGCGAGCAGTTCCAGCAGGGCCAGACCGTCAGCGCGGCCCGCGTCGTCGA
Source organism: Actinoallomurus sp. NPDC050550 (assembly GCF_040655075.1). Classification (NCBI taxonomy): domain Bacteria; kingdom Bacillati; phylum Actinomycetota; class Actinomycetes; order Streptosporangiales; family Thermomonosporaceae; genus Actinoallomurus; species Actinoallomurus sp. NPDC050550. The sequence goes on along the minus strand of NZ_JBFAJC010000021.1, from coordinate 86,188 downwards.
GCGCCCTCCAGGCCCGCTGCCCCGCCGCTGGCAGGACTACCTGCTGCTGCGCGAACGCGTAACCGTGCACCTCGGCGACCTGCCCGAGCCGATCTGAGCCGGTAGTGCGTTCCGAGCCGTCCCGCCACGAGGCAATTTTCCCTCGTGGCGGGACGGACTGGAACGGGGACGCCCAGGCAGGTGCTGAACACCAAGGCGAGCTTTCCTCTGTTCAGGCGGAGCTCTGCGTGGCCGTCGCGCTCATGCTGAGCGCTTGAGCTCGGCGAGTTCGGCGGTCGTCAGCTCGACGCCGGGTGCGGCGATGACGACATGCACCGTCTTGCCGCGCTCCACGTAACTCACCCATCGTGCGGCGGCGAGGTGGTCGACGATGGAAAGGCCACGGCCGTTTTCGGCGAGTTGCCCGCCTTCGTTGCTTGCTGGCATGGGCCGGTGGTCAGGGTCGGTGACTGCAAGGTGCACCCATCGGGCGGTGACGGTCATCTCGATACCGATCGGCCAGAGGTCGTCCGGCCAGGTGCGAAGTGCGTTCGCGGCCCGGATCGCGTTGGTGACGACCTCGCTGGCGATCAGGCCGATCTCGTAGGCGTCGAACGGGTAGCCGAAGACGGCGGTAGAGGCGAACGAACGGGCCTTGGCGACGCATTCGGGTCGGGCGCGCAGTGCGAGCCATGAGGGCCGGGGCGACGCGGCGGGGGATATGGCGTCGGTGATGACCGCCGGATCGGGTGTCACAGGGCGATCACTCCCTGTAGTTAGTGCCGAGCCGGAGGGGCCCGGGGCCGGTTGAAGTGATTCCCCAGCATGAACCTGCCGCTAAGTTTCTTCAAGTTGAAGAATACAATCTGAACGATATGCTTCTAATGTCTACTTCCCTGACGCCCATAAAGCCGTCCCCTACGATCGGCCTCATGCCTCGGACCAGCCCCACCCTGCGTCGACGCGAGCTGTCGAAGCGGTTGAAGGAGCTTCGTGAAGCCGCCGGCGTCACCGTGCCCGAGGCCGCCGAGGCGCTCGGCTGCTCGATCGACAAGGTTCACTGGATCGAACGCGGCGAATGGAACCGGCCGCGCTGGCGCGATGTCCGCGACCTGCTTGATCGGTACGGTGTGGCGGATGAACGGCTCCGCGCGTACCTCATGGAGCTCGCGCGGGAGGGTGGTCAGAAGGACTGGTGGCACCCGTACCGGAAGATGCTGTCAGAGGCTTATTCGACCTACATCGCGTTCGAGGGCGACGCCGAGGAACTGCTGACGTTTGAGCTGGCCGTCATCCCGGGTCTCCTACAGACGGAGGACTACGCGCGCGCACTGAACCAGGCGGGGCCTGCTGAACTCGACATCGATGAGATCGAAAGGCGAGTAAAGATCCGTGCTGAACGGCAGCGCATCCTCGAGGGAGACGATCCGGTCCGGCTGTTCGCGGTGATCGACGAGGCTGCGCTGCATCGTACGGTCGGCGGCTCAGAGGTGATGCGTGCGCAGTTGAAACACCTGGTGGAGATGGCGGCTAGACCGAACATCACCCTGCAAGTGATCCCGTTTGACGCTGGCCCGCATCCGGCTACGGGAGGCCGGTTCACAATCATCAGCTTCCCAGGCCAGGATCCGGACGCGGTCTATATCGAGACCATCGGCGGTGAGCTTCTGATCGAGAGTGAGGGTGTCACCCAGTACCGGCGTGTGTTCCGCCGTCTGAATGCTGACGCCTTGTCGACTGAAGATACGATCGCGCTGATCGGCCGAATGGCCGGTTCATGACCCATTGGACGAGAGACGGTGCTCATGACCCAGCCCGATGTTTTGCGTGTCCTCGACTGGCGCAAGTCCCAGCGCTCTGAACAACAGGGCGCGTGCATCGAAGTCGCCGTCGTCAAGAGCTGACCTGCTGGATAAGAGAAACCCCTGGTCGATGACCAGGGGTTTCTCTTATCACCCGGCGGGCCGCGCCTCGTCTCAGCCGGTGAGGCGGAGGCGGTGGGCGGTGGCGGCGGCCTCGGTGCGGCTTGAGGCGTCCAGTTTCGTGAGGATGTTGGAGACGTGGACGCTGGCGGTCTTGGCGGAGATGAACAGTTTCGCGGCGATCTCCCGGTTGCTGAGCCCCTCCGCCAGCAGGCGCAGCACCTCCTGCTCGCGGGGCGTCAGCCCGAGCGGTGCCTGACCGCCGGGCCCGCGGTCCAGGCGGAGCCGGGCGCGGCGGGCGACCTGGTCGATGTCCGCGCGGAGCGGCCGTGCCTTGAGCCGGTCGGCGATGTCGGCGGCGTCGCAGAGCATCCGGGTCGCGGCGTCGCGGTCTCCGTCGGCGATGGCGGCCTCGGCGGTCCGGAGCAGTGCGTGGGCCTGGGGGTATGGGGAGCCGAGCTCGCCCCACGCGGTCGCCGCGGCCTCCCATGCCGTACGGTCCGCGGCGCCGTCGGCCCGGGCGGACTCCGCGTCGAACGTCGCGCGCCAGGCCGCCATCACCGGGCCGTACGCCGGCTTCGCGGCGGCGATCGCCCGGAGCCGGTCGGCGAGCGCCCGGTCACCTTCCATGACGCAGGCCCGCATGCCCGTGACCAGGATCGGCCAGATGTACCGGGCCTCCCGGCCCATGTCGTGGTCCGTGACGGCGCGTACGGTGGCCGCGACGGCGCCCGGGCCATCGCCCTCGGCGAGACGCCACTCGATGCTCAGCCGCGCGATGGGGAGGAGCTGCTGCGGATAGGGGTCGTCCGCGGCGGAGAGCGCGGTGAGTGTCTCCATCGCCGTGGCCGCCGCGTCGCCGTGGCCGCGGGCGATGGCGATCGCGGCGCGGCACAGGAGCAGCTGAGAGAGCCGTCCCAGGCTGGGGGACACTTTCTCGGCGAGCTCGATGGTCTCCAGCGCCTCGTCCCAGCGGCCGAGCGCGACTTGCGCGTCGGACGTGTTGTGGGCCGCGACGACCCCCTTCGTACGGGCCTGGCCGAGCGATTCGGCCAGCGTCAGCGTCTGCCGCCCTGCGGCGATGGCAGCCTCGTACTCTCCCATGATGAAGAGGACGTCGACGGTGTTGACGTGCGAGCGGAGCTGGTTGTCGTCGTCGTGCGCGCGAGCCGCCCGCGCAGCGGCCTGCTCCAGCGCGGCCAGCGCCTCGGCGAAGCGGCCGTGGATCGCCTCCGCGATCGCGAGGTTGTTCAGCGCGTCGGCCGCGGCACAGTCGTCACCGACGCGGTCGGCGAGCGCGAGGGACTCCTCGATGACCGGCCGTGCCTCGTCGTCATCGCCCAACAGGACCAGGATGCGGCCCATGGGGGCCAGCACCGCAGCCCGCTCCGGCGAGTCCTCCGGCAGCAGGCGCACGGCTCGCCGAAGGTCGTCGAGGGCGCCCGCCTGCCCCCGGTCGAACTTCAGCCGTGCCCGTCGCCGGAGGATCAGCGCGACCTGCTCGGGGTCGTGCTCCTCGTCGACCTCGGCGAGGGCGGCACGGACGAACGCGAGGCCGCGGTCGGGTTCGCCGGAGGCGCCGGCCGCTTGGGCGGCGCGCCGGAGCACGCCGACGTGGTCCACGCCGATCCGGGTCGCCGCGTCCGGCACCCGATCCCACAGCTCGAGTACCCGCTCGAGCATCTGCAACTGCTCGGCGTACGCGAACGCGGCCTCCGATTCGCGGGCCGCCTGCCAGGCGGCCTGCAGGGCGCGCTCGTGATCGTGTGCGCCGTGCCAGTGCATGGCGACCTCGACGGCGAAGCGCCCGCCGGCGCTCAGCGACGGGTCGGCCTCCAGCGCCTCGGCGTACCGCTGGTGGAAGCGGGAGTGCTCGCCGGGAAGCAGTTCGTCATGGATCGCCTCCCAGATGAGCGCGTGCCGGAAGGCGTACGCCTGGTCGTCGATGACCAGGATGTTCCCGTCCACGGCGGGGCGCAGCAGGGACGACATCGCCGCGTCGTCGAGCCCGGAGACGGCGGCGAGCAGCGCGTGCCCGAACCGTACGCCGGCGACGGCGGCCAGATGCAGCAGATCCTGTGCCTCCTCGGGCAGCAGACGCATGCCCGTGAGGACGAGGTCGCGGAGCGACTCCGGCATCCCGCAGTTGGGAGAGTCGGCGGTCGCCTCGACGAGCAGCGGGATGCCGGAGCTGCGCTCGTACACCGCGTCGACGACCCTCGGGTCGGGTTCGCCGCCGAGGATGCCGGCGAGCTGGCCGGCGGTCTCCGTGCGCGTCAACCGGGGGAGGTCGAGCCGGACCACGCCCTCGATGCGCTCCAGCTCCGCGATCACGGGGCGCATGGGATGGGACCGGTGCAGTTCGTCGGAGCGGAAGGTGATGATCAGTAGGACGGCGGAGTTTCGCAGGCTGCGCAGCAGGAAGATCAGCAGGTCGCGGGTGGACCGGTCGGCCCAGTGGGCGTCCTCGATGATCAGTGCCAGGGGGCGGCGTTCGGCGAGCCGTTCCAAGAGGACGAGCATCTGCTCGAACAGCCGTACCCGGGCGCTGTCCGGATCCGGGTCGGCTGCCGGTTCGCCGAACTCGGGAAGCAGCCGGGCCAGGTCGCGTGCGCCGTCGTGCGGCATCAGCGCGGCGATCTCCGCCGCGCCCACCTCGCGGACGAGTTGGCGGAGCGCGGCGGTGAACGGGGCGTACGGAAAGCCGACGGTGCTGAGCTGCAGGCAGGCGCCGGTGAGGATCAGTGCCTCACCGGCGATCCGGTCGGCGAACTCCCCGACCAGCCGGGTCTTGCCGCCGCCCGCTTCGCCGCCGATCAGTACGGCGCCGGGCGTCCCGGCCGTCGCCCGTCGCAGGGCGTCGGCCAGGACGGAGAGCTCCGCTTGTCGGCCCACGAACGCGGGGCTCACCTCACGTGCGCGCACGCCGTCCAGAATGCCACGCATGTCGGGGTCTCAGGCCGAAGTGGCGCGCGGCCGCGGTGTCCGAAGGGACAGGCGCCGCCCGCGGGGGAGGTGAAGGAGCCGGTGTTCCCGCGCCGTCTCCCGCCACTCCCGCGTACGCTCGGTGATCAGCGCATACGAGATGTCGGGGTGCATGGTGTCCTCCTGTGTGAGTGGCTGACACCATTAAGACTCGGTCTAAGACGGGATCCGGCACATCGGGTGAATGTCCTATCCGAGGCTTCCCGGCCCGCCTACCAGGCGCTTCCCGAGGCTAAGCCCTGCGTAGGGTCTTAGGGCGCGTCCGGTGGATCTCCGTCCGGCTGCGCGAACAAGATCCACCGGACACGCCCTAGACGAGGCCGAGCCGGTGGGCGGCGGCCGCGGCCTCGCCGCGGCTGCCGACCTGCAGTTTCGCCAGGATGTTGGACACGTGGACGCTGGCCGTCTTCGCGGAGATGAACAGCCGGCCGGCGATCTCACGGTTGCTGCGGCCCTCCGCGACGAGCCGGAGCACCTCCAGTTCGCGCGGGGTCAGCCCGAGCGTGGACGTGCCGGTCCGTCCGCCGAGGGCGATTCTGGACCGCCGGGCGTGCGCCTCGATCCGTTCGAGGAGCGGCCGGGCGCCGAGGCCCTCGGCGATCTCGGCGGCCTGCCGCAGCCGCGCGGCCGTGTCGTCCCGGGCCCCGGTGTCGTGCGGGTCGTTGGCCTCGGCGGTCCGCAGCAGCGTGTACGCCAGGGGATAGGGCTGCTTGAGAGCCTCGAACGCGTCCGCGGCGGCCGCCCACGTCTCCCGGTCGAGCACGCCTTCGGCGCGGGCCACCTCGGCCTCGAAGAGCAGCGCGTACGCCTGCTGGACCCGGCCACCCTCGGGGGCCTTCTCGGTGGCCGCCCGGATCCGGGTCAGCAGCCTGGCGGCGTGCTCGCCGCCCGCCTCCGCGCACGCCCGCGCGGCGGCGCACAGCAACGGCAGGCCGTAGCGTGCGCTGACCGACGGCTGCAGATCCGCCAGCACGTGTTCGACGGCGTCGAGGGCTCCGGACAGGTCGCCCTCGGCGACCCGTAGATCGATCCGCAGTCCCTCGGCGGGGAACAGCTCCTGGGTGCGGGAGAAGGTCGGGGCGAGCACCGCGTCCAGGGTGCTCACGGCGCGGGCGGCGGCGTCGAGGTCGCCGCGCGCCACCGCGATCACGCCGATGATGTACTGCAGCGAGACCCGGGTCAGGGGCGGCGGAGACAGCTCCAGGGCGTGTTCGGTCACTTCGAGGGCCTCGTCCCAGCGGCCCAGCGACACCAGCGGTTCGGCCAGGTTGATGCTCAGAAACGCCCCGGAGGTACGGGCGACGCCGCTCTTGCCGGCGAACGCGACGCCGCGCCGCGCGACCTCGACGGCGCGCTCGTGCTCGCCGAGACCCTCGAGTACGTGGGACTCGTTCGTGGCGATGCGCAGCATCGCCGAGTCGTCCGACCCACCCCGCAGGTACACCGCCTCGGCCTTGGCCAGCTCGGCGAGGTGGCGTTCGCCGTCGTCTTCGGAGAAGTCACAGCCGGCGATCGTCGTCAGCGCGTGCGCCTCGACCGTCGCGTCGCCGACCGCGCGGGCGGTGGTGAGGGCGTCGACGGCGAGCGCCCGCCCCTCCTCCAAGCCGGTCGGCAGCAGGTAGAGATGCTGGGCGAGGGTCGACAGCACCCGTGCCCGCACCACGCTGGGCGGGTCGGCGGGCACCAGCCGCGCCGCCTCCCGCAGGTCGTCGAGCGCCTTCGGATGGCCGAGGCGGATCCTGAGCCGGCCGCGGTGCTCCAGGACGCCGGCGGCCCGGATCGGATCGTCGATCTCCTTCAGCGCCACCTTCGCGAAGGCGACGCCGCGTTCGGTCTCGCCCGCCAGGTCGGAGGCGTCGACCGCCATCTCCAGGACCCCGGTGTGATCGACCCCGAGCCGCTCCGCCGCGTCCGGCACCTTGTCCCACAGCTCGAGGACGCGGTCGAGCATGCGCAGGCACTCGGTGTACGCGGTCGCCTCCTTGGCGACCTGCGCGGCCTTCCAGGCGCTGAACAGCGCCCAGGTGGCGTCGTGCGCGGAGTACCAGTGGTGGGCGAGTTCGGCAGCCGCGCGGCCCATCGGGACCAGCGACGGATTCTTCTCCAGCGCCTCGGCGAACCGCGTGTGGGTGCGGGTGTGCTCGCCGGGCAGCAGGTCGCCGTGGACGGCCTCGCGCATCAGCGCGTGCCGGAAACCGTACGCCTCACCGTCCACGACCAGGACGTTCGCGGCCACGGCGGGCCGCAGCACCCGGGACAGCGCGCCGTCGTCCAGGCCCGTCACCGCGGCGAGCAGTGCGTGCTCGACGCGGTCGCCGCCCGCGCTGGTGACGCGCAGGATGTCCTGGGTCTCCTCCGGCAGCTTCCGTACGCTGCCGAGGATGAGGTCGCGCAGCGACTCGGGCAGTTCGCCGTTGATCTGGTCGTTGCAGTCCAGCAGGGCCTCGACGAACAGCGGGTTGCCCTCGCTCCTCTCGTACACGGCGTCGAGGGTTCGCTGGTCGAGGTCGCGGCCGAGGATGTCGCGGGCCTGCTCGGCGACGGCACGGCGGGGCAGGCGGTCCAGGTCGAGCCGCCGGACCCAGTCGGCGCGGTTCAGCTCGGCGAGCAGCGGGCGGAGCGGATGGTCGCGGTGCAGTTCGTCGGACCGGTAGGTGACGATCACCAGGAGCCCGGACGGGATGTTGCGGATCAGGTAGCTGAGCAGGTCGCGGGTGGACCGTTCCGCCCAGTGCACGTCCTCGATGACCAGGACGGCCTGCTCGTCCGCGGTCAGCCGTTCGAAGAGCAGCAGCACATGGTCGAACAGGCGGGTGCGCGCCTCCGCCGTGCCGGTCTCGGTGTCCGGCTCGCCGAACTCCGGGAGCAGCCGGGCCAGCCCGGCCGGTGTCCCGCCGGGCAGCAGCGCGGCGATGCCCTCCACGCCGATCTCCCGGACCATCCGGCGCAGCACGGCGCTGAACGGAGCGAACGGCAGGCCCTCGGCGCTGATCTGGAGGCAGCCGCCGACGAACGTCCGCACGCCGGGGCGCGCGTCCAGGAACTCCCGGATGAGCCGGCTCTTGCCGACGCCCGCCTCGCCGCCGACGAGCAGGGCGGCCGGCACTTCACGCAGGGCCCTGCCGAGGAAGGCGAGCTCATCGGCCCGCCCGGCCAGAACGGCGCTGACCCCCTGCTGATTCTGCACGCCCCAAGGATGCCATCCAGCCGGGACAAAACGGACTGTTTATTCCTCCGGCGAACGCCCGTACGAGCGGCCGGGCGTGGTGTCGTGCCGGCCCGGATCCGTACGCGACCAGCCGTCGGCGTTGTCGAGGTCCGGTGCCCGGCCGGGCGGCAGCGGCGGATCGTGCAGCGTCCGTACGGGACTGCCGTCGAGGACGCCGCGCTGCTGAAAGTGGTCGACGGCCCGCGTCTCGGCCGGGGACAGGACGGGCGCGACCGGCGCGCCGGCGGCCGTCAGCCGGGTGATCGCGGTGTCCCGGGGCAGCGCGGCGATCCGCTCGGCGAGGTCCCGGTCGAGCTCCTCCGCCCGGGCCAGTCGCTCGGGGAAGCTCAGGCCGGCGTGGTGGTCGAGCCCCAGGGCCTGGCAGGTGGCCGCCCACAGCCGATCCTCCGACACGACCCCGAGGCCGATCCTCCCGCCGTCCCGGGCCGGGTAGACGCCGTATCCCGGCACCGGCCTGCCCGCCCGCCCGGACCCGGAACCACCGGGCACCGGGAGGGTGCCCATCCAGTTCGCCAGAACGTCGGCCATGCCGAGATCGATGCGCTCGCCCCGACCCTTGTGACACGCAGCCAGGATCGAGAAGGCGGCCATCGTCGCCGCGGCCATGTCCGCGACGGGGAACTCGTGCCCGCCGTCGTCCGGCGGGGCGGTGCCCGTGTACGCGCGATAGTTGACGTCATGCCCCGGCAGCGAGGCGAGCGGGCCGCTCGCGCCGTACCCGGAGATCGAGCAGTAGACGACGCGCGGGTTCACCGCGCGTACCGCCTCATAGCCCACGCCGAGCCGATCGGCGACGCCGGGCCGGTAGCCCTCGACGAAGACGTCCGCCTCCGCGGCCAGCTCCAGGCACCGCGCGGCGTCGGCCTTGAGGTCGATGACAACGCTGCGCTTGTGTCGATTGAGCAGGTCGAAGTGGCCGAGGAACGCCCGCATCGGCTCGCCGCCGGGCGGTTCGACCTTCAGCACCTCCGCACCGAGCTGGGCCAGCAGCTGCGTGGCGTACGGCCCCGGCCGCCACATCGTCAGATCCAGCACCCGAAGCCCGTCCAGCAGTCCCATGCTTCCTTATACCAAGCACTTGCTCGGTCCGGGAGATTGCACCGTAAGACAATCTGTCTTACGCTGACTGCATGGCCGATACCATAACCATCCGCACCGACTCGGAGACCGAGCACGCTCTCGAAGTCCTCACCCATGACGGCAGTTCGCGCTCGGCGGCGATTCGTCAGGCGGTGCTCGACGCCGCCATGCGCCGGGAGCGTGCGACGGAGATGCGTCGCGCCGTCCTCCGGATGCCCCTAGGCGAACCGGACGGTATCAACATCGCCGAGGAGCTTTCCGCCGCCCGCGATGAAGAGCGCTGATGATCTATCTCGATTCCGCAGCGGTCGTGAAGCTCGTCCACGCCGAGGCCGAGTCCCAGGCGCTTCGTAACTGGCTTGATGAGCGGGCCGACGTCGGTTGGATCAGCTCTGCTTTGCTGGAGATCGAGTCGTTCCGGGCGCTGGCACGGTATGCGCCTGAGGCGGTGGTGCGCCTCCATCCGGTGCTCGACCTCGTGGAGTTGGTCGACCTCGACCCGAGTATCCGCATCCTCGCTCAGACGATCAGGCCCGTTACCGTTCGAAGCCTGGATGCGATCCACCTCGCCACCGCACTACGGCTCAGGACACGCCTCACCTCCTTCATTACGTACGACAAGCGCTTGGCGGACGCGGCCTCGGGTGCGGGGTTGGTCGTTGACATGCCTGTTTAGACGCGCGGCGCCTGTGTCCTCAGAGCGGGCCATGCGTGGTGTCGGCCGACGTGATCGTTAAGTACGGTCGCTGATCCGTGGGAGGCGTCCGCCGGTATGGCGGACGCCTCCCGGCTTTCCACGACTGTCCACATTTGGGGAAACAAAGGCCGTCCGGTGTCCAGGCGGTGTGTAGATCGTCGTCAATTGTGGAATGCATCCCTCCGTAACTGATCAACACGGGGGGATGGATCAGTGCCCACGAAGACCACGACGCGGTCGACCGCCCGCCGTTCCACGGCGAGCACGAGCCGCACAGCGAAGACCGGCGCGAAGAAGACCGCCGCCGCCAAGAAGCCGTCCGCCAAGAGCACGACGGCGAAGAAGACCACGTCCAAGAGTTCGGTCACTCCGGCCGCCGCCGCGACGAAAGTGTCGTCAGCGGCCACCAAGGTCTCGTCGGCGGCGTCGAAGATGACGGCGGCGGCGAGCAAGGCCACCAACTCGGCCCAGGCGATGAACACCGCCCTGAAGGCGATGAACACCGCCACCAAGGCCATGATGACCGCCGCCGAGTCGCTCACCACGGCCGCGAAGTCGATGTCGGCGATGAAGATGCCGGCCGCGGCGCAGCCTCGGAGTACGACCAGGAAGGCCACGACCGCCAAGACCACCACGGCGAGGAAGCCGGCGGCCAAGAGCACGACGGCGAAGAAGGTCACCGCGAAGAAGACGACGACCGCGAAGGCCAGGACCACGACGAGGGCGAAACCGAAGAGCACCGCGAAGGCCGCCGCCAAGGCGCCGGCGCCGCCACCGGAGACCGCTACCGTCGGCGGACCAGGCCCCGAGCGGGCGGGCGGGTTCCTCAACGGGCTCGTCGGGAACCGCAATCCGCTGTGACGGCTGGGGCGTGCTCTGGGCGCCGCGCAGCCGGACGTAGATCCACCGGACGTACCCAAGAGCGGCCGGAGCCCTCGCCGAGGCGGTGACGGCTCCGGCGCGTGCCGGGCCGGACGCCGCCGCCGGCCCGACGTGAGAGACCCATGGACAACCGACGATCATCGCTGCCGGGCGGGATCGAGCCCGGTGTGCCCAGGCCCCACCTGAATGCCGCTCGCGACGCGGAACTGACAAACTGTCGTCGAGAGGTGATCCAGGGATGCAGGACAACGAGATTCTCGGTCATATCAACGAGCTTGTGGACGAGGAGCACACGCTCCGTGAACGGCTGCAGAAGGGGGACCTGACCGCAACGGAGGAGCACCAGCGGCTGCGCTCACTCGAAGTGCAGCTCGACCAGTGCTGGGACCTCCTGCGCCAGCGTCGGGCGCGGCGCGACGCCGGGGAGGACCCCGAGGCCGCCGAGTCCAGGCCGGAGGGCGAGGTCGAGGGCTACCTTCAGTAGGTTCTCACGGGCCAGGTGTGCACCGGGGCGTTGGTGTGCATGCGGTCGATGTAGCGGCACGTCATGAGCCGCAGCGCCTCCTCTCGGTCGGCGTCGACCGCGCGGACGGTCTCCGTCTGCCACGTCGAGCCGTTCCGGCCGGTCTTGCATCGCCGTTCGACGATGCCGAGCAGCCGGTCGCGGACGATCGTGTCGACGCCCCACCGGTCGAGGCCGGTGACGGCCTGCGGGAGCAGGTGCCGCAGGACGAGTTCGGTGACCGGCACCTCGCCGACCCCGGGCCAGAAGACTCGGGCGGCGAGGCCGTACCGCGCGCCCCGGCGGGCGTTGTCGGCGGCCGCGGCGAACGGCATCCGCTCCCAGACCGGGTGCTCCTCCTCCGCCAGGGCCCGTACGAGGCCGTAGTAGAAGGCCGCGTTGGCCATGGTGTCGGCGACGGTCGGGCCGGCGGGCAGGATGCGGTTCTCCACGCGCAGGTGCGGGCGGCCGTCGACGGCGGCGTACACCGGGCGGTTCCAGCGGTAGATCGTGCCGTTGTGCAGCGAGAGTTCGGCCAGCTGGGGGATCTCGCCGCGGGCCAGCGCCTCCTGCGGATCCTCGTCCTCGCACATCGGCAGCAGCGCGGAGAAGTAGCGTGCGTTCTCCTCGAACAGGTCGAAGGCCGAGTCGATCCAGCGTTCGCCGAACCAGACGCGGGGCCGTACGCCCTGGACCTTGAGCTCTTCGGACCGCGTGTCGGTCGCCTGCTCGAACAGCGGGAGCCGGGTCTCCCGCCACAGCTCCCGGCCGAACAGGAACGGTGAGTTCGCGCCGAGCGCCACCTGGATCCCGGCGATGGCCTGGGCGGCGTTCCAGGACGCCGCGAAGTCGTCCGGACCGACCTGCAGGTGGAACTGGACGCTCGTGCAGGCCGCCTCGGGCACGATGCAGTCGGCGGACGTGCTGAGCTGCTCGACCCCGTCGATCTCCAGGTGGAGGCTCTCGCCGCGGGCCGCGAGGACCTGCTCGTTGAGGAGTTTGTAGCGCGGGTTCGCCGACAGGGCCGCCTCACCGACGTCGGACTCCCGCAGCGTCGGGAGGATGCCGATCATCGCCAGCCGGGCGCCCACCTCGCGCGCCCGCCCGTCGGCGTGGTTGAGATTGTCGCGGATTCTCTGTTCGAGCATCGCGAGCGACTTGCCGGTCAGCGAGGTGGGCGGCATGTTGATCTCGATGTTGAACTGCGCGAGCTCGGTCGCCCAGGCGCCGGGATCGGCGATGGACTCGAGCACGGCCGCGTTGCGCATCGCGGGCCGGCCGGTCTCGTCGACGAGGTTGAGCTCGACCTCCATGCCGATGGAGGCCCGGTCGTCCTCGAACCGCGAGTCGCGCAGCATCGCCGACAGGGCTTCCAGACAGCGTCGGACCTTCTCCCGGTAACGCCGCCGGTCCTCCTTGGTGATGGCGATCGCCGCCACGTCCCTGCCCATGCAAAGCCTCCGGGGGTGTTCGTCCCACCTTTCTCGGAGGAAGGCATACCCCTAGTCCACGATGGTAAGAACCGCGTCCCGGTCTTTCGCGGCGGACGTGGCGAGAGTCTCATACCGGGGGCGATGTTCCCGGATTGCCTCGGCGATCTGTCCGGCCTCGCGGATGATCCGGGCCTTCTCCCGGACCGCGGCCTCGGCGGCCACCCGGCGGGCGTGCCGCTGCACCAGCCAGAGGACCGCCCCGCCGACGGTCACCACCCCGGGCAGGACCGGGAGGGCACCGAGCCCGAGGGGGATCGTGACGGCCAGGAGGACGACGCCGACACCGGCCAGGATCAGACCGGCCCGCTCGGCGAGGGGGTTGGTGGCGTACTCGGCGTCGACCCCGGCCTCCATCTCCGCCGTCGAGTCCGGCCCGTCGGGTCCGATCGACAGGTAGTAGCCGCCGACCCGGACCTTCAGGCGCTCCGGGGCCCGGCGGGACGCCTTCTCCGCCAGATCCTCGGCTGCCGCGGCGATCCAGCGGCGCCCGGCGCGCAGGGCGAGCAGGCGCCGGGCCGACGTGCTCTTCTCGAACATGTCGCCGCGCAGCGACTCGAGGGTCTCCCCTCCCGGGGCGTCCCACGCCTTCGGAGGCGTCGCCGTGCCGTTCTCGATGATCTGCCGCAGCTCGCGGGCCCGAGTGAGCAGGGGCGCCTCGTCGGGGCTGCCCTCGTCGACGAGCCCGGTCAGCAGCGCGCCGAGATCCTCCGGAACGGCGTCCGCCGTCTCGGCGGGGGGCTCGGCCGCGGGAAGGGCCTCTTCGAGGCGGGTCCGCAGGCGGGCGAGGCGGGCGGCGTACGCGGGCGGCTCGGTCAGCGCGGTCTCGGACTGCAGGACCCTCGGCAGCCAGGAGGTCTCCGCCCGGCCGCTCCCCTCAGAGGCGATCTTCTCGCGCCAGCGCGCACCCTCCGCGTCGGCCGCCTTGGCCGGGAGAGCGTCGACGAACTCGGCCAGCCGTTGCTCGATGTGGGACCGTCCCGTCTCGCCGAAGACGCCCTCGGCACAGGCCGTCCACAGCAGCCGCCGCACGCGGGTGACCGTCGTTTCGAGGGGCGGCAGGGCCCGTGCCAGCCAGGGCGTGACCAGCGCGTTTCGGCCCGCCACCGCGAGGGCCAACGTCAGGAACAGCGTCGTCCGCTCCTCGTCGCGGCGGGTCGCCTCGGCGGCGTGCGACTCGGCGGCCACCTCGTCGCCGCGGAGCAGGGCGTGCAGTGCCTCGGCGGCCGGTCCGAGCCAGTAGCCGGGGCAGTCCGCCAGGTCCAGGTGGGGCGGGTCGGTGATCGCCCGCAGCAGCCGCCGGGTCTCGGCGCGGACGGTGGACTCCCGGTCGAACGCCGCGAGCTCCATACGTAGGTCCGACAGCTCGACGAAGGCGTCGAACGACCGGGCGAGCCGGTCGATCCGCCGCTCGAGCGTGCCCTGGACCTGCGACAGCTTCGACTGCAGCGTCCGCGACCTGTGGTCCGCGTACTGGTAGGCCGCGTTGACCTCTTCTTGCAGGCCGCGGATCTGACGGTCCTGCCGATAGTCGGCCCAATCGCTCACGCCGCCTCCTTGATCAGACTCCGGCCCTGCATCCGCCGGATATGCGACGTACGGGGCCCTCCGCGCGTTCCGCAGAAAACGCGCGGGAGCGGGTGCGTTGGGCACCCGCTCCCGCGCTGCGAGCGTGATCGAACAGGGCTTGGGACTACATGCGCTCCGGCGTGGCCACGCCGAGCAGCTCCAGGCCCCTGACCAGCGTGCGCAGGGTCAGCGCGCACAGGGCCAGCCGGGACGCCTTCGTGGCCTCGTCGGGGGCCTTCAGCACCGGGCAGTTCTCGTAGAACGTGGTGTAGGCCGAGGCCAGCTCGAAGAGGTAGGCGCAGAGCCGGTGCGGCTCGGCGGTCTCGCCGGTCTGGTGGACGGCGGCGCCGAAGCCCAGCAGGTGCAGGGCGAGCGCCCGCTCGGCCTCGTGGCCGAGCGCGATCGGCCCGGTCGCCTCCTCGGGGGCCACACCGCCCTTGCGGAAGATCGACCGGATCCGCGCCGTGGCGTACTGGAGGTACGGGCCGGTGTTGCCCCGGAAGGAGATCATCCGGTCGAAGTCGAAGACGTACTCGCTGCCCCGTGCCGTCGACAGGTCGGCGTACTTCACCGCGCCCATGCCGACCGCCTCGACGACCTGCCGCCGGGTCTCCTCGTCGAACGGCTCGTCGTGCGGGACCTCGTCGAACGCAACGCCGGCCCGCTCGACGGCCTCGTCCAGCAGCTCGGTCAGCTTGACCGACTTGCCGCTCCGGGTCCGGAAGATCTTCCCGTCCGGGCCCAGCACACTGCCGATCTGGGCGTGCTCGGCGCTCACCTCGTCAGGCAGCCAGCCCGCCATCCGGGCCACCGCGAACACCATCTGGAAGTGCAGCGCCTGCTGGCTGCCCACCACGTAGATCATCCGGTCGACGTTGATCTTGTCGACGCGGTACCGGATCGTGGCCAGGTCGGAGGTGGAGTAGTTGTAGCCGCCGTCGCTCTTGCGAATGATCACCGGCAGCGGGTCGCCGTCCCGGCCGGTGAACCCGGGCGGGAACACGCACAGCGCACCGTCGCTGATCACTCCCAGGCCCTTGGCCTTCAGCTCCTCGGCGATGTCGCCGAGCATGTCGTCGTAGAAGCTCTCGCCCCGGATGTCGTCGTCGGTCAGCGTGACGCCGAGCCGGCCGTAGACCTTGTGGAGGTAGATCTTCGACAGCTCGACCAGCCGCTCCCAGTGCCGGATGGTGTCCGGATCGTGGGCCTGGAGCTTCACGACCCGCTCCCGCGACCGCTGGGCGAACTCCGGCTCGGAGCCGAACCGCTCCCGGGCCGCCTGGTAGAAGGCGTTCGGGTCCGTCTCGAGGAGCTTGGCCTCCGCTGAACCCTCACCGACGTCGAGCAGAAGCTCGATCAGCATGCCGTACGGGGTGCCCCAGTCGCCGACGTGGTTGTCCCGGATCACCTGGTGCCCGGCGAACTCCAGCACCCGCGCGATCGCGTCGCCGACGATCGTGGTCCGCAGGTGACCGACGTGCATCTCCTTGGCGATGTTCGGCGAGGAGTACTCCACGATCGTCGTCTGCGGCGCGCCGGTCTTCTCGACGGCCAGCCGCTCGTCGCCGTACATCGCCAGGGCCCGCCCGGCGATCCAGTCGGCGCTGAGCGTGAGGTTGATGAACCCCGGCCCGCTGATCTCGACCTTCTCGCAGACGTCGGACACGTCGAGGTGCGCCACGATCTCGGTCGCGATGTCGCGCGGCTTTCGGCCCAGCTTCTTGGCGAGCGGGAGCGCGACGTTCGCCTGGAAGTCGGCGAACTGCGACGGGCGGATCACCGGGTCGGCGTCGGGCTCTCCGAACGCCGCTCCGAGAGCGGCCTGGACGCGGGCGGCGAGAACGTGCTGCGGGTCGGACATCAAGATCCTTGGTGAGTACGGCTTCGGCAGCTCAGGCTGCACGGTCCTTAAAGCCTATCGGCGACCGGCCACAGCCCCATCCGAATTACCTTCGTGTCACCCGGTCGAGCCGACCACTGTGAACTCCAGGCCGGCCTTCTGGAGCCGGGCGAGGAGCGCGTCGCCCATCGCCTGGGCCGTGGTGACCTGGCCCGCCGTCTCGGGCAGGTCGTCGAAGGCCAGGCACAGTGCCGACTCGGCGAGCATCTTCGCGGTCTCCTCATAGCCGGGATCCCCGCCGGACACCTTCGTGACGACCTTCCGACCGCCGCCCTCGCCGGCGAAGTGCACGCTGAACCAGCTCTTGGCGCGCCTCTCGGGCGAGGGACCGTCCCCGGGCGTGAACCGCTCGAGCAGCCGGTCGCGTACGGGGCCGACCTGGGCGACCGCCGCGACGCCCGCCGCTCCGGCGGCCAGACCGGCGGCGGACGCCAGGTGCCGCACCGCCCCGAAGTGGCCGTAGGCGAAGTCGGGACCGTAGCGGTCCAGGGCCGCCGCCGAGCGCCGTACGACGTCGGGGTCGATGGTCGGCAGCGGCAGCGCCCAGGCGCCGAGTCCGGCGTTCCGGTGCGGCCGGCCCTGAACGGCGCGGACCCGGCGATCCGTCAGGGGAGGCTCCGCCTGCCGCCGTTCACGGTGGATCTTCGCCGCTGTACGGAAGTGCGCCGCCGCCGTGATCGCGGAGTGGACCGTGCCGCTGGAGGGCACGCCGCTCGCCTGGACGTAGCCGCGCACCCGCAACGGGACGCCCTCGGGCAGCCGCTGGACGGTGAAGTAGACGCCGAGGTCGTGCGGCACCGAGTCGAACCCGCAGGCGTGCACGATCCGCGCCCCGGTCTCGGCGGCCCGCGCGTGGTACCTGAGGTACATCAGGTCGACGAACTCCGGCTCCCCGGTGAGGTCGACGTAGTCCGTGCCGGCCTCGGCGCAGGCGGCCACGAGCGGTTCACCGTACGTGACGTACGGGCCGACAGTGCTGATCACCACCCGGGCGGACGAGGCGATCTCCCGCAGGGAGGAGGCGTCGGACACGTCGGCCCGCAGCAGCGGCAGGTCGAGCCCGAGCCGGTCACTCAGCGCCCGGAGCTTCGCGGGGTTCCGCCCGGCAATGGCCCACGTCCCGGTCGCGTGCGCGGCGAGGTACTCGGCGGTGAGCGCCCCGGTGAACCCGGTGGCGCCGAACAGCACGATGTCAAAGGGGCGATCCATGGGTCCTGCTTACCCTCCAGAACCTCGTTCTAGGAAGGCATGACAGAACGACTGTGGCGAAACACGCGTCTCAGGGCTCCTCGGTGTCGGGTTCGCCGTGGCCGCGGCGGGGGAACCGGTGCGGGCGGGCGGCGGCCAGGCCCTCCCCGATCTGCTCGACGATCCGGCCGGCCGCCAGGTCGCGGGCGAGGACGCACGCGGCGGCGACGCCGGTGGCCCGCGAGGCGCCGTGCGCGATGACGACGGTGCCGTTCAGGCCGAGGAGCACGCCGCCGCCGGTCGTTTCCGGGTCCAGTCGGTCGCGTAGCCCGCGCAACTGCCGGCGCTGCAGCAGCGCGGCCACGCGCGAGAGCCGGCCGGAGCCGATCGCCGTGCGCATCTCGCTGACCGCCAGCCGTACGGCGCCCTCGACGGTCTTGAGCGCGATGTTCCCGGTGAACCCGTCGGTGACCACGACGTCCACCGCGCCGGTCAGCAGGTCGGTGCCTTCGACGTTCCCGGTGAAGTGGACGCCCGGCACGTCCCCGGACAGCAGTTCGTGCGCGCGCCGGGTCAGCTTGTTGCCCTTGCCCGCCTCCTCACCGATCGTCAGCAGCCCCACGCGCGGGGACTCGACGCCGAGCCTGATCCGCGCGTACGCGGTGCCGAGCGTGGCGAACTGGACGAGCATCTCCGGTTTGGCGTCGGCCGTGGCGCCGGCGTCCAGGAGCACCGTGGGGCGCGGGCGGGTGGGCAGCACCACCGCGAGCGCCGGGCGCATGACGCCGGGCTGTCCGCGCAGGCGCAGCCGGGAGGTCGCGACGACCCCGCCGGTGGACCCGGCCGACACGAGCGCGGCGGCGTGGCCCCGGCGGATCAGGTGGCAGGCGACCGCCACGGACGAGCGGGGCCGCCGCCACCCGGCCAGCGCCCCCTCGTCCATGGCCAGGGCGTCCTCGGCGTGCGCGATCGGGACCTCGCCCAGCGCGTCGTGCTCGCGCAGCAGATCCCGGACGCGGCGGGCCTGCCCCACGAGCACGAGCCGGACGCCGTGTTCGCGGACCGCGGCGACGGCACCGGCCACGATCTCCTCCGGTCCGTGGTCGCCGCCCATCGCGTCCACCGCGATCCGCGGACCCTCGGCGCGGGCGTCCACCCGTCCCTCGGCCCGCCCGTCGACCGGCCGCCCGTCCGTCTGCCTCCCCGCCTGTTCGTCGGCCTTCCTCCCGGCCGGCCCGTCGGACCGGGTCTCGTTCCGCCTCTCGGCGGGCGCGTCGGCGCGTCTTTCGGCTCGGCCCGTCATTCGGGATCCTGACAGCCCTGGCCGAGGCACGGCCGGCGGACGACCTCACGGCCGCTCACGGTGATCACGTAGTCCTGGCGTGGGTGAGCGGAGTCGGCCTGGTAGGCGACGGCGTCCACCCGGACGGGCTCGCCGCGGTCCGTACGGCCGACGCACCGCACCCGGACGACCGACAGAGTGTCCGCCGACAGGGTCCGGCAGTTCATGCGCGAGCGGACGGTGTACCCGATGCCGCGCAGTTCGTCGGCCGTGCCCGTGGCGGTGGCGTTGAGCAGCGAGCTCTCCGACACCTTGCGCACCGGATTGCCGCACGAGCCCGCGAACAGCGCGAGCAGCGCGATCAGGACGAGCACGAGCGGTTTCACAGGTCGCGCACCGCCTGGGCGACGACGTCGGGCCGGTCGACCTGCACCAGGTGCCCGACGTCGGGGAGGACGACCTGCCGCCCTCGTGGGCTGAGCCCGGCCAGGGCGGCGTGCGCCCGCCGCCACTTCTCGCCGGTGCCGCGCACGTCGCCGAGCGCGGTGATCACGCACAGGGGGATGTCGGGGAACGCCCGGTGCCGCCGCAGGATGAGCAGGTCGGCGGCCATCCGGCGGTACGTGGTGTCCTCGGCGAGGAAGGTCCCCAGGACGTGCCCACGGGTGCAGACGGCGCGGACGAACTCCGGTGGCGCGACGTTCCCGCGCGCGCTCATCATCCGCATCGCCACACCGTGGACGGTGGGCCCGGCCAGCCGGGCGAAACCACTCACGCCGGCGACCGTACCGGCGAGGCGGGCGAGGGGTGCGAGGCGGGTCAGCGGGTCGGCGAACCTCGGCGTCCCGGGCTCCGCGCTCGGGTCGACGAGGACCATGCCGGCGACCAGGTCCGGGTGGAGCCGCGCGAACGCCTCGGCGTGGAACCCGGCGAACGAGTGCGCGACCACGGTCACGGGCGCGCCCGCCCACCGGGCCAGCGCGGCGAGCCGGTCGGCCTCCGCGCGGAGCGTGCCGGTGCGCCGTACAGGAGGGCTGCCGCCGAGGCCCGGGCGGTCAAAGGCGATCGTGCGGCGCTCGCCGCGGAGCAGCCGGACGACCGGGATCCAGTCGAACCAGGCGCCGCCGAGCCCGGCGCTCAGCAGCAGGGGACGGGATCCGGTTCCGTCCGAGACGACGTGCAGGCGGTCTCCGCCGACGGTGACGATCTCGCCGGGCAGGCGGCCGTTCACGGGTTGGTGGCCTTCTCCCGTACGGCCGTGTCTCCGGTCCGCCGGATGGGGCGGGTGACGATCCGCCTGCGGGCGCGGGCGCGGGCGCGGCGCCGCCCGGTGTAGAGCTCGACGGCGATGACGAACAGCCACACCGAGATCACGGTCACCTGGATTCGCTCCATGACGCCCAGCGTCAGGCCGAAGTACATCAGGGGCAGCGTGGCCAGCGCGGTCGTGGTCTCCACGACCATGACCGGCCAGCTCCAGCGGGCGAGCACCGGCCAGCGGCCGTACCGGCGGGCGGCGATGGTGAGGGCGATGAGGCTGATGATTCCGCTCGTGACGACCAGCGTGCTCGTCACCGAGTGGAACTCATGGGCGAAGGAGACCTTCTCGGCCCGCTCGCGCAGCGCGCAGGTCGGGTCGGAGTTGGGCGCGCAGTCCATCGCGAACAGGGAGTCGCCGATCGAGAAGATCCCGAACAGCAGCAGGGCGAGCCACCCGGCGAGCGCCCAGCCGCGCGGCCGGAGCCGGCGCAGCACGACGGCCGCGACCGTGATCGACAAGGCGCCCGCGAGGAAGTCACCGCCGGAGAAGAGCCCGTGGTAGGGCTGATCGCTGGCGGACAGCTCGCTGACGTACCCGTTGACGGCGTCCAGGTGCGGGTTGAGGAGGAACTGCAGGATCCAGGAGCTGTAGACGACGCCCGCGACGGCAGCGAGGGGCGGCACGAACGCCGGCACCGTCCCCTGGTCACGTGAACGCTCGGACGAGCTCACTCTCACCTTCTTCGGATCCCCCGCTCGACTTCCAGCATAGGTATCCGGTACCGGCTGCTGGGGACTACCCTGCGGCGGACTTAAGCCGCGTAGTGCCGTGTTCTTACGATCCCTGGAAGATTCTGGAGAACACGCCGGCATCCTCGTCCAGCCCGCTGCAGGTGTCGTTCTTGGCCGTGGTGTCCAGGGTGCAGGGGATGTCCCGGGTGATCGACCACATCGACAGGCGGCCCAGCCCGCGGGCGGCCGCCCAGGCGCGGACCTGCTGGGCGTCGGCGGACTGGAACCCGACGCCGGTGTCCGCCACGCCGATCACGGGCGCGATGCCCATCCGGCGCCACGTCGTGGCGGCGTCCTGGTGGTAGAGCCGCTGCAGCTGGCCGTGGGCGGCGGTCGCGGCGGAGATCAGGGCGGGTCCGGTGCCGCCCGCCGGGAGGAGGTCGACGATCGAGACGTCGGCCCCGGCCGCCGCGGCGCCGCGCAGCGCGGCCAGCGCGGTGTCCGTGAGGCCGGAGCGGTGCAGCGGGAGCGTGAAGGACACGCGGAGGCCCGGGTCGTCGTGCTGGAGCCGGGCGAGCGCCTGGGCGCGGCGCCCGGCCGACGCGGCGTCGGCCAGGGCCGCGTCGGTCAGGAAGAAATCGATCTGCCGCGTGTCCGTGGCGGCCAGCACGGAGCGGTACCGCGCGGTCAGGTCGTCGACGTCGGGGCAGCCGTGGGCGAGATCGGTGGCGTGCGGGCCGCCGAAGGAGACGATGGTCTCACCAGGGATCTTCGAGAGTCGCCTGTGGACGACGGGGTCGGCGATCGGCGTGGTGCCGCCCCACGTCGCGGTGCATCCGTCGCCGGCCGCGACGAAGCCGACGGTGTAGTCCCGTACGCCGGTCCGCGCCGCGGTCCTGGCGAAGTCCAGCGGGGGCCAGCTGAGCACGTCGGCGTACGGGGCGAACGTGAGCTTGGCGGCGGGTGCGGGCGAGGCGGTCGCCTCCGGCGACGCGGTGGCCGACGGCGCGGCGGGCGCGGGCCGGGCGGCGGTGGCCTGGGTGCGCGGGCCGGGGAGCTCCGTCATCGCCGCGCCGGACCGGGAGTCGGGACGGGACCGGGCCGAGGGAGCGGCGTGCTGGTCGAGGTGGGCGGTCGCGGCGAGCACGGCACCGCCCGTGCCGGGGATGAGCAGACCGGCTGAGAGCAGCGCGATCCTGCGGCTCAGCCGGGGTGATGCGCGGCGCTTGCGGTGTCTGCCCACGACCTCTCCTCGTGGGGCGGCAGGGACACCGCTGGCCACGGTGACCGCTGTCGCAGGTGGGATCCGTCCCCGGCAGTATGGCGCAGCGCTCGGGCAAGATCACGAACTGGGCTCCGCGTGTCGCTCTGGCACTTCCGCGGCTGCTCAGACGTTGATCGTTCAGCGATGCCGGCTGTTGAGTATCGAAAAGCCCAAGTGCGGGTACCGAATAGGTAAGAAACGGGGCTTAACGGTTCAATAGGGGTGGGGAGCGTGGCGAGCTGCGGCGTGATGGCGTCGCGGCCTGACCGTGAAGGAGGGCGAACCCCGACAGCGGACGCCTGCGGCGGGTCCCGATGAGACCCGATGCGACAGGCGTCGCGCGCGCGTTTCCCGTCGACTCGGAGGAGTAACGTCAACGTGACCTTGGTCAACGACGCGGCGCCGGCCGCGGTGAACACCACCGGCCGCAGGTTCCGCGCCTTTACGGCAAAGCACCTCGGCGAGCTCACCGCTCGTGCAGGGTTGACCGCCGAGCAACGCCTGGCGATCCAGGCGGTCGCGACGGTCCTGCCGTTCCGTACCAACAGCTACGTCGTCGACGAGCTGATCGACTGGTCCGCCGCTCCGGAGGACCCGATGTACCGGCTCGTCTTCCCGCAGGAGGACATGCTCCCCGCGGAGGATGTCGCCCGCATCTCCGACCTGCTGCGCCGGGGAGCACCTAAAGCCGAGGTGGACGCCGCCGCCCACGAGGTGCGCATGAAGCTCAACCCGCACCCGGCGGGTCAGCTGCAGCTCAACATCCCGACCCTCAAAGAGGAGCCGGTGCCCGGGGTACAGCACAAGTACCCCGAGACGGTGCTGTTCTTCCCGAAGCAGGGGCAGACGTGCCACGCGTACTGCACCTACTGCTTCCGGTGGGCGCAGTTCGTCGGCGAGCCCGACCTGAAGATGGCGGGCGACGACGTCGAGCAGCTCAAGCGCTACCTGCTCGCCCACCCGGAGGTCACCAGCGTCCTGATGACCGGCGGCGACCCGATGATCATGGGCGAGCCCGTGCTCCGCCGCTACATCGAGCCGCTGCTGGAGCTGGAGCAGCTCGAGTCGATCCGGATCGGCAGCAAGGCCCTGGCGTACTGGCCGCAGCGCTGGGTCACCGACCCCGACGCGGACGACACGCTCCGCCTGTTCGAGAAGGTCGTCGACGCGGGCAAGAACCTCGCGTTCATGGCGCACTTCACCCACCCGCGCGAACTCGAGTCCGATCTCGTGTCGGAGGCGACCCGGCGCATCATCAACACCGGCGCCGTCATCCGTACGCAGGCGCCGCTCATCCGCACGATCAACGACATGCCCCTGACATGGGAGGCCATGTGGCGGCGACAGCTGCGGATGGGCATGATCCCCTACTACATGTTCGTGGAACGTGACACCGGACCGCAGGACTACTTCGCCGTACCGCTCGCCCGGGCATACGAGATCTTCCGCGACGCCTACAAGAACGTCTCGGGGCTCTGCCGCACCGTACGCGGCCCGTCGATGTCCGCGACGCCCGGCAAGGTGTGCGTCGACGGCGTCGCCGAGATCGGCGGGGAGAAGCTGTTCGTCCTGCACTTCATCCAGTGCCGCGACCCGGAGTTCGTCAACCGGCCGTTCTTCGCCAAGTACGACCCGGAGGCCGTCTGGCTGACCGATCTTCGACCGGCCTTCGGCGACCGGTTCCCATTCGAGGGCATCGTCCCGGGCGGGGACGTCACCGCACACGACGTCGTCGCCACCGGCCCGTCCCTGTGACCGGCCGGATGCCATAGCCGTCCCCGGGCGAACCGTGGGGCCGTACCCGTGGTGCGGCCCCACGAACGCGTCCGCCCGGGAGGTCGGTACGCCGAGACCTCGATGAGGCTGCCGTCGGGGTCCCGAAAGTAGACGTCCAGAACGGACCCGGCGGGCCGGCACCGCTCTGTACGAGCGGGGCCGGCCCACTGCCGTCAGTGGCCGTATTCGGGGGCGACCTGGGCGCGGGCCAGGGTGTGGGCGGTGATGTTGAAGCCGACGACGGCGGGCGACGCGTCCTCGGGCACGCCCAGCTCCTCGACGTCGAGCGCGTGCACGGTGAAGACGTACCGGTGCGGCGTGCCCGGCGGCGGGGCGGCCCCGCCGAACTCCTTGTTCCCGTAGTCGTTGCGGCCGTGCTTGGCGCCCTCGGGCAACCCCTTGAAGTCACCGCCGCCCGCCCCGGTCGGCAGCTCGGTCACCGACGCGGGCAGGTCGTACAGGACCCAATGCCAGAACCCGCTGCCGGTCGGGGCGTCCGGGTCGTAGCAGGTGACGGCGAAGCTCTTGGTCTCCGGAGGGAACCCCGCCCAGCTCAGGTGCGGGGAGAGGTTCTCGCCGGTGAATCCCCAGTCGTTGAAGACGTGCGCGTTCGACATCTGCTCGCCGTGCGCCACGTCGTCGCTGGTCACCGTGAAGGACGGGACCTCGGGCAGGAACTCATGGGGCAGTGGTGGCCGACCCGCCATGGCAATCTCCTCGCTCGGTTCGACGGTTACGCCATAGTCCTACCAGCCGTGCCCGCCGCGGCCGCGATGATCCTCCCCAGGACGAGATCGACCGCGGCGGCCAAGGGGACCGCCACCAGGAGGACGCCGGTCTGCGTCACCGCCCACGGCTCCCCGGAACCGAGCCGGGCGGGGATCCCGGTGGCCACCGTCGGGTCCACCGGGGCCAGCGCCCGCGCGTAGACGAAGTCCCCGGCCGACAGAGTGAACGCCAGGACCGCGACCGCGGCGATCGCGGGTGCGAGCTGGGGAAGCACGACCCGCAGGAACGCGGCGACGCGGCCGTGCCCGTCCACGAGTGCCTGGTCCTCGATGCCGGCGGGGACCGCCCGGAGGAAACCGCCGAACAGCAGCACCGCCACCGGGATGGTGAGCGTCGGCTGGACGAGCACGAGCGCCCCGAGAGAAGGCCCGAGGCCGAGTTCGTGCGCGGCCCAGGAGAACGGCAGAACGAGGACCACGGCCGGTGCCGGCACCAGGACGGCGATCGTCCGGCCGACGGCGCCGCCCCACCGCGGACGGGTCAGCGCGTACGCCGCCGGGAGCGCGACCAGCAGCGTGAACACCGTGACGAGCACGCCGACGACCAGTGTGTTCCCCACGAACGCCGGGAAGGGGGTGGATCGCAGCAGGAGGCGTACATGCGCCACGACACCCGCCTCATCCGGGGACGACCGCCGGACGGCGGTGACCGCGCTCCACAGGAACGGCACCGCACACAGGAGCGCGGCGCCGACCGCCGTCGCGTAGAGCGCCGACCGCGCCAGCACATGGCGCACGCTGTATCGTCGCCGCTGCCGGGCCAGTTCCCGCGCCGCCGTCCGCGCGGCCAGCCCCTCGGTGACGCTCATCGATCCGCCCCCCAGCGTCGTACGACGCGGGCGGCCGCTCCGCCCGAGACGCTCATCCGTCCGCCCTCCGGTCTCGGACGACGCGGGTGGCCGACACGCTGGTGACGCTCACCGGTCCGCCCTCCGGTCTCGGACGACGCGGGTGGCCGCTCCGCCGGTGACGCTCACCGATCCACACTCTGGTGTCGTACGACGCGGAGCAGGCTCGCCGCTCCGGCCAGTGGCAGTGGCAGGAGCAGGACGGCGATCGCCGCTCCCCGCCCGAGTGCGCCGCCTTCGACTCCGCGGGCGTAGGACAGGGTGGCGAGCGTCTGGGTCGCGTATCCCGGGCCGCCGTGCGTCAGCACGTTCACGACGGTGACGTCGGCACACGCCAGTGTGGCGGTGAGGAGCGCGGCGACCGCGATGGACGGCAGGGTGAGGGGGATCGTCACGTCGAACGCCCGCCGCACCGCGCCCGCCCCGTCGACGCGCGCGGCGTCCCGGACGTCGCGGGGGATCGCCGCCAGCCCGGCCGCCATGACGACCGCGGCGAGCGGCGTCAGCCGCCAGGCCTGCACCGCGACGACCGCGCCCATCGCCACGACGGGCCGTTCATGCCAGGAGGCGCCGGGCGGGATCCCGACGGCGCGCAGGAGCCACCCGGCCGGGGAACCGGCCGAGTCGAGCAGCCACCGCCCGGAGGTCGCCGACAGCGCCGCCGGCGTCGTCCACGGCAGCAGTACGAGCAGCCGGACGAGCCATCGGCCGCGGAACCGGGCCAGCAGGACGTGGGCCAGGATCTGACCGCCGAGCACGACCAGGATCGTCGAGGCGCCGGTGACCAGCAGCGTGTCGCCCAGCGCCCGCCAGAACACGCCCTCGGACAGCACGGTCGTGAACCACCGCGCGCCGGTGAGGCGGTACGCGGGGCGGTCGGCGGTCGCCGCGGAGAACGCCAGCACCACCGCGAGGACGAGCGGCACGACGACGAGCGCCCCGAGGTACGCGACCGACGGCAGCAGGAACACCCAGGTCATCAGACCCTGCCGGTCCGCCAGGTCGCCCCGGCGAGCTCCCGGTGCGGCTTCGGCGGCCATGCCCCTCACCCGCCGATCCGTACGGGCGCCGTCCGGTTCCCGTACTCGGCGTCGAAGAAGCGCACCCGGTCACCGGGCACGGCGAACTCCCGGGTCTGCCCGTCGGCGAGGGGCGTGGTGACGGTGGCGGGCAGCCGTGCGATCACCCGGGTCTCCGGGCCGATCCGCGTCACCGTGCCGTACACGTGGCGGTCGCCCGACAGGTACTCGATCCGGTCGACGCGCAGCGGCATGGTGACCCGCCGATCCGGGGGGACCTCCTCGGCGGGCAGCAGGTGCTCGGGCCGGAAGCCGATGAGCCGGTCGCCGCGCGGCACCAGGTTCATCGGTGGCGTGCCGATGAGCGTCGCGACGAACGTGTCGACCGGCTCGTCGTACAGGTCCTGAGGCGTGCCGACCTGGCGGAACCGCCCGGCGTCCAGCACGGCGACGCGGTCGCCGAGGCCCATCGCCTCGGCCTGGTCGTGCGTCACGCAGATCATCGTGGTGCCGAGACGCCGCTGTAGCGCCCGCAGTTCGTCGCGGGCGGCGGTGTGCGACCGCGCGTCCACACCGGACAGCGGCTCGTCGAGCAGCAGTACGGCCGGTTCCCGGGCCACGGCGCGGGCCAGGGCCACCCGGCGGCGTTCGTCTCCGGACAGCCGGCCGGGGCGGCGGTCCAGCAGGTGCGCGATGCCGAGCAGGTCGGCGGCCCAGCGGGCCTTGCGCTCGCGCGTGCCGCGCGGCACGCGCTCGGCCTTGAGGGGGAACTCGATGTTGCCGCGCACGGACTTGTGGGGGTACAGGGCGTGCGAGGCGGCCACCAGGCCGACCCGGCGGATCCGCGGCGGCAGGCCGTTCATGAGGTGACCGCCGAGGTGGACCTCGCCCGCGGTCGGGGCCTCGAGACCGGCGATGGCGCGCAGCAGGGTCGTCTTACCGGAGCCGGGCGGGCCGAGCAGGACGACGCACTCGCCCCGTCCGGTCGCCAGGTCGACGCCGTCGAGCGCGCGCACGTGCCGCTTGCCGGGGCCTTCGTACACCTTCACCAGGCCCCGTACCTCGACGACCTTCACCGCCGGGCGAGCGGTTCGGCGGCGTCGCGCGGACCGGCGGGACGGGAGGAGAGCGGAGTGACGGAACGGGAGGGATGGAGGAAGTCGTGTCGGGACAGAGGACGCCGATCCGGCATTGGACCTTCCCCGTGCAGAGGTTCCTTCCTTGAAAGTAGATCGATCTTGGCCGTGCGGCCAGCGGCAGTTGACGCACAGGACCGCATCCGTGGCTTTTCTTCGGTAATCCATGTGACTTGTGTGACCAAGGCGCTACAGTGCGTGATCGTAAATCAGCTGAGATCTGGGCGTGTGCCGGAAGTCAGGTGGTCGGCCCCCCAGCGACGAAGAGAGAACCGAACATGCGTGGACGCCCCATCGCCGCCATGGCCGCCGTCGGTGCGGTCGCCCTCGGAAGCATCTCCCCGCCGGCCCGGGCCGTACCGGATCGATCCGGTACGCACGGGGCCGTTCCGATGGCCGCGATGTCCGGCGTTCCGGCGGGGACCGTTCCGATGGCCGCGATGCGGCCGTCCGCGGTGTTCAACGTCCCCTCCGGATCGGCGGAGGAGCAGAACGCCATCGCGCACCACGTCAACCAGCTGACGGCCGGCGCTCCCCGCGGGGCGCTGATCCAGATCGCGGTGTTCATGTTCACGTCCAAAGCGTTCGCCCAGACCCTGATCGACGCCAAGAAGCGCGGGGCGCGCGTGCAGCTCGTCGTCGACGCGAGCACCCGCGACAACGACGCCTACCGAAGCGTCGAACGCGCCCTGGGCACCAGCCGCAAGAACTCATCGTGGGTGGTGGCCTGCCGCGGCGGGTGCATCGGCGACACGATCATGCACAACAAGTTCTTCCTGTTCTCCCGCACCGGCCGGGCGCGCGACGTCGTGGTGCAGTCCTCGGCCAACCTGACGACGCGCAACCGCGTGAACGCCTGGAACAACGCCTTCACGATCAGCGACGCACGGCTCTACCGGGCGTACGGGCGCTACTTCGCCGCGCTGGCGGCCCGGCGTCACGAGCGGGACCACTACCGGGTCGCCCATAGCGGGCGCGTCACGGCGTACACGTTCCCGCGTGCGGGCGACTCGCCGAAGACCGACACCCTGTACGAGCTCTTGGGTCACGTCGGCTGCGCCCGGGGCACCGCGGTGCGCGTCACGACCTTCAACCTCAGCCGTACGGCCGTCGCCGAGCGGCTGTGGTCGCTCTCCCACCAGGGCTGCGACGTCCGCGTCATCTACACGAACCTCAGCGCGCGGGCGCACGAGATCCTCGCGCAGGACGGCGGACCGCAACTGCTGAACAGCCACTACCTGTACTTCGACGGGGACGGCGACGAGGTCGACGCCTTCGCCCATTCCAAGTACGTGCTGATCGACGGCACGTACGCCGGGCGCACCCGCAAGGTCGTGATCACCGGTAGCCCGAACTACACCGAGCCGGCCCTGCGGCACAACGACGAGACGATGATCACCATCGAGGGTGCGGACATCTACGGGGCCTACCAGGGCAACTTCGCGCGGCTCTGGCAGGCCGCCCAGACCCACTACCAGCTGAACGGCAGCGTGCCGGACCCCGACGATCCGACGGCGTCCACCGACGACTGAGACGCCGACGGGGTCGGCCCATTACTGGGCCGACCCCGTCGGCGTGTGGATGACTCGGCGTGAGCCTGCTCGAGAAGCCGTTCCCCGGAACTTCCCGGCTTCTCGCGGCAGGCCCTACTTGCCGGTGGCCTCGATGTAGGCGTCGACGACCGTGTCGGTGTCACCGTCCATGACCAACCGGCCTTCGTCGACCCAGAGGACCCGGTTGCACATCTCCTTGATCGAGTCGAGCTGGTGGGCGACGAGGAAGACCGCACCGGCCTCCTCACGCAGCTCGTCGATCTTGGCCGCGCTCTTGCGCCGGAACTTCGCGTCACCCGTGGCCAGGGCCTCGTCGATCAGCAGCACGTCGTGCGACTTGGACGCGGCGATCGCGAACCGCAGCCGCGAGCCCATGCCGGAGGAGTAGGCGTTCATCGGCAGCTGGATGAAGCCCTCCTTGAGACCGGCGAACTTCACGATCTCGTCGTACTTCTGCTTGACCTCGTCCGGCCGCATGCCCATCGCGAGGCAGCCGAGCACGATGTTGCGCTCACCGGTCAGGTCGTTCATCAGGGCGGCGTTGACGCCGAGCAGCGACGGCTGGCCCTCGGTGTAGACACCGCCGCGCTGCGGCGGCAGGAGCCCGGCGATGGCCTTCAGAAGCGTCGACTTGCCCGAGCCGTTGGTGCCGATGACGCCGATCGCGTCGCCCTTGTACGCGATGAAGGACATCCCGCGGATCGCGTGGACCTCCTTCATCGACGGGCGGTGCTCCCGGCGCAGCATGCGCCTGAGCGCGCTGTTGGCGTTGCCCTTCCCGCCCGCACCGTACACGCGGTAGATGATGTGCAGGTCGTCGACGACCACGATGGGATCGCGGTTCGGGTCGATCACCACAGGGGGAGCCGACCCGTCGGGTGCTCCGGACACCTTGATCTTCTCCTTGACGGCGTCAGCCACGGCCGTACCTCTCCTCGGCGCGGTGGAAGAACCAGAAGCCCACCACGAACGCGACCACGGCCCAGCCCACGGCGTAGTACCAGATCATGTGGTTCGTCGTGGCGAGCGAGGCGTGTTCCTTACAGGCACTGGTGGCCTTGGCGATCTGCTTCGTCGTGAACGCCTGGGCGTGGCACTGTTTCTCGAAGGTGCCCTGCATTTTGTGCAGGTCCTTGCGATAGGAGCCCATCAGTGCGCGGCGGGCCAGCTCGACGTAGACCGATCCGGGATTGGCCGCCATGAGCTTGAGGACCCAGCCGGGGACCTTCCCCGCCAGGGCGTACATCGAGAACATGATCCCGGAGAAGTAGAGCCAGGTGCGCAGGATGAACGGCAGCAGCTGGCTGAGGTCGGGAACGAAGGCGCCGATGCGGGCGACCACCAGGCTGACGCCGATGTTGAACATCAGCTGCAGCAGCAGCACCGGAATGATCAGAACCCACTCCCACGTGGGCCACTCCTGGAAGCCGAACATGATGGCGACCAGCACGAGCATGGCCGCGAACAGCTGCTGCAACTCGACGATCGTGTACGAGAACGGCAGCGTCGCCCGCGGGAAGTGCAGGGCACGGATCAGCGACATACTGGTCTGAACCGACTTGGCGCCCGAGGTCACCGACCGCTGAGTGAAGTGGAAGAAGAAGATCCCGATCACCAGGAACGGGATGTAGTGCGTCACGTCACTCTTGCGGCCGAGCAGGAGGCCGAAGATCAGGTAGTAGACCAGGGCGTTGAGCAGGGGGGTGAGCACCTGCCACAGCTGGCCGAGACGCGACTCGGTGTACATCGCCACGCTCTTGGCGGAGGCGAACGCCCAAATGAAGTGACGTCGCTGCCAGAGTTGGCGGATGTACGGACCGATGGGGGGACGCGCGGCGCTCTGCTTGAGCCCATTACGCGTGGCGAACTCGGCCAGCGAGGGGTTCCCATTCATGTGAGGGGGCTCCGCGATCGCGCTGACCTGCCCGCCACCCGAGGCTCCGAGCCGTTCCGGGTGACTCATGCGGAGCAGCCTATTGCAGTCCGGGGCGCGGGAACGACCAACCGGCAGATGCAGTGCCAAGAATGTGATCTTTGGCGTGATCCGGTGAGCAACGGGGATACACCGGTTCATGTCCCTGTTGAATCGAGCGAGAGAGCTGGACAAGCGCGCTTTCGGCGCGGTCGCGGCGGCCGAACTGCCCGGGCTCGAGTACATCCTCCCTCGGCTCTCCAGGATCGCGAACCATTCGGTGCTGTGGGGCGGCGTCGCCGGGGGTCTCGCGCTCACCCGGCAGCCGCGGCTGCGCCGGGCGGCGCTGCGCGGGGTCATCGCGATCGGCCTGGCCAGCCCGCTCGCGAATCTGGTGGGCAAGCAGGCGTTCCGCCGCCCCCGCCCGCTGATCGAGCTGTTCACCCCGTCGGCGCGCCCGGTCGTCACTCGGGTCGGGGTCACCCTCATCCCCTCGATCCGCTCGCCGTGGCGGCTGCCGACGTCCCCGTCGTTCCCGTCGGGCCATTCGGCGTCGGCGGCGGCGTTCGCCACGGGGATCTCGCTGGAGGCGCCGGCGGCCGTGGCCGTGCCGGTGGGGATCACGGCCGCGGCGGTGGCCTTCTCCCGTATCCACACCGGTGCGCACTACCCGGGCGACGTGCTGGCCGGGGTCGCGCTGGGCACCGCCGCCGGCCTCGGCACCCGGCTGCTGTGGCCCACCATGCCCCGATCGGCGAGCGCGCGGTGGGCGGTGCCGGCCGAGGCGGTCCCCGGCGTCTCGGAGGACGGCGAGGGCCTCGTCGTGGTCGTGAATCCGGACGCGGGCAACGGTGACGTGACCCGGGTCCTCAAGGAGCGGCTTCCGGCCGCGGAGATCGTCGAGTCTGGGGCCGACCTGGCCGCCATGCTGAAGGACGCCGCCGGACGCGCCGCGGTGCTCGGCGCCTGCGGCGGCGACGGCACGATCCGGGCCGCCGCCGGAGTGGCCCTCGACCACGACCTGCCCCTGCTGGTCATCCCCGGAGGGACGCTCAACCACTTCGCGCGGGCGCTGGGCGTCCACACCGTCGCCGACGCGGTCGCGGCCTACCGCTCCGGGTGCGTTGTGCGCGTGGACGTCGGCCGGGCCGGCGGCGAGATCTTCCTCAACACCGCGAGCTTCGGCGCCTACACCGAGCTCGTTCAGCGGCGCGAGCGGCTGGAGGGCCGGCTCGGCAAGTGGCCGGCGCTCGTCGTGGCCGCCGTCCGCGTGCTCCGCGACACCGAACCGGCGGACGTGTACGTCGACGGCCGCCGCAGGCGCGTGTGGTTCGCGTTCATCGGCAACGGCCGCTACGGCGCACACGGCGTCGCGCCGACCTGGCGCGAGCGCCTCGACGACGGGGTGCTCGACATCCGGCTGATCGGCGCGCGCCGCCACATCAGCCGGATCCGCGCGGTCGTGGCACTGTTCCTCGGGCACCTGCGGCTGGTGCCGGACTACAGCGCGTGGTCGGCGGGCAAGGTCGAGCTCGCCGGCGCCCACGGCTCCCTGCGGCTGACCCGGGACGGAGAGGTCGGCGCCGCCGAGGGAACCGTGATCATCACCAAGCAGGCCGCCGCACTTGCCGTCTTCGTACCCTCCAGGACGGCCGACGGCTGGTGATCACGCTGGTGCCGGCCAGGATTCGTGACTGCCCTGGTCGGGTAGGGCGGCTTGAGGGGGTGGTCACGCAGAGCGACTGCCCGGCTTCAAGTCGATGATCTCGGGCGTTCCCCATCCGGGGGGTCGGACCGGAACGTCAGCGTGCCGGGGGAGCGCCTGAGAGGGGGCTATGGCGAAAGGTGAGGTCATCCATGCAGCGCGAGAGCGACAAGCAGGGTACGGCCCAAGACGAGCGCCTCCGGAAGGAGGCGAAGAACCTGATCAAGGGAAGCGGATCGGCGCAGGCGGAGCACGGCGGCACGGGCGCGGACGCCGCGGCACGTCCGCCGAGGCCGTCGCCCGCCGAGGTAGCCCGCAGGGCGGAGCTCAGCCGGCACCTGCCGCCGAGCGAGTTCCCCGCCGATCGACGGCGGCTGCTCGCTCATCTGCGGAGCAAGGGAGCGCCCGGCTCGGTGGTCGAGGCGATCTCCAGGCTGCCCGAGGGTAAGGAGTTCCGGACCATCGGCGAGATCGTCCGTGAGATCGGCCTGACCGCCCCGCACTGAGACGTGGACCTGTGAAGCTGAGAATCTCGAACCGGAGGCGCCCGTCCGGGCGCCTCCGCGTGACCGCGGACCCGGCGGGTCCCGGACGTACCCTGGTGTCATGGCGCTGACCGCGGGGACCTACACGCTCGGGCCGCAGACCGGACGGCTCCTGCTCCGCACCTCGCGTAGCGGAGTCGGCCGCAAGGTGGGCCACGACCTGACGATCGAGGTCACCCGCTGGTCCGGTGAGGCCGTCGTCGACCCGGCGGATCCCGCGAGCCTGTCGGTGACCGTGTCGGCGGAGGTCGACTCGCTCAAGGTGCGTGAGGGCACCGGTGGCGTGAAGCCGCTGACCGACTCCGACCGCGCCGAGATCGAGAAGACCGCGCGCGAGAAGATCCTCCGGGCCGCCGAGCACCCGGAGATCAGCTTCCGGTCGACCGGTGTGGGGGGTGCCCCCGAGGCGTTCACGCTCACCGGCGAGCTGATGATCATGGGACGGACGCACCCGATCGCGATCCGCGGAGCCGTGGACGATGACCGGGTCCACGGCGGAGTGGCCGTCGTCCAGACGCAGTGGGGCATCAAGCCGTACTCCGCCCTGCTCGGCGCGCTCAAGCTCGCCGACGAGGTCGACGTGGAGTTCGACCTGACCCTCCCCGCCGCCGGCTGACCTCCCGGCTCTCTGGCGTCACCGGGAATCCGTATCCGCCTGTGCCGGCCGTTCCGCGTTCACCGGGCGTCCGGCACGCGCGTATCGCCGGTCGAGGAGGGCGCACGCGGCGACCGCGCAGACGAAGAACGCCGCGCCGCCCTGCAGCACGCGCGTCTCGGTGTGACCGCCGGGCAGGAGCAGGCCTGCGGCTCCGCCGCACAGGCCGGCGGCGACGGCCACCGCCATCTGCCGGACCCACGCCCCGACTTCGCCGGGCGTCGCGGCGAAAGCGTCGCGCACGCCGTACCAGGTGGCCGCCACGACGATGAGCACCCCGGCGCCGGCCGACAGGTAGGCGGTGCCGAAGTTCAGGCCGTACCGCACCGGGAGGGCGGGCACGAAGAACAGCACGAGAAACCACCCGAAGGACCTGGCGATGGAGCCGACGCCACGGCCCGGCGGGCGCTTCGGCACGACGCGCGCCGCGGCGCGGGCCGCGGCCACCACCGTCCCGGCGGCCACGGCGATCGGCAGCCGCGCCACCAGGTGTCCGAGGTTGTAGAGCAGCGCGGTGTCGTACACGACGAGGATGAGCAGGCCCAGTCCCAGGGTGGAGGCGGCGAAGACGAGGAGTCCGGGCAGCCCCCACGCGTCATCGGCGGCGTCACGGGACAGGCGGGCGGTCCACAGCGGCACGATCAGCCCGGCGGCGGCCCGGATGGCGAGGTCGTCCCAGGTGTACGGGTTGCGCAGCGACCACTCGATCAGGCCGAACGTCACCGTGTACGACGCCGCCGCCCAGGGCACGAGCCGGAGCGCGCGCCGGTACACGGACCCGGAGAACCACCGGCACACCGTCAGGTACGCGAGGACGACGAAGGGGAGCTCGAAGAATGCCTGCACCCTCAGCACACTGGGCGCGAGCACCGTGGGGGCGGGGAACCACCGGGCCGCCGCCTCGACCCACGGCGCGTCGGCGATTGCGAACCAGCCCGTCGGGAGGTACCGCGCGATGAAGGAGGGGCTGCCGTGATGGACCCGGATGACATAGACGGTGAACAGGACCTGGTTCAGGAAGATCAGCGCGGTGACGGCGGCCAGGGAGACGAGCGGATGCCCCTTCCATCCGCCCCACGCCGGCCGGGCGGACCACGGGAGCCGCCGATGCCAGGGCCCGGGGCGCACCGTCGGACCCTCTGGGCGCGCGCCTGCGTGCCGATCTCCCGAACGCCGCCCTGCCGGATCCTCCGGACCCGCGCCCGCGAGCCGATCCTCCGAACGCCGCACGGGCGGCTCCGGCGAGTGCGTGTCACCGCTGCGCCGCTCTGGGGAGTGCGCGTCACGGCCGCGCCGCGACAGCGCCAAGGCGGCCACCACGGTGGCGATGATGATCGCCGCCAGTGTCACGGACAAGGGCGCGTCTCCTCAGGCTCGGCAGGCATTCCCGGCCACGGCGCGCCCACCCGGCTCAGCGGGGGCGCGCCACTCTGGCCTCGTCCCACACCGGCTCGGCCGACTCGTAGACCGTCCCGTCCGAGCCGAAGACCGCGAAGCGGTCGAACGATCGGGCGAACCACCGGTCGTGCGTGACGGCCAGCACGGTGCCCTCGTACGCCTCCAGACCCTCCTGCAGCGCCTCGGCACTGGCCAGGTCGAGGTTGTCGGTGGGCTCGTCGAGCAGCAGCAGCGTACAGCCGCTCAGCTCCAGCAGCAGGATCTGCAAGCGGGCCTGCTGGCCCCCGGACAGCGTCTCGAACGGCTGATCGCCGCAGTACTGGAGCTCGTATCGGGCCAGCGCGGCCATCGCCTCGTCGCGCAGCCGGGCGTGCTCGGTCATGAGGATCTCGGCCGGGGTACGGCCCTGCAGGTCCGGGCGGGTGTGGGTCTGCGCGAAGAGCCCTGGGACGACCCGCGCGCCGAGCCGGGCGGTGC
Source organism: Actinoallomurus sp. NPDC050550 (assembly GCF_040655075.1). Lineage (NCBI taxonomy): Bacteria > Bacillati > Actinomycetota > Actinomycetes > Streptosporangiales > Thermomonosporaceae > Actinoallomurus > Actinoallomurus sp. NPDC050550. The sequence goes on along the minus strand of NZ_JBFAJC010000021.1, from coordinate 50,415 downwards.
CCGTGTGCGCGACGTCCTCCCCGGCCAGCAGGCGCAAAAAGTGGCTCTTGCCGGAGCCGTTGGAGCCGAGGACCGCCACGCGCTCGCCGTACCAGACCTCGAGGTCGAACGGGTGCATCAGGCCGGTGAGCTCCAGCCCTTCGCAGCCGACGGCGCGCTTGCCGGTCCGGCCGCCGCGCAGGCGGACCTTGATGTTCTGGTCGCGCGGCGGGATCTCCGGCGGCCCGGCCTCCTCGAACCGCCGTAGCCGCGTCTGCGCGGCCTGGTAGCGCGACGCCATGTCGGAGTTGTTCGCCGCCTTCTGCTTGAACATCCGGACGAGCGCCTTCAGCTTGGCGTGCTCCTCGTCCCAGCGTCGGCGCAGCTCCTCCAGCCGCTCGTTGCGGTCGCGCCGCGCCTTCGCGTAGGTCGCGAAGCCGCCGCCGTGCACCCAGACGATCCCGGCCTCCACGGTGACGATCTGCCGGGCGGCGCGGGCCAGCAGCTCGCGGTCGTGGGAGACGAGAAGCACGGTCTTCGGCGTCTCGCGCAGCCGTTCCTCCAGCCAGCGCTTGCCGGGCACGTCCAGGTAGTTGTCGGGCTCGTCGAGCAGCAGCACCTCGTCGGGACCGCGGAAGAGCGCCTCCAGGACGAGGCGTTTCTGCTCCCCGCCGGAGAGCGTCTTCACGTCGCGCCACCGGGCCCGGTCGTACGGCGTGCCGAGCGCGGCGACGCAGCAGGCGTCCCAGAGCACCTCGGCGTCGTAGCCGCCCGCGTCGCCCCACTCGGTGAGCGCCCGGGCGTAGCGCATCTGGGTGGGCTCGTCGTCGCGCTCCATCATGGCCAGCTCGGCCTGCTCCAGAGCCACGGCGGCCTCGCGCACACGCGGCGGAGCGGTGGACACGAGCAGGTCGTGGACGGTCGTCTCGTCGCGGATGCTGCCGATGAACTGCCGCATCACGCCCAGGCCGCCGCTGCGGGAGATCGTGCCGCCCTGTGGCTCGAGGTCGCCGGCTACGAGCCGGAGAAGCGTGGTCTTGCCCGCGCCGTTCGGCCCGACGAGGGCGGCCACCGCTCCGTCGGCCACCCGGAAAGAGGCGTCGGCCAGCAGCACCCGGCCGTCGGGAAGGACATGGCTCAGATGCGCGACTTCGACGTGGCCCACGGTCGCCCAGTCTCCGGCATCGCACCGGGGACGCCAACGGATTTTCCGGCCGCGACGCCCGTACGGCCCTCACGGCTGCCACGCCGTACGGGCGCTGCGGCCGTACGGTCAGTCCTTGCCCAGCGTGTTCCAGCGGGACGGCGGCCAGACGATCACGAAGGCCCGGCCGATCACACTCTTCACCGGGATCGTGCCCTGATAGCCGTCCTGCATGTGGAACCGCGAGTCGGCGGAGTCGCCCCGGTGATCTCCCATCACCCAGAGGCGGCCGGCCGGGACCTTCACCGGGCCGAACGGCTTGTGGTCGTCCTCGAAGATGTACGGCTCGTTGAGCGGCTTACCGTCGACGAGCACCCGGCCCTGCGAGTCGCAGCACTGGACGGTCTGGCCGCCCACCGCGATCACGCGCTTCACGAGGTCCTTCTCGTTGGCCTGCGGCAGGCCGAACAGCCCGCCGACCCAGCCGGCCGCGCGCCGCAGCGGGTTGCTCGACTGGGCGATCCGCGTCTCCGGCTCCCACGACCCGGGGGCGCGGAACACCACGATGTCCCCGGGGTTCGGGTCGTGGAACCGGTAGCCGGCCTTGTAGACGAGGATCCGGTCCCCGGTGCAGCCGGCGCAGCCGTGCAGGGTCCGCTCCATCGACTCCGACGGGATGAAGAACGCCTGAACCAGGAAGGTCTTGATGAGCAGAGACAGCACGAGGGCGATTCCGAGAAGAATCGGAAGTTCGCGCCAAAATGACCGCTTTTTGGCGGGCTTTTTCTGCTCTGCCTCGCCTGGGGACTCGTCTGACACGAGTTGTACGGTAGACCGAGTGAGGATGTGATCGGTGTAAAGGGTCCGTCATCACGGGGCTGTCCTCCCGGGTTGTCCACGTGACCGTCCCAGGGCCGGTACCCTCGGCTGCGTGAGTCGGGAAGGTGTCACTCCTCAGTCTGAAGACTTCTCCGCCTGGTACAACGAGGTCGTCGTCCAGGCCGAGCTGGTCGATCGCGGCCCGGTGCGGGGCACGATGGTCATCCGGCCGTACGGCTACCGCATGTGGGAGCTGCTGCAGGCCGACCTCGACGGCCGCATCAAGGAGGCCGGGCACGGCAACGCCTGCTTCCCGATGTTCATCCCGGAGTCGTACTTCAAGCGCGAGGCCGAGCACGTCGAGGGATTCTCGCCCGAGCTGGCCGTCGTGACGGTCGCCGGCGGCAAGGAGCTGGAGGAGCCGCTGGTCGTGCGGCCCACCTCCGAGACCGTCATCGGCGAGTACATGGCCAAGTGGATCGACTCGCACCGCGACCTGCCGCTGCTGCTCAACCAGTGGGCCAACGTCGTGCGCTGGGAGCTGCGGCCCCGCATGTTCCTGCGCACCACCGAGTTCCTCTGGCAGGAGGGGCACACGGCGCACGCGGACGAGGACGACGCGATGCGCGAGACGATGTGGGCGCTGGACGCGTACGCGGGCGTCGCCCGCGAGCTGGCCGCGATGCCGGTGATCGAGGGTGAGAAGACGCCGAGCGAGCGGTTCGCCGGGGCGGTGCGCACCTACTCGATCGAGGGCATGATGCGCGACGGCCGGGCCCTGCAGGCCGGCACCTCGCACTACCTCGGCACCAACTTCGCCAAGGTCTTCGACATCCAGTACCAGGACGACCAGGGCGAGCTGGTGTACGCCCACACCACGTCCTGGGGCATGAGCACCCGCATGATCGGCGGCGTGATCATGACGCACGGCGACGACAAGGGCCTCGTGCTCCCGCCGCGCATCGCGACGTACCAGGTCGTGATCGTGCCGATCGGCCGTGACGAAGTCGCCGAGCGCACGGTCGCCGCGGCGCGCGAGCTGGCGGACCGGCTGAAGAAGGCCGGCATCCGCGTGCACGTCGACGAGCGCACCCAGCTCCGCCCCGGGTTCAAGTACAACGACTGGGAGATGCGCGGCGTCCCGATCCGGCTGGAGATCGGCGCCCGCGACCTCGACGCAGGCGTCGTGACGCTGGCCCGCCGCCTCGGCGACCAGGGCAAGGAGCAGATCCCGCTCGACCGGGTCCCGGAGGTGCTGCCCGGCATCCTCGAGGACTTCCAGGCATTCCTGTACACCCGAGCCGAGCAGTACCGCGACGAGCACACCGCCGACGTCGACGACTGGGACTCCTTCCGCACCCAGGTCGCCGAGGGCTGGGCGCGCGTCCTGCACTGCGGCCGTACGGAGTGCGAGGACGAGATCAAGGCCGACACGGCGGCCACGCCGCGCGTGGTCCCGCTCGAGGCGCCCGAGGAGACCGGGTCCTGCTTCCGCTGCGGGCAGCCGTCCGCGTACGGCAAGCGGGTCATCTTCGGCCGCTCGTACTGATCTCGACCGGCCGCCCGACCTCGACCAGCCGCGGACTGACCTCGACCGGCTGCTCGTATCGACCTTGATCAGCCGCGTACCGACCTCGACCAGCCGCGAAACCGCCCTCCTGCCGCGCACGAGGGCGGTTTCGTCGTTGCGTCAGTCGATCACGGGCGGCCGGGTCGGGCCGTTGTCCGGCGCGTCCTCCTCCTCCCCGCGGTCGGCCTCCTCCTCGATCCGGGTGGGGACGCGGTGCCGGGTGAGCAGCGGCTGGACGAACCACGCCCACGCGGCGACCGCCACGATCGCCGCGGCCGTCACGGCCGCCAGCGTGGAGGAGAAGAACCCCCTTGCGGCGACGGCCACGGCACTGGACATCGACACGGTGAGGGCCAGCGTGCCCGCGATGCCGTACCGGTTCGACCGGGTGATCAGCAGGTCCTTCCGGCCGGAGCGGAACAGCATCCGGTGCTGGGCGGCGGGGGCCATCAGGCAGATCGACGCGCACGCCGCCGTGATCAGCGACAGGTAGAACACCCACTGCCCGGCGTGGCCGACCCGCTTGAACCCGCTGGAGAACGGCAGCGTCAGCAGGAACGCGAACAGGAACTGCACCCCGGCCACGATGACGCGCAGCTCTTGGAGCATCTCGATGAGTTCGCGGTCGATGCGTTTCCGGGGCGTCTCGTCCCGTGCCGAAGATCCGGATGCCGGTGTGGAGCCCATCGAACCTCTGTCAGAGTTGCTCGTCCTCATCCCCGGCGCCGGCCGTGACGCCCGCGAGGACGGGCTGCGGCACGGGCTGCAGGGACTGGTAGACCTTGACGGTCTCGTACGCGACCCGTTCCCAGGCGAACCGGGACCGGATCCGGTCCACGCCGCCGATGCTGAGGGCGGTCCGCTGTGTCTGGTCGGCGAGCAGGGCCCGGACACGGTGGGCGATCTCCATGGGGCGGTCGGCCGGGACGTGGATGCCCGTGACGTTCTCGATGACCGAGTCGAGGTGGCCGCCCACAGGGGAGGCGACGACGGGCGTCCCGCAGGCCATCGACTCCAGCGGCACCCGGCCGACCGTCTCGTACTCCGGAACGCTGATCGTCAGGTCGGCGGAGCGCAGGAGCTTCGGGGCGTCGTTGGCCGACACCCGGCCGATGAAGGTCACCCGGTCGGCGACGCCGGCCTCCTTGGCCTTGATCCGCAGCCGGTGGACGGTCTCGTCGGTCTCGAGATCCTCCCGGTCCGGGCCGCCGGCCACGACGAGTTCGGCACCCGGTATCCGGGCCAGTGCCTGGATGACCGAGGTCACGCCCTGGTGCCGGCCGAGCCGCATGAGCGTGACCAGACGCGCCGCCTCGCCGCGGGGCAGGGACGGGCCGTTCGGGGAGAACTTCTCCACGTCGACGCCGGAGGGCACGAGTGTGACCTGGCGGCGCTGAACGCCCAGCCGTACGAGTTCGGTCCCCTCGCTCTCGGTCGTGGCGACGACCGCGCGCACGCTGCGGCCGATGGCCTTCTCCAGGCGGACCCGGGTCGGCGAGACCGGCTGCCCGGTCCGGGCCAGAGTCGTCCCCAGGGTGTGGAAGGACTGCACGACGGGAATGTCGAGGCCGTTCGCCCCGGCGATCGCGGCCAGGCCGCTCACCCAGTGGTGGGCGTGGACCACCTCGGGGCGCCGGCCGTGCCAGCGCCGCGCGAGCTTCGCGCCGAAGTCGGCGAGGTACGGCAGCAGTTCGTCATCGGCGAGCGGGCGGGCGGGGCCGACCGTCAGCTGTTCCACGGTGACTCCGGGAGCGAACCGCACCCGCTCCCGTGGGTCGCGCCCGTCCTGCCGGGTGTAGACGGTGACCCGGTGTCCTTGCCGGCCGAGTTCTCGGGCGAGTTCGGCCATATGCGGCCCGAGGCCGTCGCCGAGTTCATCGGCGGTTCCGAGGGGGCTTTCCTGGACCGAGACCATGGCGATGTTCATCATCGAGCAACCTCCAGGAAGTTCAGGCGGCCGGGCGCGTCGGTGTCCGCGACGATCTCGGCCCGTCCGGCTCCCGTAACGACGGAACGGGAACGGCGGGGGTGATCGGGGATGGGGAAGGCACGCGCGCGCTCACGGCCGGAGCAGGGGTCCGGCTGCGCGGGGGAAAGTGAGGGAACCGCGGACGTCAGGCCGTTGACCAAGCCTGAATTGGATATACGCATGCACACCCTCCGGAGATCGAGGGCGGATATGCCGCCCTCCCGTGGTGTGCCTGCGTCTTAGGCACGAGTTCCTGGACCCAATTATTACCTGATGCCCCGGTGCTTAAACAGCCGCCCGCCAGTGCGAGCTCAGACGGCCGACCCGGACACCGCGACCCGGCCGGGGACGCCGCCGGCCTCCCCGGTGACACGCAGGGCCAGCATCGATACGTCGTCGCGCAGCTCGCCGCCGCAGAACTCGGCGAGCGCGTGCTCGACCGCCAGCGGCATGTCGGCGACCGGGCGATCGGCGTGGGCGGCGAGGATCTCGACGAGACGCTCGTGGCCGAAGCGGTTCCGCAGCGCGTCGGAGCTCTCCACGACGCCGTCGGAGTAGAGGAACAGGGTGTCGCCGGGCTCGAGTTCGAGCGACTCGACGCCGACCTCGAAGTCGTCCGCGAACAGGCCGAGCGGGATGCCGCCGCCGCTCAGGGTGCGGATCAGCCCGTCGCGCCGGATCAGCACGGCGGGCGGGTGCCCGGCACTGCCGATCATGACGGCCAGGCCCTCGTCGCGCGGCTCGACGCAGGCCATCACGGCCGTGACGAAACGCTCCTGGCCGAGCAGCGTCTCGTTGACCATCGACAGGACCTCGTCGGGCTTGGCGTTCCACCGGGCGAGGATCCGGATGCCGTGCCGGGCGCCGGCGTTAACGGCCGTCGCGTCGTCGCCCTTACCGCACACGTCGCCCAGGGCGAGACCCCAGCCCGACGCGGTGGGGAAGACGTCGTAGAAGTCGGCGCCGAATCCGCTGTCCCGCGTGGCCACGACGTACCGCGCGGAGATCTCGGCGCCCGGGATGGCCGGCAGCTCGCTGGGCAGCAGGCCGGCGCGAAGCCGCTCGGTGACCTCCATGCGGCGGCGGTACCGCCGCCCGGTGCGGATCACCAGCGCGAGGTTGCGGGCCAGGCGCTCGACCAGCCCCAGATCCATCAGGTCGAACGGTCCCTGCTCGCCCGAGACGGTCAGCGTCAGCGTGCCCAGCCGGTGCTCGCCGTCGTCCAGCGGCACACAGATCAGCGACGACGCCTCGATCAGCCCGCACACCGGCAGATCGCCCTCGGTGGTGCCGAGCGTCCTCAGGTCGTCGATGTGGGCCTGCAGCACCTCCTGGCCGTTGTCGCACACGCAGACGGGCAGCGAGCCGGGGCCCGGATGGACGTTCTCCAGCATCCGGGCGATCTCCGTGGACCGCTCGTCCTCCGGTCCCATCACGACCTGCCGCCGCAGCGTGCCGTTCTGCTCGAGGTCGACGATGACCCAGTCGGCGAGCTCTGCGGCGAGCAGCCGGGCCGACCTGCGCACCGCGATCGACTCGGTCAGGGAGTCGTCCTCCAGCAGCATCCCGGTCGCGGTGGCGAGGACGTCCATCCGGTGCACGACCGTGGCCACGGCGTCCGGGGCCGTCATCTCGTGCGGCGCCTCCTCCGCCGCCGGCTCGCGCGTCGCCGGGGCGGTCGCCGCGATCACGAGCGGGTCGGGCTCTCCGCTGACCCAGATCCGGGCGAGGGTCACATCGGCGTTCACCGGGCCATGCTTGGACAGGAAGCGCACCCGCGTGCGGCATCGCTGCCCCGAGTGGAACACCCCGGCGATGTGCGAGCCGACCGCCGCCCGCGTCGCCATGTCGCAGAACACCGGGAACGGTTTGCCGGTGAGATAGCCCGCCGACGAGCCCAGCAGCGCACCGGCCTGGCGGTTCACCCGGCGGACCGTGCCATCGCGCTCCAGCAGGAACAGCGGCACAGGCGCGTCCTGGAAGACCGTGCGCAGCATCCGGCGCTCGCTCTCCGAGGCCTCCGATCTGGCCTCCGAGGAGGCGCGGTCCTCGCCCGTGGCGCCGAGCGCCGCGGCGGCCAGCTCCAGCTCGACGAAGGCCGCCTCCAGGAGCGGGCCGGAGTCGGCCTCGGGCAGGGCGGCGGCACTGCGCAGCTCGCTCACGCGGGTCCGGAGCTTGGCCGTCTCCTGAAGGAGCGACTCCGTCTCCTGCTGGTCGGACATGGCGCCTCCCAGCGTGGTGTGATCGCGGTCCGCGACCAACGGCTGTTCGTAACTCTAACGGCCGCCCGCTGACCCGGCGAGACCAGACCGTCCGGGGCCGCCGCCGCCCGGCCCGCTGCCCTCGACGATCCGCCGGGCCAGCGCCGTCAGCTTGACGTGGCGGTTCTGTGAGATGCGCTTGAGCTCGTCGAACGCGGTGTCGGCGTCACAGCCCATCGCGTGCATGAGCACGCCCTTCGCCTGGTCGACGATGGCCCGCGCCTCCACGGCCTGTCGCAACTGCACCGCCGTACGGTGGGCGTCCTCATAGTGCCGGGTGTTCGACACGGCCGCGCCGCCCTGCGCGGCGAGCAGGGCCCCGAGCCCGAGCCCCTGCTGGTCGAGCGCGCCGGGCACCACGCCGTACATCGTGAGCGTCATGATGATCGGGCCGGTGCGGTGCACGGTCGTCGCGAAGCAACGCACTCCCCGCTGCAGCGCGATGGCGGTGAACCCGGGCCACCGGGTCTCGACCAGCGTGTCGCCGCAGAACACCGGGGTCTCGCTGCGCGCCACCTCGAAGATCGGGCCGTCCCGGCGGGCGCACTGGATCTCGCTCAGGTACGACAGGTCCGGATGGGTGCCGGCTTCGTCCAGCGGCTCGGGATCGTCCCCGGCGGTCCACCGGATCCCGGTCGCGCCCGCGCAGCCCCCCACCGTACGGACCGCCAGCTCCGTCACACGCCGGAGCGCCGCGGTCTCCGACGCCTCGTGGATCAGGCTCAACCGGGCGATCTCAACGGCCAGCTCGCTGCTGATGTGCGGTCCGTAACCCACGCCGTCCACGGTAACCGTCTTCAGTCGCCGGTGGCGCAGGCGGACGTGTCGTCGTCCTCGGGGACCACGTCCCGGAGCGAGACGATGCCCACCGCGTGGCCGTTCTCCACGACCGGTAGCCGCCGTACGCCTCGTTCGCGCATGAGACGCACGGCGGCGTCGGTCTCGTCGTCGGGCCCGATCGTCACCACGCCGGCGCTGCAGACCTGGTCGAGCCGTGTGCCGCGCAGGTCGCGCCCTTCCGCTACGGCGCGGACGACGATGTCGCGGTCGGTGAGCACTCCGCACAGCCGGCCGGCCTGAGTGACGAGCACCCCGCCGACTCCTTGGTCACGCATCAATCGAGCCGCCTCGGTGAGCGGTGCGTCGAGAGGGAGGGCGACCGGCTCGGGCGTCATCACGTCGCGTATTTTCTGCGCCATTGCGAACACTCCCTTCGCCCGTCATGCGCCGACTACCCCCGAAGGCGGGTCTTATTCCGGCCGCGCGGGCGTTCGGAGCCCGGCCGGGACCGGGACGTCCGCCGACGTTCGCTCTTCAGAAATCGAAGATCGAACCGGTCTGGGTGCGCATCATGCAGGTGTTCGGGAACCGCGCGGTGTACTTGACCGCCTCGCCGCGCAACTGCCCTTCCGCGCTGGTCGTGACCGGTGAATAGATCATGAAGCACGCGCGTGGATTCTTCTCGTCCGAGGCGAGCTTGAAGTCGCCGTGCGTCTTGGCGACGTCGGCGCAGGCCTGCTCGGCCTTCGGGTGGGTGCCGCCGACCGGGTCGCACTGCAGTGTCACGGTCTTCGGCGTGGCCGAGCCCACGACCGTCGTGAGCGTGAGCTGGGTCGGCCCGTGCGCGGCCTGGCCGCCGCCTGCGGCGATCGACTGCGCCGGTGAGGCGGCGACGCTCGCCTGCGGCGACGCGGCGGTCGGCGTGGCGGCGACGTCGCCCGGAAGCGACGGCGCGCCCGGTGAGGCTCCCGGCGCCGTCCCGGCGCCCGGCGCGATGGAGGCGGCCGACATGTCGTGGACGACGGTGCCCCGCGGCACCGGCCGGACATGCCGCAGGAGGCGCTGGGAGGCGGCCGCCCTGCCGTGGGCGCCCGTCGCCGGTGGCGCGGGTCTGCTCTGGGCTCCGGCCGGAGCCGCGGAAAACGTCGCTGGGATGGCTGCGGCGATGGAAAACGCCAGGAAACGTCGCATGTGATTTCCCCCCGGAAGGTCCCGCCTGATCAGCGGAACTCAATCGCTCACTGTAGCGCACCACTCTCTCTGGGTAATCGGCTCCGATGGTGGTACGGGACGCCGGGGACAGGCACACGCAGATAGGATCAGGAGCGTTTCCGCCCCCATACGCCCGGTGTGCGCCGAGAGGAGACCGGTGTCCGAGCAGGACTGGCAGGTCGCCGTGCTCACCGAGCTCGGTACCCCGCTATCCGGGCTCGTCACCGCCGACCCGAGTCGTCGTCCCATGCCCTCGTCTGCGGGCCCGGCTGCGCCGAGCCACGAGCCGACCGGCGGCATTCCCGAGATTCCGTCGCCGACAGACGGGCCGGAGGAGCCACGCCCGGCCGAGGACGTGTCCGTGATCGGGGGACCGGCCGCCGAGCCCGCCGAGCCCGCCGAGCGCACCGCGGCCGACGCGTTCGCCGACCGGCCCGTCACCGGCGCATCCGACGACGACCGGGCCACCCCGTTCGGCGGCGTCCCCGGTGGGCCGGCCGGTCAGGCGGCCCACCCGCCCCAGGACGTGACGGCGGCGCAGGAGCCGCCTTCCGCATGGTCGGCTCCCGCCGTCGAGCCGCCGATCGCGCCGGACCCGGCTTCCGCGTGGACGGAGCAGCCGCCGCCGGCGGAGCGGACCACGGTCGAACCCGCCGACGCGGCGGTGCGGCCCTCGCCGTCCTGGGACCAGAGCCCGCAGCAGAGCGTGCCGGCGCAGCCGGACCAGGAGGCACCGCCCCGTTCGCAGCAGCCCCTGGCCGCCGCGTGGGAGCAGAACGTCCCGCCGCAGGCGGAGCAGGCCCCGGCCGCCGCGTGGGACCAGAATGTCTCGCCGCAGGCGGACCCGATGCCGCCGCAGGCGGAGCAGGCCACGCCCGCCGTGTGGGAGCAGAACGTCCCGCCGCAGGCGGAGCAGGGCCCACCTGCCGCGTGGGAGCAGAGCGCTCCGCCGCAGGCGGGCCGGGTGCCCCCGCCGCAGGTGGAGCAGGGGCAGCCGACGTCATGGGATCAGGGCTCGGGGCAGTGGGATCAGGGGGCGCCGCCCCGCCCGGAGCAGGCGCCGCCTCCCGCCTGGGAGCAGAGTGTTCCGCAGCAGGCGGAACACGCGTCGCCGTCGCCGATGGACGCGGGTCCGCCGGTGTCGTGGGACCAGGGCGCCCCGCCCCGTCCCGAGCAGGCGCCGCCTCCCGAGTGGGACCAGGGACCGCCGCCCCGTCCCGAGGAGGCCCCGCCTCCCGCGTGGGAGCAGAGCGCTTCGCCGCAAGCGGAGCAGGTGCCGCCTCCTCCCCAGTGGGAGCTGAGTGTCCCTCCGCAGGGGGAGCAGGAGCCGTCCCCAGCGTCGTGGGAGGCGTCCCAGGTGCAGTGGGACCAGGCCGCCCAGCCGGCGTGGGGTGCCGAGGCGGCGGAACAGCAGGGTGCCCCCACCGGGCCCGCGCGCGAGGCCTGGGACCAGTCGGGCTCCGAGGCGTGGCGGCTGGAGCCCGAAGACCCGGCATCGCAGCCTCCGCGGAATCCGCGCGCGTCCGGCCCGCAGCAGGGAGGCCCGCAGCAGGGAGGCCCGCAGCAGGGCGGGCCGCCGCAGACCGGGCCGCCGGTCACTGGCGGGCCGATCGCCGCCCGCGATCTCGTGCGCCGGTCCGCGTACGGCGACCCTCTCATGCGCCGGATGTCCCGGGGGATGCTCCGCGCCGTGGGGGCGGCCGCCGCCAACGATGTGCGCAAGGCCGCCGACGTGGAGGCCGTGCTGAGCCGGCCGGTGCCGTCCAGCCGGCAGATCGCGGTCACCAGCATCCGGGGCGGCGCCGGCAAGACCACGGTCGCGGGGCTGACCGCGACGGTGATCGCCCAGTACCGGCAGGACCGCGTCCTGGCCGTGGACGCCGACTCGGGGCTCGGCTCGCTCCCGCTGCGGATGGGCGTGGGCAACCAGCGTTCGCTGCACGACCTGACGTCGGCGCACCCGCGGTCCTTCGAGGAGGCGTCCCGGTACCTCGCCCAGACGACCGACGGGCTGTGGGTGCTGTCCGGTACGGCCGGAGGGCGGATCACCGGCGAGCTGGACCTGGCCACGTTCCGTGCCGCCGCGGGCGCGATGAGCCGCTACTTCGCCGCGACGGTCGTCGACTGCGGGGCCGGGCTGCTGCCGGAGTTGCAGCGCGGCATCCTCTCCGACTCCCACGCCCAGGTCATGGTGACGCCGGGCACGGTCGACGGGGCGCTGAGCGCGCACGGGGCCCTGGAGTGGCAGGCGCGGAACGGCTACGACCACCTCCTGCCCCGTACGGTGATCGCGTTCGTGACGCACACGCCGCACGTCGACGCGGATCTGGGGCGTGCGGCGCAGATGCTCAGCTCGGGCGGGCTGCCGGTGGTGCACATCCCGTACGACCGGCACCTGGCCGCGGGAACGGCGGTAGAGTCCGCGCGGATCGGCCATGAGACCCGGGCGGCGGTCATCCGCATCGCGGTCGAGGCGTTCGCCCGGGCGGTCGCCGCGTGAGAAAGACCCCGACGGGCCATGTGAGAACAAGGCCGACAGGTCGTGTGAGAACGACTCTCGACGGGTTCCGTGAGGACGACCCCCGATAGGAGGTGAGGCTCTTGACCAGCGACATCGTCGCGTTGGTGCGGCACCAGCCCGAGATCTCGACCGTCATAGAAGGCATGATCGCCTTCGGCGAGTCGCTGGAGCCGTGCGACGCGGGGGACGGGGCCGTCCACCTCTACGACAGCGGGGGACGGCTGGCCGTCGCCATCGAGACGCCGCAGCTCGTGCAGGTGCGCGGTGAGGTGGAGCGGCTGCTGGGCCCGGAACTGGCCGACCGCGTACGGGTGCCGATCTGGTGGGTCGAGGTGCGCGCGGCCGCGGGCGTGCCGGACGCCGCCCGGATCGCCCGCCGGTTCGCGGACGACATGGTGCACTGGCAGGGCGGCACGATCTGGGCCGGACCCCCGGGCGTCGAGGACAGCCCGTGAGCGGGCCGTCGGCGGACGCGCTGACGCCGAACGCCATGGTGGTCCTGCAGGACCGGCCGGTCGTGGCGTTCACGAAGTGGCTCGCGGACGGGCTGCGCTTGTGCAGTGAGACGCGGCGCGGGCTCCAGATCGTCACAGGGCCGGACGCGCGGATCACGGTGCCGCTGCGGCTGGTCCTCACCGGCCCGAACACTCATTGGGTGGTCCGCGCGGACGGCGGCTACTACGACGGGCTGTCCGGCGTCCCGCTCGTGTGGGACGGCAGCGCGTTCGTCACCGACCCGAATGCCCGGACGTACGCGCCCGCCTACACGGCGCCTCCGACCGAGCCGGTGGGGGCGCAGCTGACGGTGACGTTCCGGGTGCGCCACACGTCGGACACGGAGATCGGCGCGGCGGCCGAGCAGGTCTGCACGGCGCTGACGGGCGAGCCGCCCGGAGGCTGGGGGATCGCCGAACCCGCCACCGACGTGTGGCGGCGGGAGCAGCTGAGCGAGCTGTTCTGGTCGCGGGGGGCCGGTGCCACGTGGCTGACGATCGTGGGCGCCGGGAGTCGGCCCGCCGTCGGCACGCTGCTCGTGTCGAAGGCGGGCGAGGCCGTCGAGGAGGCGGTGACGCTCGTCGTCGGGTACGCCGACCCGCGGGAGGTGCCGGTCGGCACGCTGTCGGCGCAGCTCGGCGGGATCGCCGCCGGGCGGCATCTGATCTCGCTGTTCGCCCAGCTCAGCAACGGCCGCGCCGATCTGACGACCGTCCCGCGCTGGCTGGGGCCACCCGCTCCGATCGGCATGGCCGTGGGCGGTTCGGCGCCGGGGCCGCCGGGCATTCCCGCGCAGCGGATCGGGGACGCCCAGTCACCGGCGGTCTGGTACGTGCTCGGCGACGGGCGGCAGCAGGAGGGCTGGCAGCGCTACGAGCAACTGACCCGGCACCTACAAGGGGGATTCTCCTGATCGCCCGAAGCCGGTCTACGCCCTAGGCGGCGCGGACGACGGCGACGCGCGGAGCGTACTCCTTGAGCTGCTCGCGCAGCTGACGGCGGCCGCGGTGCAGCCGGGACATCACCGTGCCGATGGGAGTGCCCATCATCTCGGCGATCTCCTTGTAGGGGTAGCCCTCGACGTCGGCGAGGTATACCGCGGTGCGGAACTCCACGGGGAGGCCGCGCAGCGCCTTGATCACGTCGGAGTCGGGCATGCGGTCCAGCGCCTCGTGCTCGGCCGAGCGCAGGCCGGTGGAGGAGTGCGACTCGGCGCGGGCGAGCTGCCAGTCCTCGATCTCGTCGGTGGCGGCGCGCTGAGGCTCGCGCTGCTTCTTGCGGTAGGTGTTGATGAAGTTGTTGGTCAGGATGCGGTGCATCCAGGCCTTGAGGTTCGTGCCCTCTTCGAACTGGTGGAAGTTGACGTAGGCCTTGGCGAGGGTCTCCTGGAGGAGGTCCTCGGCGTCGGCGGAGTTACGCGTCATCCGCACCGCGCTGGCGTACAGCGGGTCGATGAGCGGCGTGACGTCGCGCTGGTATCGCTCGACGTCCTGGCGGCGTGCATCGCTCGCCACAGTCGTCATTTTGCTGCTCTCCGTAGGGGTGTTGACCTGGACGGATCCTCCGCCCGCGGTCGGGGGCGCTCCCCGCTGTGCGGGGCCGGGTCGAGACGCCGGACACGGAGGGTCTCCGTGCAGCTATCGGCTATGGTGTGCCCGCCAGGGGCCGTGAAATCGCATCGCCGATAGGCTGCCGACGACTGCGTCGGCTGACCGGCGAGGAGGCTGGACGCCTCTCACGCGGGGCGCCTACCGGAAGCGTCATTCTAACGCAAGCTCGGCGCACCGGGAAATGAGCTTCGTCACACTCCGTGTTCCCATCGCCGTCTCCTCCACTCTGTCTCCGTCGGGTCAAGGCGAAGAGGGCGGTTACCCGGTTTTGGGAAGAGGCAACGTGAATGATGCGCGTTTGCCGCGACTGGCAGTTGAGGACGGTGGTCCGTTACTCCCGCTCCCTGTCGGCGAGAACGCGGGAGGCGTGGTCACGCGATCATCACGCCGTGTGACCACGCCCTCGGTAGCCGCCTTGCCGATCAGCCGATCAGCCGATCAGCTGCTTCATCGCCGCACCGATGATCTTGTTGCGCTCGGCGGTGGACGGCACCTGCTCCAGCCCGAACCCGAAGAGCAGGGTGTCGGGGGTGGCGACGGCCGCGACGCCGAAGCCCTGGGCCCGGTGGAAGTCCTTCACGTTCGGCGGGCTGCCCGCCGGCGCTCCGGGGGCGGACCAGGGGCCGAGGCCGCTCTCGAAGCCTTCGGCGTCGAGGGTGCCGGTCGTGGTCGTGACCTTGGTGTCGTCGACGAACGCGCCGGTCCCGCCGGTGGCCGGGTCCGTCACGTAGCTGATCGAGATCTCGACCTTTTTGCCGGCGTACGCGGACAGGTCGAACGACACCGGCTGCCAGCCGTCCGAGCTGCCGGTGAAGGAGTTCCAGGCGCCGCTGGTACCCGTCGCCGTGCACGGGCTGCCGAGCGTCAGGTAGTGCTTCAGCCAGGGGTGCAGGGCGAGCAGGAAGCCCTGGTCGCAGTCGGACGGCACCGTGGTCTTCGTGTGCCCGCCCAGGTCGGGCAGTGTCGTCCAGTCGTCCGCGCCCGCGGTGTGCGCCTCGACGATCACGTGGTCGTAGCCGTTCTCGGTGTCGTAGGAGAATTTGGCCGCCAGCTTCGGTTGCCGGCTCGCCGTGACTCCGGTCAGGTCGACGGTGCGGGTCAGGCGCATGTACGAACTGTCCGCGTGCGGCCCGGCGGCGTACCAGGACCCCTCGACCGGGTCGAACGGGCCGCCCCTGCTGCTGTACTCCCCGGCCGCCCAGCTCTTGAACTGCGGGAACTGCTTGACCGGCAGGTTGTCGCTGGTCACGTCGAAGTTCCCCGCCTCGTTCAGCGGGTTGTCCGTGCCGCCGAGCCCGGCGGCGAGCCCGGTGAGCGGGGCGCCGGTGCCGCGGAAGCCGGTCGGGTTCTGCCGGGTCACCCGGCTGTACGCGCCGAGGTAGTACTGCACGAAGTCGTCGGCCAGCAGCTCGCAGTCGTCGCGCAGGTCGGCGGTGACGACGCACGGCTTCTCCGGGTGTCCCTTGAGGCCGTAGTAGATGCCGCCGCCGTTCGCCCCGGCGAGCGGGCCGAAGTAGCCGGCCGTCTCACCTGTGTAGAGCAGCTTGCCGCCCTCGTTGAGGTAGTCGCGCACGAACAGGGTCGTGTGGACCTCGCGGTCGGCGATCTCCGAGTCGGGGAACTTCTGGCTCCCGACCGGGACGTACTCGTCGGCGGCGTCCTGCGTGAGGCGGTTGTCGCCGAGGTACCAGACGACGCCCTTGAAGTGGCCGAGCACGCCGAGGTCGTGCGGGACGCCGTCCCGGTCGATGTCCCACACCACGGCCTTGATCTTGTTGGCCTTGAGCGCGTCGACGTACGCCTGGGCGTACTTCGGCTTGTTCGTGCCCGGCGGGTAGGTCGGGTTGACGCCCGTGTAGTCCTCGTCGGCGAGCACCAGCACCGAGGCGCCCTGCTGGTCCCGCACGGCGAAGGTGAACGGGGTGCTGACCTTCCCGCCCGCGATGAACCAGGCCTGGACCTTGTCACCGGGCCGCAGGCCGTGGATCGTGCCCCGGTATTCGGCGAAGTAGTTCCTGCTGTCCTGGCCGTACCGCTCGCCGCCCTGCCACTCGTGGACCGATGCCGTACGCGCGGCGCCGCCGTTGATCTTGTAGCGCAGCCGCTTGCCGGGCAGGGACCGCCGGATCACGGACGCCACCGTCTGCGTGGAGCCGTACGACGTGCCGAACGCGTCGACCGCGAAGTCCGGCACCGTACGGCCGACCGGGGAGATCGGGTGGGCCGGGTCGTGGGCGGAGGCGGAGAGATCGAGGGAGAGCGAGAGATTCTTCTCGAACTCCTTTTGGATCAGCTTCTCGCTGTCGGGGAACTGGAAGACCTGGGCGGTGCTGCCGCCGCAGTCGGCGGGCGTCCAGTCGTCGGTCGGGTCGCTGTTCACCGCCGTGAGGCAGGTGCTCTGCTCGGGGGTGTAGGTCAGCGTGCCGAGCACCGACTCGGTGTACCCGTCGGTCTCGCCGTTGGTGGTGTACAGCTGGGCGCCCAGCTCCGGCGTGTAGCCGGGGACGGCCGAGTGGTCGATGTCGCCGAGGACCGCGTCGTGGATCACGTCGTCCGGGCTGCGGGTGAGCGACTGCCAGCCGACGCCGTGCAGCAGCAGTTGCGCCGCTGAGTGCCAGTTCAGCAGGAACTTCGGGCGGATCCTCTTATAGAGGGCGATCTGCGCCTTGGTCTCCGGCTCCGAAGCCGGCCCGCTGCCGCGGTAGGTCTCGTCGGCCGGGGCCGCCGACGACCCCTCGTTGTCGTAACCCCACTTGTAGGGGAAGTTGCGGTTCGGGTCGACGCCGTCGTTCGAGGTGATCTTGCCGTCGCCGTCGTTGTCCCGGAGGTTCTTGCGCCAGAACCGGTTGCCCGGCGTGAACGTGTAGTCGTACCCGTCGACGTTCACGACGGGGATGAACCACAGCTCGTCGGTGTTGACGGCCTTGGTCACCTGGGGGTTCTTGCCGTAGTTGTCCAGGACGTAGTGGAGCAGCCGGCGGACGGTCTCCGTCGCGATCCACTCCCGGGCGTGCTGGGTGCCCTGGTAGACGACTGCCGGGCGGCCGCCCGGCCGCAGCGAGCGGGCGTTCCTCGTCACCTTGATCGCGGTGATCGGCTTGCCCTGCACGGTGGTGCCGATGTCGACGGCCTGGGCGATGTCGGCGTGCGCCGCCGCCGCGTTCAGGATCTCCTCGCGGATGTTGCCGGGCCCGGTGTACGGGCGGAAGACGTGGTCGCCCTTGCCGGCCAGGGTGGCGCGCTGGGCGGCGGTCCTGCCGTTCACGACGTTGAGCTTCAGGTCGAGGCCCTGGGCGCGCAGGCGCTGGGCCTGCCGGCCGCCCATGAGGACCTCCACGTGCACCTTGCCACCGGTGACCTTGCCGATGTGGATGTCCTCGTCGTCGAGCCCGGCGCCGTGCAGGGCCCGGGTCTGGGCGAGGGGGATGTCGCCTGTGTACAGGTCGACATGGTCGCTGACGGCACCGGGTTTCGGTGGCGACGCGCTCGTCGGCGTGGATTGCAGGCCGACGATCAAGGCCGATGCGGCCAGGACGGAAAGGAACACGCGCTTCACGGCGACTCCATGTTGTCTGGAGGTCCCATGTGGGGTGGCGCAATGTTCCCTCAGGGCCAAGAGCGGTAAAAGACGCCTAGCCGAAGCCGGACGGCCTCATGTGGTCACCGTGGCGTGCAGATCCGACCGTCCGGTTACGTAATCGCATCGAAACGCAGCGAGTTGGCCTGCGCGGATGTAACGTCGGTCACATCGCGGGTCGGGGGGCCGTGCGTTGGATGCTCGCCTGAGAGGGGGATCCTCGGTGGTCACTCGACAACGCCCCGCCGCCCGGCTCACCGCGGCCGGTGCGTCGCCCCGGCTGCTCGATCAGCACCTGCTCGGGATCACCCCGCTCGCCGTGATCCTCCTCGACGAGCTCGGCCGGGTCACCCACTGGAACCCTGTCGCCGAGGACCTGTTCGGCGCCCCGTACGACGCGGTGGCCGGACGCCCGCTGCGCTCGCTGCTGCGACTGCCGCAGGAGCACCGGTCGGCGTTCGAGTCCGGCGGCCGCCACGTGCGGCACGTCTGGACCGGCGTGTTCCTGGTTCCCCGCCTCGACGACGGCCGGTTGCGGGAGATCGCCTGGTGGGTCTACCCGCTGCCCGGCCCGGACGGTGCCCGGGGGCTCGCCGTGGCCGCCGACGCCCAGCGGATCCGGGAGAACGGCCCCGGACTGGCGCTCGGCGACGTCCTCATGGCACCCCCGCCGCGCACTCCGCTCAGCGGCAACGGCGGCGTCCGCTTCCTGCGCGTCGAGCCCACGCTCGTCCAGTCGTCCACCGACGCCCCGCTGTTCCGGCGACGGCTCACGGAGATGCTGCCGCCCGACGCCGACCCGGAGGGGATCGCCGATCATGTCCTGGCCCGTGGCTACCCGGCCGTCAACATCAGCGTCACCGTACGCCTGCCGTTCGCGGACCACCGGGCCGTGGCACCGCGGATGAAGCGCGTCCGGCCCACCGTCCCGCCCCCGCACGAGCCGACGGTCGTCGACTCGATGGAGCAGGCGGCGGCCCAGGAACGCCTCGACTTCCTCAACCACGTCGGCGCCCGGCTCGCCGACACTCTCGACCCGGTGCAGACCGCCGGGGCCCTGTGCGACGCGCTCGTGCCCTCGTTCGCCGACTTCGCCGGTGTCCAGCTGCTCGAGTCGATCGTCTCGGACCAGGAGCTGCCGCCCGCGGAGGCGGACGCGTCCCCCAACATCGTTCGCGTGGCCATGCGGTACGACGAGGAGGACGGCCGCTGGGACGACCTGGTCCCGCTGGGTGAGGTGATCCGGCTGCCGTCGGGCCTGCCGCTCATCCGTGACCTCACGACGGGGCACAGCCTCAGCTACTCCCGGATCAGCGACCGCATCAGCCGTCGCATCTCCGCCTACCTCGGCGGCCGCGACCTGCGGGCCCTGCTGCGCGGCCGGGCACTGCTGATCACGCCGCTCATCGCCCGCGGCAAGGTCTTAGGCACGATCGTCCTGATGCGCCGAGGTGACCGGCCGCCGTTCGGCGAGGCCGACGTGGCGCTGGTCGAGGAGATGGGCCGCCGGGCCGCGGTCTGCGTCGACAACGGACGCCTCTACCGCCGGGAGGCGCGCGTCGCGGCCCAACTGCAGCACAGCATGCTGCCCGACGCCCCGCCCGTCGTCGCCGGCGCCCAGATCTGCTACCGCTACGTCCCGGCCGACGAGGCCGTCCGGGTCGGCGGCGACTGGTTCGACGCGATCCCCCTGCCCGGCAGCAGGCTCGCGCTCGTCGTCGGCGACGTCATGGGCCACGGACTCACCTCCGCCGCGATCATGGGTCAGCTCCGCACCGCCGTGCGCACGCTCGCCCCCCAAGACCTGCCGCCCGACCAGCTGCTCCGCCAGCTCGACGACCTCGCCCGGCGACTCGGCGACGACTGCCTCGCCACCTGCATCTACGCCGTGTACGACCCGGTGGCGCGGCGCTGCGAGATCGCCAACGCCGGGCACCTGCCGCCGGTCCTGGTCTCCCCGTCCGGCGAGTCCTGGCTGCTGGAGGTCCCGCCCGGCGCGCCGATCGGCGTCGGCGGCGTCGCCTTCGAGACGGTCGGCTTCGACGTGGAGGACGGCAGCCAGTTCGTCCTCTGCACCGACGGCCTCGTCGAACGCCGCGGCCGGCCCCTCGACGCCGGGCTCACCGCGATGCGGGAGTTCCTCAGCGGCCCGCTCCGTCCGCTCGAGACCATCTGCGAGACCCTCATCGAGAACTTCTGCACGGCCGGCCGGCACGACGACGACATCGCCCTGCTGGCCGTACGCCTCGAGGGCATTCCCAAGGAGGACGTCTTCTCCTGGTCCCTCACGGCGACGCCGAGCGTCGTACGCGAGACCCGGCGCCTCGCCCACCAGGCCCTGGAGACCTGGGGCCTGACGGCCCTGGCGCCCAACGTCGAGCTTCTGGTCAGCGAGCTGGTCACCAACGCCGTCGTGCACGGCGCGGGCGACGTCGGGCTTCGCCTCATCCGGGCGGACTCCCTGCTGTGCGAGGTCCGCGACGACGGGCACGACCTGCCGCACCTGTGCCGCGCCGAGGCCACCGACGAGAACGGCCGCGGCCTGCAACTCGTCAGTGCGCTCGCCGAGCACTGGGGCACCCAGCGGACCCCGACCGGCAAGGTCGTCTGGTTCGAACACTCCCTGTAGGGATGTGCGCGGGGATGCGTCGGCGTGGCGCCGGATGCGTCGGCGTGGCGGCGGATGCGTCGGCGTGGCGGTCGATGCGGGGATGCGTCGGCGTGGCGGTCGACAGGGGTACGGCGGCGTGACGGTCAGGACTCGTTCTTGGACCGCTCGTTGTAGACGCCGGTGTACTCCTGGCGCGACAGCTTCTGGATCTCCTTCATGATCTCGTCCACCATCGCGCGCCGCGCCTTCGCCGGCGGCATGTCCGCGAACGCCGTGTAGTCGATCGGCTTGCCGAACTTCACACCCGGCCGGTGCAGGCGGGGGATCGGGACCCTCGAGCCGACCGGCATGATCTTCTCGGTGCCCTTCACCGCGACCGGGACGACGCTGGCCTGGGCGTTCAGCGCCAGCCACCCCACGCCCGTGTGGCCGCGGTAGAGACGGCCGTCCTCCGAGCGGGTGCCCTCCGGGTAGATCGCGAAGGCGTTGCCGTTGTTCAGTACGCCCAGCGCGATGTCCAGCGCGGCGACCGCGGCGCGCTGCTCCGACCGCGGGACGGGGATGTGGCCCATCGCGTCCAGGAACGCCCCGAGGATCCGCGCCGCGCCCTTGCCCTCGAAGTACTCCGCCTTGGCGATGAACGTCACCCGGCGCGGCACCACGAGCGGGATCAGGACGCTGTCCACGAACGACAGGTGGTTGCTGGCGAGGACGACCGCGCCGTCCTCGGGGACGTTCTCCAGCCCCACCACGACCGGCCGGAACACGATCCGGAGCAGCGGGCGGACCACCCGGTACATGAACCAGTACAGCAACTGTGCCTCCTACGACTCTCCGTCACTGTAGACCCGGCGAGACCGGGAGGCTCACACCCGAAGCTAGTGGATCATCGTCGGGTCGCACTGGTACTGCCTGGTCTGACGCAGGGGACGGAACCCCAGTCGCTCGTTCACCGCGAGCATGTGGGTGTTGTCCTCGGCGTTGTCGGTCTCGATCTCCAGCACGGCGGGCCACTCGGCGCGCAGCCATTCCAGCATCGCCGCCTTGACCCACAGCCCGAGCCCCTTCCCGCGGTGCGCGGACACGACCGCCGTGTCGTACTGGATCGCCCGCGTGCAGTCCCCGACCGGGAGCACCAGCTCCGTGAAGCCCGCGATCGTGTCGTCGTGCAGGGTGGCCACCGTCAGCAGCGTGTCCCCGCGCTTCTCGACGACCTCGGCCATGTCCCGTACGCGGTCGATGTCCCAGGTGGTCGTGCCGTAGTCCATCTTCCCCGTCGGCATATCGCCCATCGCGCTCTTGGCCGCGGCGAACGCCTCCGCCAAGTCGTCCGGCACCACCCCGAGCCATCGGGTCAGGTGGTACCCCGGGTGCTCGGTCCGTACGAGCTCCTCGACGCCGCGCGCCTCGGGGACGTTCAGCAGCAGGAGGCTGAGGGACAGCGCGCAGGTGAAGCCGTTCGCCTCGAGGAAGGCCGCACCGGAGGTCTGGGCGGACGCCTCCACGACCAGGCTCCGGCGCTTCTCGTCCCGCGCCGCCCGCGCGACCGTCCGCAGCAGGCGCGTCCCGACGCCCCGCCGGCGGTGCTCGGGATGGACCTGCAGGGTGAACTCCCCGAGGTGACGCCGGCCCTGCCCCTCGAACAGCCGGAGCCGCGCCACTCCCGTCACCGCGCCGTCGGCGGTGGCGACCCACATCAGGTGACGGCTGCCCACCCCGGGCGTGGTGAGCTGTCCGTGCACCTGGTCGAGTCCCGGCGCGGGCTCGCCGGGAAAATCGTCTGCGACCGACGCCGCGACGACCTCGTGCCACGCGGCGACGTCGGTGTCGGAAACATCGCGCAATCGCTGAACGCTGTCCAAGGACGCTCCTCGATCGTTGGTCCACGCTTTCCTATGGACCGTACGCGCCATAGCCCGACCACGTCTTTGATTCCGAAGAGCACCCGGGCGGGTATTCGCGTCGGATTTCTCCGCCTGCCCGGACGTCGTCGCGGGGCCGCCCGCGACGACGCTTATGCCCTACATGTCGCGTACGCTTCCGAGCACGTGCGGGCAGGTCGCGGAGGCGACCGCCGAGCCGCGGAACGGACGTCATTGAATGCGAAGGGTGGACAGCGTGGGCGACCTCCAACGGGTTCTGGTGGTCATCCCGACGTACAACGAGCGGGAGAACCTGGAGATCATCGTCGGCCGGGTCCGCGCCGCCGCCCCGGCGGCCGACGTCCTGATCGCCGACGACGCCAGTCCGGACGGCACCGGGAGGATCGCCGACGAGATCGCCGCCCGCGACGAGCAGGTCCACGTCCTGCACCGCGCGGTCAAGGAGGGCCTCGGTGCGGCGTACATCGCCGGGTTCGGCTGGGGCCTGGAGCGGGACTACGACGTGCTCGTGGAGATGGACGCGGACGGCTCCCACCGGCCCGAGGAACTCCCGAGGCTCCTGAACGCCCTGGAAGACAGCGACCTGGCCATCGGATCCCGGTGGGTGCGCGGCGGCAAGGTCGAGAACTGGCCGAAGAACCGCGAGGTCCTCTCGCGCGGCGCGAACACCTACGCGCGGCTGCTGCTGGGCATCCGCGTGCACGACTCGACCGGCGGGTTCCGCGCCTACCGCGCCAGCACGCTGCGCAAGATCGGCATCGACGACGTCGTCTCCCAGGGCTACTGCTTCCAGGTCGACCTGACCTTGCGCACCGTCCGCCACGGCCTCCAGGTGGCGGAGGTGCCGATCACCTTCGTCGAGCGGGAGCGCGGCGACTCGAAGATGAGCCGCGACATCATCGTCGAGGCCTTCCGGCGCGTCACCGAGTGGGGCGTGCAGTACCGACTGGCCCGCCTGACCCGCCGTACGTGACGCGGCGTGCCGGGACGCCTCCGGTCGGGCGTGCGGCGGGCGCCGTGACGCGGATTTAGCGGCGCTGTGGTCATTTCTGGCCATTCCGGCTTTGGGTAAATGCATCCGCATGTGTGGCGTAATATTGGTATGCGCGATTTGGGCGCTTCCTCCCCCGCATGAGAAAACACACGTGCACCACGGCCTACCCCTGCCCGGATCCGACCAGGTAAGCGAGAGACCAACCCTCGAACCCCCTCGGTCGTCCGGCGATCGAACCCAGGTCCGGGACCGGTGGTGGCGCGACCCGTACCTGGTCGTCGCGATCCCCGTCGGACTTTGGGCGATCCTCGTCACACTCCGGCACACCTGGACCAGCGACTTCCTGCTGCACCTGGCGACCGTCGACTCCCTGGCACGCGACCTCTGGGACCCGGTCGACCCGCTGGTCGGCCAGGCCTCCGGCAGCCCGTACTACTCCCCGTACGCTCTCCTGCTGGGCGTGATCAAGGCGGCGACGGGACTGTCCGCCCGGACGGTGCTCGAATCCGCCGGGATGGTCAACGTCGCACTGCTGATCTTCGCCCTGCGCCGCTTCTGCCGCCACCTGGGCGGCGGACGCCTCGTGGCGGCACTGGCCCTGGTCTTCACCCTCCTCCTGTGGGGCGTCGCCCCCATCGCGTGGAGCGGCTTCCTCGGGATGTACTCCCTCTCCTGGATCATGTGCTACCCCAGCGTCATCGGCACGGCGCTCATGCTCCTGGTCTGGGACGCGTTCCTGCGCCACCGTTCACGGCCCGAGGGCATGGGCGCACTGGCCACCGTCGCGCTGCTCGGCGCCCTGGTCGTCCTGATCCACCCGTTCACCGCCGTGAACATGACGATCGGCCTCGTCGCCTTCGTCCTGGCCGACCCGAAGGCCGCACTCCGCGCGCGGCCGGTGGCTCTCGCCCTGGGCGCGGTGGTGGCCTTCCTCCTCGTCATGGTGTGGCCCTGGTCGGACGTCTCCACCCTGTTCGGGGCGGCGGGCAGCTTCAACACCGTCCACAAGGTCCTCATCACGGACGTCGTCAAGGACGGCGGATTCGCCGCGTACGGCCTTGCCCTCGTCGGCCTGCCCGCACTCGCCACGGGCGGCCGCCGTCCACTCGGCCGCGAACTGCAGATCCTCTTCCTGCTCGCCGTCGCGGTGATCTCCGCGGGCGCGGCCACCGGCTCGTACGGCCTGGCGCGCGCGATACCGGTCGCCATGCTGCCCCTCCACCTGGCACTCGCGTCCTACCTCGCCGAGCGGGCCAAGGGCTGGCGGCCGTACGCGGCGGTCGCCCTCATCGCCTGCTGCGTCGGCCTGTACGGCGAGTCGGCCGGCCTGATCCGCGCCTACTGGGGCAACGTCTCCCCGGCCACCCTCCGCGCCTGGAAAGCCCCACCACCCGCCCCCTCGTACGACCAGGTCCTCGACGGTATCGAGCCCGGCGAGGTGGTGATCACGGACGACTGGGCCCTCGCCCGCCTCGTCAACGCCCGAGGCGCCTACACCGTCGCACCCGGCTGGCCGTACCCGTTCGTGGACGAGGCCGCCCGCAACCGCGACACGACGGCCTTCTTCGCACCGGACACCGACCCTCGCGACCGCCTGGCCATCGCGGAGCGCTACGGCGCAACCTGCGCGCTGGTCACCCGCGACCGCGCCATCCTGAAACGGGACGCCCACCCCGGCTTCACCGTCACCGCCCGCATGACCTCTCCCCGAGCCGTCCGCCTTTGCCGCTCCTGACCGGGTTTGGAGAGGCCGGGTCGCCGTGGTCGGCCGGGGCGATCGGGTTGGGGCGGTCGGGTTGGAGAGGCCGGCCCGGCGTGGTGGGGTCGGGCCGGTGGGGCTGTAGCGGTCGGCTGGCTGGCTGGCTGGGTCGGCCGGGTGGGTCGGCCGGGTGGGTCGGCCGGGTCGAGGGGGCGCTCAGGCGGCGACCGGTCCGGCGTCTCTCCGGAAGCGGTCGATGAGCCGGCCACCATAGGTCGCGGCCGCGGGCGCGAGCAGCCACGCGAAGGGAATGGCGGGTACGGCCCAGGGGAGTGCGGCGGTCACCGCGAAGAACCCCGCGACCGCCCAGGAACTGCTCGCCCCCCGTCGTACCTCCGCCATGTCGGCGCCTGGAGACAGGATGGACCGGCTGCGGTGGGCGACCTCCTTCAACGCCGCCTCAGAGAACAGCAGCGCCGCCTCCGATCCCGCGAACACGCACAGTGCGAGGGGATTGTCGATGGCGTGCCCGAGCAACGCGGTCGGGAACGGAAGGAGGGCCACGAAGAGCAGCAAGGGCGCATGCCACGCCGTGAACGCCCGATCCAGCCGGTCGACCTGGTCCATGAGCACGTGATGCCTGCGCCATACGGTCCAGAGCAGGGCGAAGGCCAGGAAGAAGGCGAAGAACGACTCCCACTCGTGCGTCAGGAACCGCCACAGACTGGCGGAACTCTTCAAGGCATCGCCCTCGGGCCGCTTGATCTCGATCACGAGAAGCGTCATGGCGATCGCGAAGATGGCGTCGGTGAACATCGCCATCCGCTCGGGAGTGTCCCCCGGGGCGGGCTCCACACGCTCGGGAGTGTCCGTCAGGCCGGGCTTCGCCCGCTCACGGTCCACGTCGCCGACTGTCATGCACACTCTCCTCGCCATGCGATGGGTGAAGATCACATGGCGGACGAACCTACGGTGACCGTAGGGTCACCACCGCCGCATGCCGCAGGTGATCACTGAACGAGAAAAATACAGCCGCACGGGCACATATCGCACCATATGCCCCAAGTCGGAGAGACAGGCCCCGCCCGCAGTCCGCCGGCTGATGTTCGCCCACAGCGGCCTTGCCGCCGTTCTTGCCCTGCCATCTCGGGCAAAGCACCCGCTGCACCGTCCACACCGGCGGCAACGAGTCAACGACGGTTACAAGGTGCACGGTTGGGGTTCGTGGCGACAGCCAGGGCCGTTGACCGTGGTCCTACGGTGATGACGTGCGTGCTGACGTTGACGAAACCGGCGTCCGAGGCGAGCGACGCCGCGTCCCCGGCTGTCCGGGGCAGCGGCAGGTCCGCGGCGACGAGATCGGCGAACCGCCCGGAGGGCCGGAACTGTGACGCCAACGGCAGCGTGAAGCCCACCCGTCCACCGGACCGAAGCGCGCGCCGCCAGTCCGCCAACGCCCGCATACCGAGAAAGTGGAGCGACGAGGCGCACAGGATCAAGTCGAGCCCGCCGTCCGCCACGGGCAACGGCACCGCCGCCCCGACATGCCAATCGATCGCCCGCTCCAGACCGAGCCGCTCGGCACGGACCCGGCCCGCCCGGATCATCCCCGCCGAAAGGTCGACGGCAAGGATCGGCGTCCCCGTACGGGATCGCGCCCGTGCGACCGCCAGCGCCACCGCCCCGCTCCCACACGCCACATCGGAGACCCTGTCTTCCTCGACAGGTCCCAAGAGAGCGAGCAGAGCCCGGGCGACCTCATCGTGATGATCGTTGTCATAGCCGTCGGCCAGCTCATCGAACGCCTGCGCCATCTGCTCCGAACCCGTCACGGGCACACCGTAGGCGACATTCGGCAATGTCGGCAGTGCCGTGTAGGCGGCCAGGTCGGCTCCGCGTCGGCGCGTCTTCGCCGGTTAACCCAGGTCGAGTAAGGCGGAAGGGGCTCCGCGCAAGGCGGAACCCCATTGCGGAGTAGGAGCCTGGTGAATCAGGGGAAGATCCGCTCGAAGCGGAACGACGTGCGGCCGTTCGAGTCGGAGAGGATGTCGGCGGCGGAGGTCGCACCGGCGGCGTTGACGCGGGTCGCCTGCAACCTGATGGTCGTCGGCCCGCCGACCCTGATGCGCTCACTGATCGGCGCGGTCGTGTTCACCCCGTACGGGGCCGCGCCGGGGTTACCGTCGATGATCTGAGTGATGAGCCGTTCGCTGTTCGGCAGGACGGCGGGAGTGGTGACGTTGAAGAGCCGGGCGACGATGTACGCGTTGACCGGAGGCGTACCGCTGAGCCGACCGCGGACGTCCAGGTCGAGTGCGTATATGCCGGCCGTGGGAAGCGTGACCTGCAGGCTGGAGTTCGCCCAGGTGCCGGACGGGGTCGGCTGGAGGTTGAGTCCGACCGGCAGGTAGGCGATGCCGGACGGCCCGAGTTGAGCCTTGTACGCCTCGGCGGCTGTGCCGATGCCGTGCCGGCTCGTCGTGGCGGTGAAGGTGCCGGCGTGAGCGGAGACGGCGAAGATCCCGAGGAACATGGTGGTTCCGAGGGCGGCGGTTAGTCGACGCATGACGTCCTTCCTGGTCAGGGGCCCTGACGTTCAGCCAACCTCTACCCGCGCCATACTCAATCCATGCACAGAGAGTAATTTAAACTGAACGGAACGTGTGGACGACACTGGTGGCATGAACATGAAGGTGATCGTGCGTTCGGCGACGGCCCAAGACTCGGCGCTCGATGAGATCGGCGACCTGTTCAACGACTATCGGGCGCACTACGGCCATCCTGGTTCGAGCGAGGCCACGCGCCGATGGCTGCGTGACCAACTCACCGAGCGACGACTGCAACTCGCCGTTGCCGTGGTCGGCGGCCGTGGGGCGGGCTTCATCACCACGACGGTGGTGCCGGCGTCCCAGACACTACGTACCTTCTGGCTGATCCGAGACCTCTACGTCAGCCCGGAACACCGACGAAGCGGCGTCGCCCGGGCTCTACTCCAGCACGTCATCGAGGCGGCTCGTGCCGACGGCGCACATCGCTTGTCGCTGCAGACCGAGACTGCGAATACTGCAGCGCTTCGGCTGTACGCGTCCGCTGGATTCGAATCCGTCACCGGGCTACAGCTACTCAACCTCAAACTCACCTAAGGCAATCCTGATGGTGATGTCTGGAGCTCAGGGCACTCTTGCGTGCCCTGAGCTGATGCTGTGGTGTGGAAACGCCGTCGACTGGCGCTCAGGGCATCGGGTGGTCCCGAAGGATCTCCACCTTCTTGGGGTGATCACGATCGGCCAGGCACGCATAGCCGGTCCGACCCGCACCGATGCCTCCGGCGGTCATGGCACCAATTCGCCGGTGTTGTACCAGTACCACCGGCCTCCACCGTAAGTGCACTCCCAAATATATCCGTCGACTCCCGCAATCCGCTGCCCGTCGTTGAAACCGTTGCAGGGTTGGCTGGGGTAGTAGTCCGGTACGACGTGCGAGGGGTTTGTGGCTGTGGCCACGTGAGCGCCAGCGCCATGTGTTGGAGTTGGCGATGCCGATGCGGACGCAGATCCGGTGCCGGTCACAGCGAGTGCGAATGCTGCGATGGCCACGATCCGCCGTCCTGTCAGTCTGGGCTTGCTCCTCATTTATCTACCTCCGTCTGATGAAGATCGGCAACGCCACGTCTCCGCACCGATCAACAGTTCCTGGGCCAGCTCGGTCACTGGCCTCTCACCCGCCCGCCGCGGCACCAGGATCTCCCGGCGCTGCGGCTTGGCGATCGCGTTGAAGACGTCCGACGTCGTCGCTGCTCGTGCCATAGGCTTGGGGCGCAAGGGTGAACGCCACCGCAGAGGAGAGCATCCCCCGGGGCCCCGCTTGGACTATCCGGCCGGCAATTCTCGATAAGACCCGCCATCGACCCTGATCAGCGGTTCTTCAACACCCACTTAGTCCACGAACAGGTCGTACCAGGGCCCGTGGCTCGGGTCGCTGGTGTCTCGCGTGCAGTAGTAGTCACTCCACCGGCCCGAAGCGACGAGCGCCTGACCCGCCGCATTGCAGTCGGCGAAGGACAGGTAGTGGTTGAAGTACGTGTAGCTGCAGCCGCTCGGTCCGCCGCAGTTCGGCTGAGCGACGCCGTTCGACCGGACGGTGCCGGCGGACGCAGCGGTGGCCGCGCCCGCGAAGGCGACGGTCGCCAGGGCGGTCGTCGCGAGGGCGCGCCTCATCATGGTCTTCATGCAAACCTCCTGGTAGATGCGGGCCTTGCTGGATGAAGCACTGCTCATGGCTGGGAGGATTCGATGCCACGTCGGGCGATGCGGTGGGTGATGCCGCGGCTGCCCGGCCGGCGCCGCAGGTGGTTGAAGTCGTAGCCCTTGTCGGCGTGCAGCTTGGCGGGCCTGCGGCGGCGTGGGCCGCGCCGGGATCGGATCGGTGGGATACCGCGCACCATCGGCTCCACTCCTTTCCTTGAGGAAGGAGCCAGTGGCAGGGGACGAGTTCCGCCGACAGCCGGCCAGTGGTGTGAGCCATCGCGCAATGTAGCGGAGGGTCCTTGCCTGGCCGCCAGTTGTTGTGTGCTTCTTCTTGTCTGATAGTGACTTTATCGCCCGCAGTTTTTCTCGACCGATACGTGTAGCCATTATGCGCAGCAGCCAAGGGGGGTGCGATCGTTTAAGCCCACGAGTTAAACGATCGACTGCGGTCCAGGGCCTCGTCATCGGAATCATGTGAACCACACCGCCCGCCCCAACAGCAGATCCCCACCAGCTCACAGCGCCCGCCGCCTCACCAAGTGGCGTGCGTCAGCGCATCGAAGCGATCATCTGGACGTTGACGAACCAACTGGGCCTGGAACGCCACAACGTCCGCACCACCGACGGGCTCTGGGCCCGCATCAGCCAGCGCATCCTGGCCCTCAACGCCGCCATCTGGCACAACTGGCAAACCGGAGCACCCACCAACGATCACTCGCCGCCTCTGACCACTGACGAGCCTTCCCATCAATGATCAAGGCGGCGGCGCAAGCGCCGCCGCAGGCCGCCGCTCCGGCACGCCCTACGGGCGTGCGGCGTGGGCGCCGGTCCCTCCGGCCGTGCCGATCGGGCGGCCCAACACAGCCTTCGATCGCCACCGCCTCCTACGCGTGCTCGCTGATCGACGCAGCGGATCTCGTCGCGATACAGAACGGATGCCCAGCCGGATCGAGCAGCACCCGGAACCTCTCGCCCCCAGGTTGGAAGTCGGCCAACATAGCGCCAATGCCGAGGAGTTGCTTCTCGGCCTGGTCGAGGTCGTCGACCGCGAAATCCAGATGGAGCCGTCGCGCGGCGTCGGGATCAGGCCACCGGGCCGGCGCAGGGTTCGAGACCCGCTGGAAATCGAGGCGAACACTGCCGTCGATGACGAGCGCGGCGAAGTCCTCGTTGGACGAGAAGGACAACTCACCGCCCAAGAACGCCTGGTAGAACCGTACGAGTCCAGCCGGGTCCGGGCAGTCAATGGTGACGGCGAACAGGCGCGGCGTAGCGATCACAGGGCTCCTCGGCTGTGAAGGGCACGTCAAGTGCCACATTAGGCGGCAGACATCCGGTCCACGCGTCAGCTAAACCGTTCGACAAAGCCTCCGGCGGGGGACTCAGGCTCGGGGATGGAGTTGGCCCGCACGATGCGCACGGTGGTCAGTGGCTGGGGTGGAAACCGGGTGAACTGCGGCGGGTGTCGCCGAGGCGTGCCCGTTGCGTGCCCGTTAGAGCCGACGATCACGGTCGCCTACGGTCGCTCACGGGGAGAGCGCCGGGAAGGCACAGGTCAGCAGCGTCGCAGGTGATCAAATCAGCGGCACCGACTTCCCAAGCCGGCAGCATCGCTAAGACAATTGAGCGGTGTTTATCAACATCAGACGTCCGCCGCGAGGCCGGCCATATCCGTGCCCATGCTGCGGGTATCACACGCTCGATGAGATGCACCGGTCTGCCTGACACCGGGGCCGAGCGCCTGTCCCCGTGCCCGTCATCCGGCGTCTGCCGTTGCCGTAGTTGATCAGCGAAAACCGGCTGTCGCCCGCGTTGCCTTCCTCCAGCACCGTTGTGCTGTCGAGTGCCGTAGATGATCGCCGTATGCAGCCGTGTGTCACTGTTCGCGGGCCATATGCGGGCCAGTGGTCCGGCCTAACGGGCATCCTTAATGATCTTCGTTGGGAGGGTGCTCGGTTGGGTGGGGATCTCGTACGTGGGGCAGATCGCCTTCGCGGTTTGCGCCGAAAGCGGCGAAATTACGGCGTGCCTGGCTGAGGCTCAGGTTGCCGTTGGGGCCGCCACGAACGGCATCCGCGTCGTGCTCGTCCTGGCCGTCGTCTTCCCAGAAGCAGACGTCGCAGATCTCGTAGTTGCCGCGCTCGCTCAGGGTTAGGTATCCACAACATGGACAGGCGTATGGTTCGTCTCGTGGTGGACGGTGCACGCTGTTGTTGATCGCCGCGTCGGTGTACTCCTCGAACCACCGGATTCGCCGCTCAACTTCTTCTGGGGTGGGTGAGCCGGACTGTTGCGCCATGGCCGCATTGTCCCTTGGTCTGCGCGTCGCGCATGCCTGACCCGGCTTCCACCTCAACCACTGACAGACCTTGCGTCGCGTACGGCCCAACTCCATCCCCGAGCCGGGGGAGCTTCCGGCTCCGGGATGGGAGCCCAGGCGTCCGTCGTTGCCGTAGTTGATCAGCAAAAAGCGCTACTGACCTCGGCTGACTCTCTCAAATCCGGTTGCGCCGCCAAGTGCCGCAGGTGATCATCGTATGCAGCCGCATGCCACCGTTCGCGGGCCATACGCGGGCCAGGTTCGCCGGTCCGGAGTGCTCGTCCGCGCGAATGGCGGGATGCGGTGACAGACCTATTCGCGCGGGCGGGTGCTCCGGCTCGCGGGGGTCTGGGGGCGGCGGAGCCCCCAGGGGTGCGCTCGATCAACCCAACTGCGTGTCTGGATACTTGCCCTCGGAGGTTGGACATGAGCAGCGGTCGATGGACGTTCACGTACGAGGAGCCTTGGTGGATTGCACGACGGACTCCGGAGGCGGATGCCAATACGGTGCGAGCGGTCGAAACGTTTTTTCTCCCCGTAGCTGACGACCCGGAGTCGATAGAGGAACTCCTGAACGTATGGCGGGACGGTTGCGAGCGCTTTGGGATCGGCTTCCGGACGGGCACGGAAGGCGGCGCAGTCGAGAGAATCAGTGATGAAGAGGTCGAATTGCAAGATAGGTATAGGCAGTTCGACAACGTTGTGATCGGCGTTGACGAGTTCGAGGACATGCTCCTGACGCATAAACGGGCATCAAGCGAACATGGCCCGAAGAACCCTGCGGTCTCCCCGGACGAATCAACCTGATGCACCGCACAGTGCCCTGGGCAAGGCATCGAGAACAGCTGCCCCTGATCTGGGGGAGCGGGGCGCCGACTGATGGCCGTAGGCCACCCGTAGGGCGAGCGCAGCGAGTCTGCCGGCGGCCCTGCGCCAGTCCCGCGAGAACGGTCCGGAGCCGGTGGGCTGGAGGAAATCCGCGCTTGGTTCTTCGTCCGGTGGGCCGCCCGATCGGTACGGCCGGAGGGACCGGCGCCCACGCCGCACGCCCGTAGGGCGTGCTGGAGCGGGCGGCCCGCGGCGGCGCTTGCGCCGCCGCCTTGATCTAATACAGCGAAATTCGGCAACGTTCTCGCCTCAGGGTCATGCAATCGGCTGCTTTAATCCACTGGTGGACGGCATCACCTTCAACGCCTGGCGCGACAGCACCAAGTACATCGAGTTGGCTGAACTTGTCGATCTATTGCGGCCGGTGTTGCCAGTCCTGACCTGGCGCCTCGCCATCGTGGAGGCATGGTCGACGTCCGAGCACAGAGCTGCTGACCTGCTCGTTGACGACGTCGAGATGACGCTGGACCAACTGCTCAAGGTGACTACCGAGGTCCAGATCATCGACGGCCGGGTCATCGGGCGCCAAGCTGAGGAGCGATCCGATGTGATCGTCATTCAGGCGGTAGACAGTACTTCCTGGGATGTTTACGCGACCGACTCTCGTGTGCTCCAGGCACTCCGAGGCGCCTTCCCAGACGCCGAAAAGATCCCAACTTGACGCAAGGTCGCAGCGAGGCCGCCCGATCCACCCCAAGATCAGGTCACGACCTCGGACTGCCGTACTAGCCCACCCGTCAAGCATCAGCCGGGACACAACTGTCAAGCATCAGCTGGGACTAGACAGTGCTCAACGTGACGCAACACGGTAACTATCTTTAAGTATTTAAGGCAACTGTCTCGTGCGGGCGTCCGGTAGTAAGCGTCTGCATCGCGTCTCAGTAAAAACTTCATGCCATTGGAGTGGTACGGCAGCGGCTTGCGCCGGTGCGGTACCAGGTCGCGGTCCTCGATGAAGGCGATCTCGGCCTCGGCGCCCTTCTCGGTGCCCAGCAGCACTGCCTTCGGGGTGCCGTGGCCGTGGCCGGTGCCGCCGAGGGAGCCGAGCAGTTCTGGCCGACCCTGGTCACCCGGGGCAGCGGGCCCTCGTTGTCCAGACGCTTGACGAACATCCGGGCCGCGCGTATCGGGCCGACTGTGTGTGAACTCTACGGGCCGATGCCGATCGAGAACAGGTCGAAAACGCTGACCGCCATGCTGGGTGCCTCTCACGCCTTTGTGCTGAGGGAAAAACGCCGGAATGCCGACCTCCCGAGGGGATCAACCGGGGGAGGTCGGCATTCTGTTCTTGCCGCCGTGCAGTGCCCAGCACCGCTGTTGCTGCGGCGACCGGCGGCTCCTACTCGGTCCGCAGCGCGGTGGCGGTCCGGGAGCGTGCCGCCCAGCTGGCCGGCAGCAGCGCCCCTAGTAGGGCGATCACGATCCCGCCGGCCAGCAGGGGGAGGAGCAGCCCGGCTGTGTAGGTGTGGGTCACGCTCGGCGGCAGGTGGCGGCCGATCGCCTTCCCCATCGGGGTCAGTGTCGCCTTCTCCACCGCGACCCCGATCGGTACCCCGATCAGCCCGGCGATCAGGCCGGTGAATGTCACCGAGGTCAGAACCATCGCAATGGTCTGCTTGGGTGTCATCCCGAGGGCCTTGAAGATCCCCAGATCATGGACCCGCTCCCGGGTTTCCTGCACCACGGTGTTCAGCACCCCGAGCGCGGCGACCGCGATCAGCATCAGCGTGAGCGTGGCCACCAGGGCGCCCATGGTGATCACCACGAGGTTGTTGAGCCCGCCCGAGCTCGGCTGGACCGAGGCGTTCAGCGGGGTCAGCGCGGCGGCAGCCGAGGCGGACCAGTCCGATCCGTTGACGTTCGAGGCCAGCTCGACGTTGAACTGGTCGATGCGCGGGGTCAGACCGGCGGCGCTGAAGGTGGCCGCATCCGTCATGACCGTATAGTCGCCCAAATTGGTGTCGAACTCGATGCCGACGACCTTCAGTGACGTTCGCTTGTTCCGCTGCATCACGGTGACGTCGTCACCGACGTGGATCCCCGCCGCCGTGGCCAGCTTGTCGCCGACGACGGCCTCGCCGGGCGCCGAGTACCAGCGGCCGGACAGCAGCTCCAGGTTCGTCCAGGAGAAGTCGCCGCTGACCGTGAACACCTTCGGCGTTTCGCCGCCGGTCGGCGCGCCGACCATGGTCGCGCCGCTGTCGCCCCAGCCGAACGCGGCCTTCGTGCCCGGGGTCCTGGCGAGCGCGGCGGCCACCTTGGGGGCGTCCAGGTACTGGTGGCGCGGGTCGTTGGGGCCGTAGAGACCCCAGGGCTTGCCTACGTCGGCTGTGGGTATCACGTACGCCGACGCGTGGTTGAAGCCTGAGGTGGTGGCTTCCAGGTACTTGCTGAACCCGGCCTCCAGCCCCACCGCGAAGGTGAGGCTCACCGCGCCGAGCAGCACCGCCGCACCGACCAGTACGGCCCGGGCCGGCTTAGCGAAGGGCTGTGCCAGTCCCAGCGACATGGCCCGGGGCAGCGGCAGCCGCGAGGCCAGACGTTGCGCCGTCCGACCGCGCCCGGCCTTGGGGGCGCGGCCGACCAGCAGGGCCTGGACCGCCGGCATGCGGCCGGCCCGCAGTGCCGGGATCGAAGCCGTGACGCCGACGACCAGCAGGGTGCCCAGCGCCACCACGGCGCTGACCCACAACGGAATCGTGGCACTGGCCGCGCCGAACTGCTTGGTGGCCTCGTCCAGGATCGGCACGGCCAGGAGGTTGCCGAAGACCGTGCCGAGCACCACGCCGAGTGTCGCCGGGATCATGGCCTGGGCGGTGTAGGCGCGGACCACCTGCGAGGGGGTGAAGCCCAACGACTTCAGAATCCCGATGCGCCGGATTCCCGCGGCCACGGCCCCGCTGACCACGATCGAGATGATCAGCACCGACAGGATCAGCCCGAAGATCCCGAAGGCGACCAGGAACGGCACGTAGGCCTTGGCGTTGCCGGTCACCTGCCACTCCGCGGTCAGGTACGACTGTCCGGCCTCGACCGTGCCGGGTGGCGCGGCGGCGGCCACCGCCCGTTTGTCGGTGGCGATGTCGGCGTCGGTCCCGGCCTTGGCGAACCGGTAAAGCATCTGCTTGTCGGATTTGGCCCCGGCGGCGGTGAGCCGCGCGAAGCCGTCGGCGGTGGCGAAGGCGGTCGCGCTGTTGGTCACCGAGTCGGCGAAGCCGACGACCTTGAACGACGGCTTGCCCGGCAGGGAGGAGAACACCACCGAACCGCCGAAGCAGTCGATGGCATAGTGCTGCCACGGTAGGGCGATCTCGCCTGGGCCGGTCGGCCAGCGCCCCCGGGTCAGCGCCAACTGGTCCATCCCGGAGGTGCTCCCCAGGTCGGGCCGGGTGGTGACGGTGATCGGACCGTTGTCGTGACCGGCCCAAGCCTTCTTGGGGCAGTCGGTTCCGATGGTCGTGTCCAGGGCGGCGGCGATCGGGTACGGACCGCCCGCCTCGGTGACGCCGGCGGCGTGCGCGGTGGCGGCGGCCCGCGCGTCCGTGACCTTCGAGCCGTCGAACTGGACCGCCAGGTGCGCCCCGTTCCGAGCACTGAAAGCGTGCTCGAACGGGGCCTGCACGACGGTCAGCAGACCGAGTGAGAGTACTGACGACGTCACCGCGGCGAACGTTGTCAGGGCCATGACGAGGGACTGGACCCGACGCCGTCCCACGCCGGAGCGTACGACCTTGCCAAGGGCACTCACCGGCTCACCGCCGGCAGCAGGCGGGCCATGGCGTGGAATCCGACCTCGAAGAGGCGCCGGGGCAGCGGAGGCTTGCGCAGCGTCATTCGACCGCTCCCGCCGGACGGGTCAGCGACGAGTAGGCGGCCAGGCCGGCACCCCTGCCGCTGTTGACGACGTCCCGCTCGACCGCTCCGTCCACCAACTCGATCGTGCGACGCGCGGTGCTCGCGGCCAGCTGCACGTCGTGGGTCACCAGCAGGATGGTCTGACCCTCGCTGTTCAGGTCCAGTAGCAGTTGGCGCACGTCGGCGGCCGAGCTCGAGTCGAGCGCGCCGGTGGGCTCGTCGGCCAGCAGCAGCGCCGGCTTGTTCATCAGGGCCCTGGCCACCGCCACCCGCTGCCGTTGCCCGCCGGACAGCCGCTGCGGGTAGGCGTTGGCATGCCGGTCGATGCCCAGCGAGCCGAGCAGCTCGATGGCCCGGCGCTTCGCTTCGCCCTTGCCCATCCCAGCCAGCTGCGCCGGGACCATGACGTTGTCCAAGACGGTCAGGTCGTCGAGGAGGTTGAAGAACTGGAAGATCATGCCGATCGAGGCCCGGCGGTACTTCGCCGAGCCGGCCTCACCGAGCTGGTCGACGCGCGTGCCGTTGACCGTCACGGTGCCGCTGGAGGGCTTGTCCAGACCGGCGATCAGGTTCAGCAGGGTGGACTTGCCGCTGCCGGAATGGCCGAGGATCGCCACGCATTCACCGGGCACCACGGACAAGGTCACACCGGCTAGCGCGGGTGGGCCGTCGTCGTATTTCTTTGTCGTGTCGACAAGATCGATCACTGGTGCATTCGTCATGGCCCTGAACCTAAGAACGGAACGCTGTCCGTCGCGTCGGCCGGGGGATGTCACCGTTCCCCAGGCCATCGGCCCGGGGGCGTACCCGCGTACATCCCCGGGGCGACGCGCGGAGCCGACGCCGCTGAATACGATCTCCGTATGGAAGGGCTTCTCCAGCGTCTCTCGACATCGAAGCGCGTGATCTGGCTGATGTCACAGGCCGTGGTGCTGGCCACCACCTGCCTCTACGCGCTGGCGCTCTACAAGTCGATGGTTGCGCACTACAACGACGGGTACCAGTTTTCCGGCCTCGGGGTCTTCCAGACGATGGGGTTGTGCGTCGTGCTCGCACTTCCGGTTCTGCTGGTGCGCCGTCTGCCGACGGCGGTCTTCGCGACGATCCTGGGCGAATCGGTCCTCGGCGACATCTTCGGCGCACGGCCCTCGATCGTGTTCTTCCTGATCATCGCCTTGGGCGGGTACCTCGCCGTCCGGCGTCCGAAGGCCGCCGCCGTCGGCTCCGTCGCGGCCGTCGCGGCCGCGTTCGTCAACGACATGCACGTCCCCGGGCAGTCCGTCGGCGACGCGGTCCAGTGGGCCGGGCAGTACCCGTTGTGGGTCGCGGTCGCGTGGGTCTTCGGAAGGGTGAACCGCAAACGCCGTGAATACCTCGGAGCCCTGCGCGAGCAGAGGGCGGCCCGCGCCGTCGTGACCGAGCGGCTGCGGATCGCCCGCGAACTGCACGACAGCGTCGCGCACAGCATCGGGATCATCACGGTGCTGTCGGGAGCGGCGGCGCGGGTCGTGGACACCAAGCCCGAGCAGACGCGGCAGGCGCTGACCGGCATCGAGACCACCAGCCGCCAGACGCTGCTCGAGCTGCAGCGCATGCTCGGGGCGCTACGCCGCGCCGAGCCCGACGACGCCATGCCGGGGGCCGCTCCGCTGGCGCCGGCCGGCAGCCTGGCCGACGTCCCGCAGCTCGCCGAGCGCACGGCCGACGCCGGGGTGCGGGTCCACGTGGCCTGGCGGGGCGAGCAGCGTCCGCTGCCGCCGGAGATCGAACTGTCGGCGTTCCGGATCATCCAGGAGTCGGTGACGAACGTGGTGCGGCATTCCGGTGCGCGGACGTGCCGGGTCGCGGTCGGATACGAGCCGACAGGAGTGACGATCGAGGTGGTGGACGACGGGGACGACGGTCCCGGCGGGCCCGGCCGTCCCAGGCACTCGGCGGCGCCCGGCGGGAGCGGCTTCGGCCTGCTCGGCATGCGCGAGCGGGTGACGTTGCTGTCCGGCCAGTTCAGCGCCGGCCGGCGTCCGGAGGGCGGATTCCGGGTGACGGCGAGGCTTCCGGCATGAGCGTGCGGGTGCTGCTGGCCGACGACCAGCCGCTGATGCTGGTCGGGCTCGGGATCCTGATCGGCGGCACCGCCGACCTGGAGGTGGTCGGCGAGGCCGGCGACGGCCGCGAGGCGGTGCGCCTGGTACGTGAGCTGCGGCCGGACGTCGTGGTGATGGACATCCGGATGCCGGGCATGGACGGGATCGAGGCGACCCGGCAGGCGACCGCCGAGCCGGACCCGCCCAAGGTGCTGGTGCTGACGACCTTCGACGACGACGAGTACGTCTACGGCGCACTGCGCGCCGGCGCCAGCGGATTCCTGCTCAAGAGCATGGCCCTGGACGCGATCCTGGACGCGATCCGCGTGGTGGCCGCCGGCGACGCGTTGATCGCGCCGAGCGTCACCCGACGGCTGATCGCCGACTTCGCCGGAACCTCCGCCACCCCCGCGGCCCCCGAACCGGACACCGAGCCCGCCCAGGACTCACGTCTCATCGCAGAGATCACCGACCGGGAGCGCGAGGTGCTGGCACTGGTCGGACAGGGACTGTCGAACGCTGAGATAGCCGAGCGGCTGGTCATCAGCGCGGCGACGGCGAAGACCCATGTCGCGCGTCTGTTCGCCAAACTCGAGGCCCGGGACCGCGTCCACCTGGCGATCATCGCCTACGAGAACGGACTCGTGCCGCATAGACGGTAGGGCAGGGTGAGAAGAACGATCGCCGACCACGAGTTCGCCGCGTTCGCCAGATGCGCCATCTCACCCACCCGGCCGCGGCGGGATCCGGGGCGAGGTTGTTCAGGAAGTCACGGACCGGTGCGGGTGTCGAGAGCGTGGTAGCCCGCTTCCGGGGTCGAGGAGGATCGGACCGAGGAAGAACCTTCAGCAAGGTCAGCGCCTTGTACGTGCTTCATCGCTGTTTCACTGGCGTGTTCGCGCGCTGTCTCAACGAACCGACCTGAGAAACGCGCCGCGCGGTTCGTGAAGATCCACGCGCTCCGGCCCGTCCAGCGCTATTCCACTGTCCGATCCTCTCAACCCCGATCGTGAACCGGCCGTCGGCGAGTTTGCGCAGCCAGCCGCGGTCGGCGAGCTTGGTCGGTTGTGCGCGAAGCGGCTCCAGCTTGCCTCGGATGCCGACAGGAAGGCCGGGTATCTCGCCGACCCGACGGACCGTGACCGGCCGAGGAGCTCGTAGTCCGGCGGGAGCGCGTCGGGGCCGGAGCCACCACGAACCGCCCTGACGGACGATCTACACCACAGACACCCGCCCACGACCAGTACGAATACCCACGAACCCTGACACACCAGCACGCTGACCAGCCACTTCAAGATGGTGGATCTTCATTGGGTGAGCTGGCTCCGCCTGGTGTCACCGCCCGCGCCCGAAGTCACTGGGGAGGATGTCGAGCGGGAAGTGGTCGAGTGTTTCGGGGGTTCGCTGAATGACCACGAAGCAGCGGTAGGAAGGTTGCGGATGGGGTTCTGACAGCACCGCCCGGAGGGCACCGGGTGCGCCGTCAGGCAGGTGTCCGCAAGCCACTCAGCTTTCCGGCCTCGGCCGGTGAGGTGCAGGTCCCGCGCCTTCCTGCTCAAGCTCACCAGATCTTGCTTGGTTCCCCGCTTGATCATGTCGGGGACTTCCACGCGTCGCACCCCGACAGAGTAACGAGGCGCGGACGCACGCACGTTCTACCTAGGCACGGGATATGCGCGGGATGAGCAGGCATCTCGACCACACTCTGCACGACGTCAGCCCACGTCAGCGGACGGGCATGGCGGAGATCGCCGACCCTCTGTAAATCCGTCGCCGTTGAGGTCAGCCTGTAGGCCGGGTTTTTCTCCGGCCGGTCGCCGAGCTGCGTCACGCTGCTTTCCTGGCGTGGTCGGTAGTCGTTGTGCATTACCGACGAAGGAGTGAAATGGCGTTGCACGAGACCCACCGGGCCATGCCAGTCTTCACCGATCCGTCCATCCGCCGACCGCCATGTGAGCTTTGACCAGGAGGTCCGCACCATGCGACCGATCCCCGTTGAAGTTCCGCTGACCGGAGGACGGATCACGCCGGGCGTCGTCCGCGTCGCGGATACGGTTCGACGACCTACCACGGACTCATCGGCCTTCGTCGCCCGACTCCTCACACACCTGCACCAACGCCAGTTCGCCGGAGCGCCGCGCTACCTCGGACGGGACGAAGCCGACCGCGACATCTTCAGCTACTTGCCCGGCTGGGTGCCGGCCAAGTTCCAGCGTTGGAACGACGTCCAGATCACCGCAGCCGGGGCACTTCTTCGCTCGCTGCACGACGCGACCCGCGACAGCGGCCTCACCGGGAAACACTCCGTCGTCTGCCACCACGACCCCGGCCCCAACAACACCGTCTTCCAGGCTGGGCTACCGGTCGCCTTCATCGACTTCGACACCGCCGCCGGCGGCGAACCGCTCGAAGACCTCGGATACATGGCTTGGACGTGGTGCATCTCTTCCAAGGCCGGCGCACCGCCCGTCGCCGCTCAGGCCGCCCAGGTGCGGATCCTCATCGACGCCTACGGACTCACCGCTGCCCGTCGCGTTGACGTCTTGGACGCGATCCTGGACCGCCAGTCCCGCAACGCCCGCTGGTGGACCGAGCGCCTGAGCGATCCAGGCCCCAGTGCGGCTGGTTCCGAGTAGGCCGCCTCCAGCATCGAGTGGTCCAAACGCGAGCACACCTTCACCAGCACCAACTGCCGTGTCTTCGCAGCGGCGCTGCGTTGACACCCAAATCCGACCGCTCGACGGCGCATCTTCACGGTGGCCCGAGTCGATGCCGGTCGCGGTCGGCGAAGTCAGGTTGCGGTGCCTGGCCGTCGTCGGCCTGGGCACGGAGGCCCCACAGCCCGCACGACACCACGTATCCTTGGCGTCGACGTTGACGACGTCGGAGGCGGGCGATCGAGGGCAGGGCAATATCTGTGCAATGATCGCAGCGTGCAGCGGACGGCCCAGCGGCTCCGCTAGGCTCTGACCAGCGTCAAGCCCTCGTAGCTCAGGGGATAGAGCAACGGTTTCCTAAGGAACATACGCCGTGATCGTCGGGCGTCCGCCGTTGCCGTAGTTGATCAGCTGAAACCGGTTCTGACCTGCGTCGGCGCTCTCTACCGCCACTGTGCTGTCGAGTGTCATGGACGATCATCGTATGCAGCCGTGTGCCACCGTTCGCGGGCCATACGCGGGCCAGATGTACCGTTCCGGTGTGCTCGTCAGGCGCGGCTAATCTGCATGATCAACTGACGCGCGCCGTGGGCTGAAAACCGTTCGACGGTATGCGTGAGGTCCCGCCATCCTCGGATCATGAGTGTTGAACTTATCCGCGTCGCCGGTCTTTGCGATGCGCCGTATGCGTACGCGTCCGTTGCTTCGCCTGACTCGCTGGTGTACGCCGCTGGTGCATGCCCGCTGGATAAGGACGGGGCGACCGTAGGGGTCGGGGACATCAGGCCGCGAAGCAATGCATCCTCAACCTCCGCGAAGCCCTGACCGCTAGCGGGTCCAGCATCACCGACGTTCGTCCGTGGGGCGCTCCACCTTGCACCCCTAGGGCCTGGCCCGCTCCCCGGGGGGTGGGACGACGGCGAACGGGATGACCAGGTGGTGGACCGTCTGTTCGGCATGGCGAACATCCGCACTCGTCCGTCACGGATTTGGCGTGTCGGCTCGCTTCCTGGGCGACAGCCGATAGATCACCTCGTTGATTACCGCCATCGAGACCCACGGAAGTATCCCGTGCCTCATTTCGGAGACCCAGCTATAGCCCTCCACCATCGACAGGGTCCAGGTAGCCAACAGTCCTAGGGCCAAGTAGAGGCACAGACGCACCAGGAACCAGCGGAACAGGCGATCGAGCGCACCACGCATGGTCAAGCGATCCTTTCACGCGATCTCTGGTCCAGCCTGTCATCCCATCGGCGAGACTGCACGGGTCGAGCCAACATCAGCGCGATGGCGGAACCGGGTGTCTTCATAGAAGTGACAGCAACGGTGACAGCAACGCGGGCAGACGCCACCGGATGATCACGGCTTCGTGCGGACGGTCGACGTCGGGCGGAGGCTTGATCACCTTGGCCAAGATCGAACTGATAAGGATGCGGTCAGGCGGTAAGCCCAGCCTCGGAGACCGCACCAGTTCCCAGCCTGGCCGAGGCCGGAGCAACCGAGTACGGGCTAGGCTTGACCCGCCGCAGGCAGGCAAGCGGATACCAAGATCCGGAACATGCGCGGAACGGGCACCATCGAGACGCGCGCAGCGGTCAGGCTCCGCTAGGCTCTACCAGCGACAAGCCCTCGTAGCTCAGGGGATAGAGCAACGGTTTCCTAAAGCGGATCTTGGATTCTCGGCCGCTTGCCAGCCCCACGCGTTGACCAGCCAATTCGTGCCACGACCAGCGAGGACGCTCCGCCGGTCGAATCCGGACATATGCAGCCGTATGCCACCCGATGCAGCCCCTTGTAGGTGGTCGTGCAATATGCGTGCAATGGCCGCACGGCACGTTTGCCGAGGTCACCCCGCAAAGACGAAGAGGCCCCCGGACGAGCCGAGGGCCTCTCTCAGACGCGGACGCTAGTGGATGCCAAGCGCCGCCTCGATACGCCGATTCGCGATCTCACGCTGCCCGTCGATGCACTTGGCGTACACCTTGAGCAGCACGTCGACACTGTGCCCCGCCCGCTCGGCAACGTCGGGGGCTGACACCCCGGCATTCAGCCAGAGCGAGACCGCCGCATGCCGAAGGTCGTACGGAGTCTGAGCCAGGGGAGAGAGCACCTGAGCCGGAGTGAACGCCAGAGCCCGCGCCTGAGTCCACACGCCGTTGATCGCCGAGGAGGCGAATGGCCGGCCCTTCGAGGTACGGAACAGCCGGCCGTCCGCCGACGTGCCGTGAGCGTCGATGTGCGCCCGCAGGATGGTGACCAGCTCCGGAGGGATCGGTACGAGGCGCGTCTCCTTGTTGGCCCGGTGCTTGAGACCACGGTCGTCGTGGGTCTCACCGCTGTCGGTCCACTGCTTCCCCGCCTGCGGACGCGTCTTCTCAAGTGTCAGGCTTCCCCATCCCTCCCCAGGTAGGAAGCAGTCGGCTTCCCGCAGGCCGAGCGCCTCAGCGGGCCGCAGACCGCCGTAGTACATGCAGGCGAACATCGCTCTCATGTGCTCGCCTCTGGTGCGTCCGCAGTAGGTCACGGCCGTCAGCAGCTCCCTGGCCTGCTGGGGGTTGACCACGGCGCGCCGGTCGACCGCTTGAGCGATCTTCAGGCTCCGTCGCTTCGACTTGATCCGGTCGAGCGGATTGTCTGCGAGTTCCTCCAGCTCAACGGCGTACTCGATGACGTTGTAGAAGACCGCCCGCTTACGGCGGTAGGTCGTGGTCGCCGCCCGCTTGCCGTCCATCGTGAGAGAAAGGGCGTTGAGCGCAGCGTGGACCGTAGAGCTGTCTTCCACAGCCCGGACCGGCAGCGACGCACGCTGTAGCCAGCGCAGCGCCGCACTCACCTCGCTGTCTGGCTCGATGCGC
This sequence comes from Actinoallomurus sp. NPDC050550, assembly GCF_040655075.1. NCBI lineage: Bacteria > Bacillati > Actinomycetota > Actinomycetes > Streptosporangiales > Thermomonosporaceae > Actinoallomurus > Actinoallomurus sp. NPDC050550. The sequence goes on along the minus strand of NZ_JBFAJC010000021.1, from coordinate 6,385 downwards.
CGGTCTTCCGGCAGGAGCGCATAACGCCTCAGCGCGGCCCGTAGCGTCTCGATGCTCGGCTTGCCCGGATCATCCTTCGTCAACGCCGGGGTCACCGTCGCGAGCGCGTCTGTCATGCTGTCCCGGCTCTTGGCAGCGAGATGCGGCCACTTCGTGACGGAATACGCCTGAACGAACTCGAACCACGTGGCGGCGTTCTTCGCCTTCAGCATCGACTCGGGAAGACCGGTCTCGATGTCGAAGGCTTCCCCGCGCTTGGCTGCCTGCCGAAGGTCAGACAGGAAGCTCTCAGCGAGCGCCTTGGTCCGGTAGGTCTTGGTCTTCCGACGCCCACCGACCTGCCACCGCGCCACGTACGACGGCGTCTTGCTCGACTTGTTCCGGTAGACCGTCCAGAACTTCACGTCATACGTGGTGGTCATGCTGCCTCCCGGAGGTTCTCAAGCCAGGTGGTGAACTCGCTCCGCCATACGCGGATCTCGCCGTTGGGCAGTCGGAGACCGGCCGGAGCCGAGCCGATTTCGCGCCAGCGATAGAAGGTGCGGCGGGAGACGCCGCCCAGCTCAGCGAGGATCTGGGGGACCGTCATCAACTCATCTCGTCGGTTCACATGACCTCCATGAGTTCCGGCAGGCTTCCGCCCGCTCCGGTGGCGTCGAGAGGGGGCAGAGGCTTGCCGCTCAGTGCGGCGGTCAGGAACGCTTCGCCGGGCGTGTGGCCTTGGCCGACGTAGTCCCAGTGCGCGACAACGAGGACCTGGTCCTCGTCGAAGAGGGGCAGTCGGCCGGTCGTGATGTCGTGTTCGCGCTGGTTGTGAGCCATGCGGGCGTGGCGGAGCGCGCCGAGGGTGGTTGAGTATCGGCGGGACTTGGTGGAGAAGTGGCCCCGGAAGCCGAGCATGTGCGCCCAGTCGACAAGCCGAAGATCGGCCATCTCTTCCAGCGCTCCGAGACGTCGACACTCGGTGATCAACCGGCGGGCGTGGTCGCGGATATCAAGCTGGGCGAGGTCGTCGGTAGGGCGGATCGGCCGGTCGAGGGTGCCGACGCACTCGGCGGCTTTGGTGGCGTATTTGGCGATGTAGCCGGCTACGGCTTGGTCGCTCAGTTCGCCGGTCGTGGTGATCGGCCGGACGTCGACCTGCGAGCCCCACGCCAAGGCTCGGGCGGGCAGGTCCTCTGCCTCGGGGGTGGTGACCGTGACGGCGCGGGCGGCGTGGCGTACGGCGTCGTCGAGGAGGTCTCCGGTTGCCCAGGCGGGCGGGTTGGTGGTGGGGCCGTCGGGTCCGTCGAGGCGGATGACGGCGTGGAAGTGGACGACGCCCCGGCGTTGGTATTCGGCGACCTTGGCGAACGACACGGTGAGGGCGCCGCGCAGCTCGGCCACGGTCAGGCCCGCCGCCTTGGCGATGCGCCGCCGTAGGGCGAGGGTGAAGCGCCGCCATAGTTCGGGGGCGAGTGCGTTGAACAGGGCCGAGCCGGTGTAGTCGTAGCAGTCCGGGCACAGGGGCTCCCCCAACCGCGGATCGTCGGCCCCGTGCCGTTCGGTGCACGACTGGGAGCGTCCGTGCGGGCAGTCCCCCAGATCCCGGCGAGGGTGGCACGGTCGAAGCTTGCCGGCCTTTTCGCGCCGGGCGTGGACCGGCCCGAACGAGGGAGCGGTCAAGGTGACGAACGCGGCCGGATGCTCAGTGACGGTATCGGGGACGCCTTTGCCTCCGACCAGGCCCGCCCGGACGAGTTGGTAGGTGTCGGCCCGGTAGACCTCCGCACACGAGGGACACCGCGAGGCACGTCGGGTCTTGCACGCCACCCGCAGCACCCCGTCCGGCTCGTGGACCGTGGAGTAGCGGTGGAGAAGCGCGCCGGTGAGGGGGTCCCGGTAGTCGACCCGCCCGCGCAGGTGGATGGGTTGGGCGCAGCCGCCGGTCCGGCGGATCTGGGCGGCCCACCGCTGGTAGTCCGGGGAGGAGGCCCGGCGGGCGATGTCGCGGAGGACCAGCGGGGAGGGAGCGGAAGCAGGCAAGATGAAGGGGTCTCCTGTCGTACAGACGGTTGGGGATGGCCCCCGACGTGGCGGATGACTTGGCGGTTGTGCGGCCACGCCGGGGGCGCAGGGCGTCAGGAGAATCCGAGGCCCTCGCAGTGCTTGCAGGTCTGGCCGTCGGAGGTCAGGCCGCCGGTGCAGTGGCAGCACCGCCAGCGTTGAACCGGCGGGATTAGCGCCGGGGGGTCGGCGTGGGCCGGGGCGCATGTGTCGGGGTCGTGTTCGTGCATCTGCGTGCACGCGGTTTCGAAGTCGTATTCGTGAAGGTCCATCAGGCGGCTTCCTCGTCCGTCTCGGGGCGGAAGGCCGGGGCGTAGCTCATCAGCGCGTAGTGGGCGTCCATGCGCCGGGCGGGGATGTGTACGGCCCTGTAGGTGATGTGGCCGAAGGTCTTGGCCACGGTGTAGTGGCCGCCGTCGCTCCGATCGTCGACGGGGACGGCGTCGAGGAGGACGGCGATCCGGTCGACCTCGGTCGCCTGCTGCTCGTCGGTGCCACGGGTGTGGTAGCTGACTTGCCAGCCGTATTCCTCGACCGGAACGGCGGGGTTGGCCTCCAAGAAGTCGGCCAGCGCGCGGAGTCCGGTGATGGTCTGGGTACGGGCGAGCAGGTCACCGGGGACAGTCGGCTGTGCGGTCATCGGGGGTGTTCTCCGTTTCAGGCGGTGCGGATCTGGCGGAGCAGGTCAGAGGCGAGCTGGTTGGACACGCCCAGCCGGGCGCGCAGTGTGTCGCGGGTGATCGGGCGTCCGTGCCGTTCCTCGTGTTCGGTGGCGACACGGCGGGCGAAGGAGAGCAGTTCGGCCGCAGGAGCGTCCGGCGAAGCGGACTCGTCCCGAGTCGTGTCCTGCTCGTCCGCGCCGTCCTGGTCGTCCCGGACGAGGACGAGGTCAGAGGACGGCCGTCCGAACGACGGCGGAACCGGGGACGAGTCCACCGTGACCGCAGAGGACGAGGACGCCGGAGTGTCAGCCGGTCGCCGGTCGGTCGAGCGTCGTTCGAGCATGGACACCGCCACCAGGAACGCGCCCGCCGGAGTCGCGGCGGTCAGCCAGCCCCACGGGGTGGGTTCGGCTTGGGCGAGGTTGGCAGCCAGCGACAGGACCACCCCGCCGGCCAGCACCAGCGACGGCCAGGAGATCGGCCCGGTACGGCGTCCGGTGCGGCGGTCACGCTGACGTTCGCGGGCGGCCATGACACAGGTCAGGTCGATGCAGACCGCGATGGCCCAGGCCATCCAGCCGTGTTGTCCGTGCTGGCGGGCGGTGTCGCGGATGTGGGTGAACGACCCAGCGGCAGCGATTCCGGCCAGGACGACGACCGGCCCGGAGTCGGCCAGCAGCCCACCGAGGCGGGGCATCACGCCGCCCCCCGCTCGCAGAAGGCCAGCAGTGCGGCCAACTCGGGATCACAGCGGTGAGCGTCGGCCCAGCCGAGCAGCCAGCCCAGCGCATCCGGGTAGGCCGACTCCGTCCCCGCGCACCGGGCGCACACGGCGACGTGGACACCACGCGTGTCGTCGAAGGCGAGCCGGACGGAGTCCAGGACGGTACGGCGGGACGAGGACGAGCGGCCGTCCCCGCGACGAGGACGGGCGGACGGGACACCGGCGGCGGGACGGTGCAGGGGAATCACGTTGGTCATGGGGAGCCTCCGAGAAGTCGAGGGGGTTAGGCGGCTTGGTCGTCGGAGACGGCGCGGGGACCGGTGCGGACGAGGTGCGCCCAGGGGGTGGCGAGGTGGCGGTGAGCGTCGGCGGCGGCTTCGGCCTCAGCCTCGGTCGTCAGCGCGGACCGAGCCCGATTCCAGGACCCGTCACTGCCCGCCACGATCGCCACGCCGGGCGTCTCGGCAGCGATCGCGCGGGCGGCTTCCAGCGCGGCCGGGTCCATGTCGCCGAGCGTCATCGTCGCCGTCTCCGGATCGTTGACCCGGTGGCAGACACGGCCGGACAGTTGCGAGCGCAGCGCGGTGACACCGGGGCCGAGGTCAGAGCCGATGCGCTGGCCGCAGACGATCAGGTACACCCCGAACGCCCGCCCCAGTTGGGCGATGCGCAACAGCGCGACCGAGGTCTTAGCGACCTCGTCCTTCTCGGCCTTGTCCGCGATCAGGAACAGTTCGGCGACCTCGTCGACCACGACCACGATCGGAGTCGGCCGCAGGTGGTCCGGGAGCCGCCAGACGTTGCGTACGCCCGCCTCGCGGCAGTCGGCCATCCGATGCGTCAGCTCAGAGACCAGCCCATCCAGCAGCCGCACACACCCGACCCGCGTGGTCGCCAGCGCGGACATGCGGGCCGCGTACGGGGTCAGTTCGACCCCGCCTTTCAGGTCGAACCCGACCAGGGCGACCGGTTGCGGAGCCAGCCCGGCGATGATGGCGTTCAGCAGCGTCGACTTGCCCGATTGAGTCGCGCCGGCGAACAGCCAGTGCGGGACGGTCTTGAAGTCGATCACCCACGGCCGCCCGTTCTCCAACACCCCGGGCCGCACCCTCAGCAGGTCACCCGGCTCAGGCGGCAGGGGCGGGACCGTGATGAGGGGGTCTTTGCGGGTGGCGATCAGCACGACCTTGCCCGGCTTGGACTCCAGCACCCGCACCGCATGCGCCCGCCAGGCATGCGCCAGCCGTTCGGCGACCTTGGCGAAGTCGTCGGGGATCTGCCCGTCGTTCAGCGTGATCCGCAGCCGCCAGCCCAGCCGGGAGGGGCGGATCAGCCCGAGGCGGGGAGCCTTTTCGATCTCCACCCGCCGCAGGTGTCGACGCTCCACGATCGCCGTGGCCTCACGGGAGGCGGCCCCCAGGACGGGGACGGAGTCGAGGGTGACGCGCCAGCGCCGCCGCTTGTGCGTGAGCTTGCAGGCCGAGGCGACGTGCTGCCAGGTGGCGTACAGCCACACCGCGCGGGCCGGGAACCCGACGCACAGCCAGAACGACAGCGGGTGAAACCGCCGCCACGCCAGGCCCCCGGCGACCACGGCGACAAGACCCGCGACCGCTGCACACAGCGTTGCCTTGTCGAACATCACGGCCCCTGCTCAGGCAGCCCAGGCGGCGGACGCCGGAACGACGGCCGAGGCTCCGAAGGAGATCCCGTGCCGTTCCTCGCCGTTGATGACCTGCTTCCACGGCCGGGCGATCAGGTCGGGGACAGTGACGATCTGGCCCACCTGGACCTCCGGGTCACCGGGGACGTTGACCGTCACCAGGTCGATCCGGCCGGCCTCGGTTGCCACTGACAGGCCGACCTGGAAGACGGTGCGGCCCTGGTTGTCCACCTTGACCTCTCCGGTCTCGCGGTTGACCAGCTTCGGCGCCGGCGGCGCGACGCATACGAAGGTCAGGGCGCGGGTGTCGACCGGGATACCGATGTTCTGCATGACACTCCTGAGAAGAGAACTGTCTACCTAGCTACCTAGGTAGCTGTCTCGATCAAATGTACCTAGGTAGGCGGACAAGTCAAGCCGTTGGCCGGAATTTTCCTATGCACCTAGGGGCCTAGGCGACGGCTGTACACTCTCTGACATGGGAAATCCCGGTTCGGTCGATCGCCGCAAGCCTTACGTCCGCATTGCTGACGACTTGCGCGCGGGCATCGCGTCCGGCCGGTATCCGGTCGGTGAGGCGCTACCTCCCGCCGGGGAGATCGCTGAGAGGTATGGCGTCGCGAAGATGACCGTTAGCAACGCGATCGCTGTGCTACGGGATGAGGGACTCATCCAGACCAGGCAGGGGAGCCGAACGGTTGTCGTGGCCAGGCCGGACGCACCGGCCGAGGCGGAAGCCGACCACGAGGAGCGCAGCGAAGAGTTTCAGATCATCTTCGGTCAGCTTCAGGAGATGCGCAGCGCCATCGGGCACCTACGCGCGAAGATCGAAGCACTCGACGAGCGCACCAAGAACCTCTGAGCCGTCGAGCCCCACATGACCGGCAAGCCCGATGTGCATCTGAGAGGGCGTTCTGTGATCCCCAGATCGGCGCCGTGGGCGACGACGGTGATCTTGAACCCCTGGTCGGCCAGCGCCTTTTCAAGCAGAGGAGCTCGAAGACGGCCCTCAAGCGCGTCTCTGGGAACTTCTCAGCGGCGCTCCCGCTGAGGGCATCTCCGTACCCCACCTGATGACCGCGACAGGCAAGAGCCGCCCGTGGATCTACGCGAGGCTCCGTATCCTCGCCGATACCGGCCGGGCAACCCAGGTCAGCCGAGGCCGCTGGCGCGCCTCGCCGACTAGGCGTCCCTCAGTGAGTGTTTGAGAAGTTGATCTCATTCGTATTCCAGGGGCCGTGGTCCGGTTCGGGTGGTGGGTCGGCCGCGTGTCAGTCGGCGGACCATGGT